>JAYWAJ010000532.1:0-3006 GCA_043782525.1 Deltaproteobacteria bacterium | reverse complement strand
CGCCGACTGTGAACGCCTATTACAGCGCCTCGCTCAACGAGATGGTCTTCCCCGCCGGCATCCTGCAGCTGCCCTTCTTCTCACCGGAGGCGCCCTTGCCGTCGAACTACGGCGGGCTGGCCATGGTGATGGGGCACGAGCTGACCCACGGCTTCGACGACCAGGGCCGCAAGTTCGACGGCGACGGCAACCTGCACGAGTGGTGGTCGCCGGCGGTCAACAAGGCCTTCGTCGAGCGGGCCGAGTGCGTGGCGAAGCAATATGACGGATACATCGCGGTCGACGACGTGCACCTCAACGGGCACCTGACGCTGGGGGAGAACATCGGCGACATCGGCGGGCTGAAGATGATGCTGGCGGCGCTGCGCGCGCGGTTAGGGCCACCAGCTGGGGACACGATGGGCGCTGCGCGCCGCGATCGTGTCCCCGACGTTGTCGGCGGGTTCAACGCCGAGCAGCAGGCGTTCATTGCCTTTGGCCAGGTGTGGTGCACCAACTACCGGCCCGAGGCGGCGCGGACGCAGGCGCTGACCAATCCGCACTCGACCGGGCAGTGGCGCGTCAACGGGCCGGTCTCCGACACGCCCGACTTCGCCAAGGCCTTCTCCTGCAAGGCGGGCAGCCCGATGGCGCCCGTCAACCACTGCACCGTCTGGTGACTACTGGGCGGGCAGCTTGAGCAGGAGGGTAAAGGTATAAAACACATCGACCGGCTTGCCCTGGGAGAGGGCGGGCTTGTACCTGCGGGCCTCGAGCGCGGTGACCACGGCGCGGTCCATGTAGGGCAGGCCCTTGAGCACCTTGCAGCGGCGCACGGCGCCGGCGACGGTGACGGTGCAGCGCACCTGCATGACGCCCTCGATGCCGCGCTCGATGGCGCCCTGGGTGTACTCGGGGATGGGGCCGGAGATCATCGCCGGCGCCGTCATGCCGTCGCTGAACTCGACCGCCGTCTCCTGCACCGGCGGCGGCGGCGGCGGCGCGCTGACCGTCTGCAAGAGCGCGAGGCGGATCTTGACCTTGCGGCCCCGGAGCACGAGGCCGTCGGGGGCGAAGGGCTCGAAGCCGTCCCGCTTGATGGAGAGGCCGTAGGTGCCCGCGGGCAGGAAGGTCATCTCGAAGGCGCCGGTCTCGTCGGTGACCGCGCTCTGCTCGCCGAGGAGCGCCGGCCCGCGGGCCGTGATCAGCGCCTCGGCGACGGGGTTCTGCGTGGCGGCGTCCACCACCACGCCGGCCAGGGTCCCCGAGGTCTCGGCGGCCAGGGCGCCCGCGGAGAGGGCCATCGCTGCTGCAAAGGCGGCTCGCATCGGCCGCAAGACTAGCCGAAGGGCGGCTGGCCTCCAAAAAATCCGGTCAGGGGGCAAGCGCCGCCAGGACTGCCTTGCGCATCAGATCCGGCGGCAGGAGGCCCTGCGCCAGCACCAGGTCGTGAAACGCCTGCGGGACGAAGCGCCCGCCCAGCTGCTTCTCGGCGGCGGCGCGAAGCTCGGTCAACCTGACGTAGCCGTAGAAATACGAGGTGGCCTGGGCCGGCGCACGGAAGGTGAAGCGGTCCACCTCCTCGGTGGCGAAGGCGGGCGAGAGGCCGACGTTGGCCATGAGGAACGCCCGCGCCGCCTGGGGCGTCCACTTGCCCTGCTGCAGCTCGGGGTCGAGGAAGGCCCGCGCCGCCCGCTGCAGGCGGAGCTGCAGCGAGATGAGCTTTCCTTCGTCGGGCATGAAGGGCAGCGCCATCGCCTCGGCGTAGAGGCCCCAGCCTTCGACGTTGACGCTGTTGAAGGCGAAGATGGCGCGGGCCAGCGAGACGCCGCTCTCCACCATGCGCGAGAACTGCAGCTCGTGGCCGGGGCGCGCCTCGTGGGCGGTCAGGGTCCAGGCGGCGGCGTCGTAGTTGAAGTCGTCGTACTTCGCTTCGGTCGGAGGCTGCGGCCTGTGGCCTGCGCCCGCCGCAGGGGAACCCCGCTCCTCCGGGTCTCCCGGAATGCCGAGCGGAAGCACGAACTCGCCCTGCTCGCCGGTGTTGCCGATCAGCCGCGGCGGCACCATGTGCGGCGCGGGCTGCGACGCGTTCTCGGCGGGAGAGCCCAGCCGGATGCGGGCGGGCCGCGAAGGCAGCGTCACCAGCTTCTGCTCCCGGATGATCTGCTCCAGCTGCGCCAGCCGCTGCTGGTAGAAGGCCAGCACCTGGTCGTCGGGGATCTGCGCCTTCTTCAGCTGCTTGATCACCTCGCGGTAGTCGCCGCTGGGGAAGCCGTGCGCGGCGGCGATGCGGGCGGCCAGCGCCTGCATCTCGCCCTGGATCTGGTCGAAGGCGGCGTGGGCGCGGTGGGTGAGCTCCTCCTGCGGGATGTCGACGCCGACCTGCCGGAGCTGGAAGGCGTAGATCTCGGGAGGGAGGCGGAAGTCGTCGCGCGACTTGGGCAGGACCTCCGCCTGGACGAAGTCGAGGTAGCCCTGCAGCTGCTTGCGCAACTCGGCGACGGGCTGCGCGTAGCCCTCGATCTGGAACTGCTGGAAGAGCTTCTCGATGCCGTCGAGGAGGAACTTCGAGGTCTGCAGGTCGTTCTCCACCTCGAGCCGGCTGGGGGGCAGGAGGCCCTTCTGCAGCCCCTCGCGGGTCTCTGCCTCGACGAGCTGGACGACCGAGGTGGTTCCCGGCTCGAGGCCCGCGTACTTGCGCACCCGCAACAGCGCCGCCGGCCTGCGCGCCGCGGCGGTCTGCGGGTCGAGCAGGCTGCGCAGGCTGCCGAAGATGATGCGCGGGAGCGGGGCGTAGGGCACGGTCAGGCGCTCGTACAGCTCCGAGCCTTCGATCTGTTTTTGCGCCGCCCCGACGAGGATGCTCAGGTCCTGCTTCACCAGCGGGTCGGATTCCGCCTGCTGCCGATCCTCGAGCTTGCCCAGCGCCTCGATCACCGCCTGCCGCTGCCGGGCGCGATGGCCGGGGCCGAAGTCGGCGATGCGGTCGTCGATGCCGGCCATGCCGGTGCGCGACGCCTGCTCCGG
>JAYWAJ010000531.1:0-7935 GCA_043782525.1 Deltaproteobacteria bacterium | reverse complement strand
GTGCGCGCCATCGAAACGTTTGATGGGCCGCTGCAGCGCGCCTTCGCGCCGATGTCGGTCGTCCTCCAGCTCTCCGACGAGGTGGACGCCAGCCGCGGCGATCTCCTCGCCCGTCCCGGGGAGGCGCCGGTCGCGCGCACCCGCCTCGAGGCCACCGCGGTCTGGCTGGCCGAACGGCCGCTCGATCCGCAGCGCGCGTACCTGCTCAAGCACACCACCCGCACGGTGCCGGCGCGGGTGACGCAGGTCCGCGCCCGGCTCGACCCGGAGACGCTCGCGGAGGAGCCCGCCTCGACGCTGCTGCTCAACGAGATCGGACGCATCGCCGTGCAGTGCGCGCGGCCCATCCTCGGCGATGCCTACGCGGACAACCGCGTTACCGGGGCCTTCATCCTCCTCGACGCGCTCACCAACGAGACGGTGGCGGCGGGGACCCTGGCGGCGCAGACCGGGGCGGAGCTGCCCTCGGCCGGGCGCACCCAGATCGTCCGCATCGCCGGCGACGACGCGGACCGCGCGCTCTCGCGGGCGCACGAGGTGGAGCGCTTCCTCTCCGCGGCGGGGAAGCTGGCCGCGGTGGTGCGCAGCGCCGAGGCTGCGCTCGTCTGCGCCGGAGCCGGCGTCTTTGCCGTCTGGATCGCCGGAGCGGACGGGGCGCCGATCCCGGGAGCGCTGGAGGTCTCTGCCGCGGCGGGCGACTGGCGCGAGCGGCTGGCGGCGGCTGAAGAGGACGCGATCGGGTAGGCTCCGCCGGTGCGCGTCGCCGTCACGGGAGGGTCGGGGCAGCTGGGGACGCTGATCCTGCGGCGCCTCGCCGACACGCGGGCGGTGAAGGAGATCGTCGCCATCGATCTGCGGCCGCCGCTGGTGGTCTCGAGCAAGCTGCGCGAGGTGCGGGCCGACGTGCGCGACCCCAGCCTCGCGCAACACCTGGCAGCCTGCGACGCGGTCATCCATCTCGCCTTCCTGGTGGCCAGGCGGGGGCGGCGGGAGCTGCAGGACGACGTCAACGTCCGCGGCAGCGCCAACGTCTTCGACGCCGCGCTGCAGGCAGGGGTGCGGCGCATCCTCTATGCCTCGTCGGTGGCGGCGTACGGCGTGGTGGCCGGGCTGCCGGTGCCGGTGGTGGAGACGACGCCGCGCACCCGGCAGGCGGAGTTCTGGTACGCCTGCGCCAAGTTCGACGTCGAGGCGCGCCTCGATCAGCTGGAAGCGGCGCATCCGGAGCTGAGCGTGGCGCGCTTCCGGCCGGCGATCTTGATCGGCCGGCGGATGGATCACCAGCTGGGCGCGGCGATGCGGCGCGGGCTCTTTCCCGACGGCGGCTCGATGCCGCTGGTCTGGGACGAAGACGTCGCCGACGCCTTCCTGCTGGCGCTCAAGTCGGGCGCGCGCGGGGCGTTCATCCTCGCGGCGGAGGAGCCGCTGCCCGCGCGCGACCTGGCCCGGGCCGCGGGACTGCGGCGGCTGCGGGTGCCGCGGGGGCCGCTGCGGGCGCTGGAAGCGATCGCGACCGGGCTCCGCCTCCTGCCGCCGGCGGACCCCGGCTGGCTCACGGCGGCGGATTTTCCGCTGGTCTATTCCTCGGCGAAGGCGCGGGCGGAGCTGGGCTGGAAGCCGCGCTGCCCGACGGCGCGCGAGGTGATGCGCAGCTACGCCGAGAACGTGCCGCGCCGCCTCGACCGGCGCCTCGCCGTCTTCGCGCGCCTGGTCGACGGCGCCTCGCGCCGGGAGCCGCCGCGGGCGGACCTCGCCGGGTACGAGGCCACCGTCCACCTCGACCTGACCGGGCCGGGCGGCGGCGACCTCACCCTGCGCGCCCGCGACGGCCGCGTCCGGCTCCTGCGCGGCGCCCCCCCGCCGGACGGGCCGGGCCCGCGCGGCGCAGCCTCCCAGCGGGCGGTCGTGACCCTGAGGGCGGCCACGCTGCTCGATCTGCTGGCGGGCCGCGCCGATCTCGCCGGCGCGCAGCTCTCCGGCCGCCTGCGCGTCGACGGACAGGCACTGGCGGGCATGCTGGTCTCGGGCCTGGTCGAGTCGTTTCGTGCCGCGGCCAGGCTGAAAGGCCTGCGCGGCCTCCTTGCGCGTCGGCTCGCGCGCTGGATGGCCGGATGAAGTTCTCCATCTTCTTCGAGATGCAGCTGAGCCGGCCCACCCGCACGACCGAGGCGCAGCTCTTCCACGACTGCGTCGAGCAGGCGGTGCTGGCCGACGCGCTCGGCTACCACTGCGTCTGGGAGGTCGAGCACCACGGCCTCTACGAGTATTCGCACTCCTCGGCGCCGGAGGTGTTCCTCGCCTTCGTCGCCGCGCGCACCAAGCGCATCCGGCTCGGCCACGGCGTCACGCTCCTGCCCGGGCGCTACAACCATCCCATCCGCATCGCCGAGCGCATCGCCACGCTGGATATCCTCTCCGGCGGGAGGGTGAACTGGGGGACCGGCAAGTCGTCGTCGCAGGTGGAGCAGGTAGCCTTCGAGACCCGGCCGGCCCAGCTGCACGAAGAGTGGCTGGAGGCGCTCGAGATGATCCCGCGCATGTGGTCGAGCGACGTCTTCGAGCACCAGGGCAGGCACTTTCACATCGCGCCGACGCAGGTGATCCCCAAGCCGGTGCAGGCGCCGCATCCGCCCATCTTCGCGGCCTGCTCCAAGCCGGACACGGCGGCGGCCATCGGGAGGCTGGGCCTCGGGGCGCTCAACTTCGCCTTCGGCAGCGACGAGTACCTGGCCGACAAGGTCCGCGAATACCGCCAGGCCGTCGCCGCCGCGCAGCCGGCCGGGCGCGCCCGCAACGACTGGTTCGCCTGCACTCCCGCGACGCTGGTGCTGAAGGACGACGCGGCGGCGCTGCGGCACGGCACGCGGGGAGCGCGCTTCTTCCTCAACTCGATGGCCCGCTACTACTTCAGCGGCGAGCGGCCGGTGGGCGCGCTCGATATCCCGCGCGGGGACCTGAGCGACGCGGAGCTGGAAGAAGCGCGGGCGATGCGCAACGCTCCCGGGTCGCAGCTCGCCACCATCATCGGCGACCCGGCAGCGGCGCGGGAGAGCGTCGATCGCTTTAAGGACGTCGGCGTCGATGAGCTGATCCTCGTGCAGCAGATGGGCACGGTGCCGCATGAGCTGGTGATGGAGTCACTCAGGACCTTCGCAGAGGAAGTCATGCCGCACTTCGGTGGCGCATGAAGACCAACGCCGCGCGCATCCTCGACGGACTGGGCATCCGCTACACGCTGCGCGAGTACGAGGTGGACGAGGACGACCTGAGCGCCGCGTCGGTGGCGCGCAAGGTCGGGTTGCCGGCGGAGCAGGTCTTCAAGACGCTGGTCTGCCACGGCGACCGCACCGGCAACTGCTTCGCGGTGGTGCCGGGCGACGCCCAGCTCGACTTCAAGGCGCTGGCGCGGCTGACCGGCGACCGGAGCACGGACATCGCGCCCTTGAAGGAAGTGCAGCCGCTGACCGGGTACATCCGCGGGGGCGTGACGGTGCTGGGGGCCAGGAAGGACTTCCCGGCCTTCGCCGACGAGACCATCGAGCTGTTCGACGTCATCTCCGTCAGCGCCGGAGTTCGGGGAACACAGGTCCTGCTGGCGCCGGCGGACTACCTGCGCGCCACCCGGGCCCGGGTCGGCCCCATCGCGCGCGATCCCGCGAAATGAGCGCGAAGAGGTTTCGGACGTGGCGTGCGCAGTGTGCGCGGCGCGAATGGATCCTGGAACTGGTGGACGCGTCGCGCCGCCCGAAGCCCGGAAGGGGTCCCCGCCCCCTCTCGAAAAAACATTATTTTTTTCTGCAGAGATCCCCGTTGGGCTTCGTGAAGCGCTTCGGGAGAAGGCTGGTCGCTATCCGGCGAGCGAGAGCGAAGTGGGGTCGGCGCGGATGAACTCGACCGCGGCGCGGACCACCTCCGGGTCTCGCAGCATGCGGGTATGGCCGCGCCCGGGCACGGGTTGGAGGCGGGCGCCGGGCCAGGCGGCGGCGATGCGCTCGCACTCGGCGAAGGGCACCTCGCGGTCGGCAGGGTCGTGCAGGAGGAGAAGCTTCGCAGTCTGGGCCGGACCGAGGCGCGTCAGATCGATGGATTCGGCGCCGCCGACGCGGCGGCCCATCTCTTCGACCATGGCGGCCGAGCCGCGCGGCCCGAGGCCCATCGCGGCGGCGAACCGGCGGGCGAAGAGCGGCATCTCCGCGGGCGCGGCGAGGAGGACCGCCCGCTTCGCCGCCAGTCCGCGCTGCAGCGCGAGGGCCGCCGCCGCTCCGCCCAGGGAGTGCGCAATCACGGCGTGGACGGGGCCGAGGCGGCGGCCGGTCTGCACCAGCGCCTCGGCCATCTCCGCCACCGTCGCCTGCGTGCCGGCAGAGGAGCCATGGGCCGGCAGGTCCAGCGCCGCCACGAAATAGCCAGCGCGCACCAGCGGCGCGACGAAGGCGGACATCTGTGCGGCGCAGCCGCTCCAGCCGTGGGCGAGCAGGACGGTGGGACCGTCTCCCCAGTCCCAGACGGCCAGGTCGGGAGCCCCGTCGCGCAGGGTGAAGCGGTGGGTCGGCAAGGGCGGCGCCTCGGGAACCTTCGGGGTCGGGCTCCGGCGCGGCCGCGTGAAGAGGTCGGCCGCCAGCCGGCCTGCCAGCGCCGGGGCGACCGCGTCGAGCAACCCGAGCCCCGTGCGCACCGCCAGGAGTTGAACGGCGTTCACCGGCGCTCTCCGAAAGAGTGAACGCTGTTCGCCGGTAGAGGACCGACCGGTCGTGCTTTTTTCTGACGGAGGTAGTGGCGGCATGGGGCAATCTCCTCGGGGCTGCGGGGTTCAATCGGGGGCGAAGGAGGACTCGAGCAGGCGCGCGAAGGCGTCGCGGGCGCGCTTCTCGGCCTTGGGGTCGCGCAGCAGCCGCCGCGCGTGGTTGAAGCCGAGCAGGATGGAGTACATCTCGAAGGCGAACTGATCGACGTCGAGCCCGCGGCGCAGGTGGCCTTCCTCGATGCCGATGAGCGCCGATTTGCCCAGCGCCGCGAGGAACTCCTTCTGCAGGGCGACCAGCGTCTCCCGGACCGGGCCCTCGCTGTCGTCGAGCTCGATGGCAGCAGCCATCATCAGGCAGCCGCCCGGCAGCGCGGGGTCGTTGGCCCACTGCATCCAGTTGGCGAAGATCTGCTTGAGCCGCGGCAGCCCACGCGGCCGCTGGAAGGCCGGCAGCATGACCCGCTCCACGAACCGCCCCGCGCCGGTGCGCAGCAGGTCGATCTGCAGCTCCTCCTTGGAGCCGAAGTGCGCGAACAGGCCGCTCTTCGACATCTTCAGCTGCCCGGCGAGCTCGCCCAGGCTCAGGCCGGCGAGACCGTCGCGCGCCGCCATCCGGAAGGCGGTGTCGAGGATCCGCTCGCGGGTTTCGGCGCCTTTGCTGGTCACCCGAAATCAAATACGACCGGTCGTTCTTTTTGTCAAGCCAGCTTGGTGGCGCCCGGCGCGCGGGAAGCTGCTAGCGTCCGCGCCATGCGCGAGGCAGTCACCCGCCTGCTGTGGAACGCCCGGGGCGACCGGCGCCTGCCGACGGCGCCGGCCTTCGACGGCGCGGTGTCGAAGCTGCGCCGCGGCGAGCTGGAGCGGATCTGCGAGTTCAATCCCTTCGGCCCCATCTACCTCATTCCGACGCGGCCCTTCCTGCAGGCGCTGGCCCGACGCATCCGCGCCATCGGCGCGGGCAGCGTCCTCGAAGTCGCCGCCGGCGACGGGCACCTCTCCCGGGCGCTCGCGCGCGCCGCGCCCGACCTGCGCATCAGCGCCACCGACTCCGGCAAGTGGGAGCGCCCGCAGGCGCGCATGAGCGCCCGGGAGCGCCGTGCGCTGCGCCACACCGCGGTCGCCGGCCTCGAGTTGGGCGCAGGCGTGCTGCGTCTCGGCGCCGTCGAGGCCATCCGCAAGCTGAAGCCCGACCTGGTCCTCGCCAGCTGGATTCCGCCCGGGCCACTGCTCGGCCAGGTCATCCGCGCCTCGCCGCGGGTCCTCGAGATCGGCGCCGGCAGCGGCATCACCGGCGACATCCGCTGCTGGCGCTATCCGCACGACTTCTGCGACGAGCTGGACGCCCTCGCCCGCTGCCGCCTCGACGAGCGGCCCGGAAGGCAGCTCCACACCCGCGTCACGCTCTACGGGTGAACGGCTGCCCCCGCCAGGCACGGTGGTGAACGCTGTTCACTTCTCCCGAGCGCTCCGGTGAACGCTGTTCACCAACTCAGATGCTCCCCGCGCCGCCGCCTCGACCGCGCTGCGCGCGAGGATCTGCACTCCGATCCCGAAGCCCGCGAAGCGCTCGTCCTGCGTCAGCCCCTCGCGGTAGCGGCGGTAGATCTGCTGCACCACCACCGCCGTCTTGAAGAGCGCGAAGCAGTAATAGAAGAGCATCCCCGAGACGTCGCGCCCCGAGCGCCGGCCGTACTCCTCGACCAGCTGCGCGCGGGTGAAGCTGCCCGGCAGGAAGGTCGGTCCGAAGGCGAAGGCCTTCAACGGCTCGGGGTCGCCCTCCTCCAGCCAGTAGCCGAGCGCCGTCCCCAGATCCATGAGCGGATCGCCGGCGGTGGACATCTCCCAGTCGAGCACGCCGGCCACCCGGGTCAGGTCCGCCGGGTCCAGCACCAGGTTGTCGTACTTGAAGTCGTTGTGGAGGAAGACCGCAGGCCGCTCGGGCGGAATGCGCTCCAGAAGCCAGCGCGCCATCGCGTCCACGTCGGGCACCTCGTCGGTGCGCGCCTCGTGCCAGCGCCGGGTCCACCCTTCCACTTGCCGGAGCACGTAGCCTTCCGGCTTTCCCTCCAGGCCGGCGGCGCGGAAGTCGACCGCGTGGAGATCGACGAGCGTCTGCACCAAGGCGCCGCAGAGCGCCCGCACCAGGTCGCTGGAGAGCTCGCCGCGCGGCGCCGCCCCCCGCAGGATGACGCCCCGCACCGGGTCCATCAGGTAGAAGGGCGCGCCCAGCACCGCGCCGTCCTCGCAGATGGCCACCACCCGCGGCGCGCGGGGATAGACCGGATGCAGCTTCATCAAGATGCGCGCCTCGCGGACCATGTCGTGGGCGTGGGCCACCCGGCTCCCCATCGGCGGCCGGCGCAGCACCCACTCCGCGCCCGGCGCGCGGACCCGGTAGGTCAGATTCGAATGCCCGCGCGGATACTGCTCGACGGTAATTCCTTGCCACGGCAATGATTGCGACTGCAACCATTCGCCCAGCCGCCGCCCATCCAGATCTTCGCCTGCGCGCACCGCCTGCGGTGCGTCGGGCTTCATTTCAATTCCAGCCCGAACCCGCGCATCACCCGCTTGGCCACCACCTGCTTGTGCACCTCGTCGGGGCCGTCGTAGATGCGGGCCGCCCGCTCCTCGCGGTACCAGAAGGCCAGCGGCGTGTCGTCGGTGACGCCCAGCGCGCCGTGCACCTGGATGGCCCGGTCGAGCACCCGCTGCAGCACGCCCGCGACCACGAACTTGATGGTCGAGACCTCCACCCGCGCCGCCCGCTGCCCGACCCGGTCCATCTTCCAGGCCGCGTGCAGCACCATCAGGCGGGCAGAGTCGATCTCCGCCCGGCTCTCGGCGATCCACTCCTGCACCGTCTGCCGCGTCGCCAGCGGCTTGCCCGGCGACAGCTCCCGCGCGGCCGCGTACCGGCACATCAGCTCGAAGGCGCGCTCGCAGATGCCGATCCAGCGCATGCAGTGGTGGATGCGTCCCGGCCCCAGCCGCTCCTGCGCCAGCGCGAAGCCGAGGCCGCGCCCGCCCAACAAATTCTCCTCGGGCACCCGGCAGCCGGCGTAGGTGACCTCGGCGTGCGAGGCCCAGCCCTGCCCGGCGTGGCCCATCACCGGGATGTTGCGCACCAGCGTGTAGCCGGGCGTGTCGAGGGGGACGATGATCATCGACGAACGCAGGTAAGGCGCCGC
>JAYWAJ010000530.1:0-7952 GCA_043782525.1 Deltaproteobacteria bacterium | reverse complement strand
GCAGCAGGCGGTCATCGACGCGCTGGGGAGCGCGCCATGAGGACCGTCCTCCTGCACGGCTTCACCGGCGGCGCGACCTCGTTCCAGCACCTCGGGATCGACGCGGTCACACCGGCGCTCCCCGGCCACGACGGCGCGCCGCCCGCCGCGTCGTGGGAGGACGGGCTCGACCGGCTGGAGCCGATGCTCGAGCCAGGGCCCGTGGTCCTGGGCGGCTACTCGATGGGCGCGCGGCTGGCGCTGGCGCTGGCGCTGCGCCGGCCGGAGAAGATCCTGCGGCTGGTGCTGGCGAGCGGGACGGCCGGCCTCGAGGACGACGCCGCGCGGGCCCGGCGCCGCGCGGAAGACGAGGAGCTGGCGCGCTTCGTGGAGGAGCGCGGCGTCCCGGCCTTCGTGGAGAAGTGGGAGCAGCATCCGCTCCTGGCGCTGCCGCCGCCGCTGATGCAACAGTTGCAACAGCAGCGCCTCCGCCACGACGCCGCCGGCCTCGCCAGCGCGCTGCGGCACCTGGGGCCTGGCGCCCAGCCGAGCTACTGGAGCGAGCTGGGCGAGTTGCGCGTGCCGACGGTGGTCCTGGCCGGCACCCGCGACGCCAAGTTCACCGGCCTCGCCACCCGCCTGCACCACGGCCTGCCGCACGCGCAGCTGCGCCTGCTCGACTGCGGCCACCTCGTCCATCTCGAACAACCGGAAGCCTTCAGAGGAGCGCTGCGATGAAGTGGAACCTGGTCAAGAAGCACGACGACGTCATCTACGAGAAGGCGGGCGGCATCGCCAAGATCACCATCAACCGGCCCGAGGTGCGCAACGCCTTCCGCCCGCAGACGCTGTTCGAGCTCAAGGCCTGCTTCACCGACGCGCACGAGGACGCAGGGATCGGCGCGATCATCCTGACCGGCGCGGGCAACGAGGCCTTCTGCTCCGGCGGCGACCAGCGCATCCGCGGCGCCGACGGCTACGTCGGCAAGGACGGCGTGCCGCGGCTCAACGTCCTCGATCTCCAGAAGCAGATCCGCTCGCTGCCCAAGCCCGTCGTCGCCATGGTGGCGGGCTACGCCATCGGCGGCGGGCACGTGCTGCACGTCGTCTGCGATCTCACCATCGCGGCGGACAACGCCCGCTTCGGCCAGACGGGGCCCAAGGTCGGCAGCTTCGACGGCGGCTTCGGCGCCAGCACGCTGGCGAGCGTGGTCGGCCTGAAGAAGGCGAAGGAGATCTGGTTCCTCTGCCGCCAGTACGACGCGCAGGAGGCGCTGCGCATGGGGCTGGTCAACAAGGTGGTGCCCCTCGCGGAGCTGGAAGCGGAGACGGTGCGCTGGTGCGAGGAGATGCTCGCCTTGAGCCCGCTGGCGCTGCGCATGCTCAAGAGCAGCTTCAACGCCGCGCTCGACGGGCAGGCCGGAATCCAGGAGCTGGCCGGCAACGCCACCATGCTCTTCTACATGACCGAGGAGGCGCAGGAAGGACGGAACGCGTTCAAGGAGAAGCGAAAGCCGGACTTTTCGAAGTTTCCGAGGAGACCGTGAGAGAGGCAGGCCTCAGGCCTCAGGCTTCAGGCCTCAGGCCAGAAGCCGACGCACCCTCCACGCCTGAGGCCGCTCTTCCTGAGGCCCGAGGCCTGAGGCCTGAGGCCTCCCTCTCCGTCTGGCTCCAGGCCGCCCGCCCGCGAACGCTGGCCGCCTCCGTCGCGCCGGTGCTGGTGGGCACGGCCATCGCGGCGCAGATCGGCGGCCTGCGCCCGCTGACGGCGGCGCTGGCGCTGCTCAGCTCTCTCTTCATCCAGATCGGCACCAACCTCGCCAACGACTACTCCGACTTCAAGCGCGGCGCCGATGCCGAGCGGGTCGGGCCGCAGCGGGTGACCCAGAGCGGCCTGGTGGAGCCCGCCAGGGTCAAGCGCGCGGCGTGGATCGCCTTTGGCATCGCCATGGTGCTGGGCCTCGCCCTCACCCTGCTCTCCGGCTGGCCTCTCCTGATCGTCGGCATTCTTTCCGTCGCGTCAGGTTGGCTCTACACCGGCGGGCCGTGGCCGCTCGGCTACCACGGCCTCGGCGATCTCTGGGTCTTCCTCTTCTTCGGACTGGTCGCCACATGTGGCACGGTCTACGCGCAGGCGCTCACCGTCCCGCCCCAGGCCTGGCCGGCGGGCGCGGCCATGGGCGCGCTGGCCACCGCCATCCTCGTCGTCAACAACCTGCGCGACCGGGTCACCGACGCCAAGGTCGGCAAGAACACGTTGGCGGTGAAGGCCGGGGCGGGGTTCACCCGGGTCGAGTACGTGGCGCTGCTGGTCCTCGCCTTCGCGCTCAGCTTCACGCTGGGCCGTCCCTGGCCGCTCCTGGCGCTGCCCCTGGCGGTGAAGCCGCTCCTGCGCGTGCTGCGCGAGGACGGCGCCGCGCTCAATCCGGCGCTGGGCGAGACGGCGCGGCTGCAGCTGGCCTTCGCCGTCCTCCTCGCCGTGGAGCTGTGGCCGTGATGGTGCCGCGCGCGGTCGCCTCGTCGCTGGAGGTGCGGCCCTACCGGCTGCGCCTGCGGCAGCCGCTGCGCACTTCGCAGGGGACCTATGACATCCGCGACGGCTTCCTCGTCCTCGCCCACGAGGGCGGGCTCACCGGACGCGGGGAGGCGGCGCCCTTGCCCGAGCTGGGAACCGAGACGCTCGCCCAGTGCGCGGCGGCGCTGCGGGACGCCTCGTTCGATCGGCTGCCCGCGACCCCCGCGGCGCGGCATGCGGTGGAGATGGCGCTGCTCGATCTGCGCGCGCAGCGGGCGGGCGTCCCGCTGGCGACGCTGCTCGAGCCGCGGGCGCTGCGCGAGGTGCCGGTCAGCGCCCTGCTCTCCGCACAGGCCATGCCGGAGCTGGCCCGCGAGGCGCAGCGCGCGGCGGCGGAGGGCTTCGGCACCCTCAAGCTGAAGGTGGGCCTGGACGACGACTTTGCCCGCGCCGCGGTGGTGCGCGACGCGGTCGGGCCGCGGGTGAGGCTGCGCCTCGACGCCAACGGCGGCTGGTCGCTCGAGCTGGCGCTGCGGCGGCTGCACGAGCTGGCGCCGCTCGGGATCGAGCTGTGCGAGCAGCCGACGGAAGATCTGCTCGGCCTGCGCGGCGAGACGCCGGTGCCCATCGCCGCCGACGAGCTCCTCGCCCGGGATCCGCAGGCCGCGCTGGAGAGGGCGGACATCGTGGTGCTGAAGCCGATGGTCCTCGGCGGCGTGCTGCCGGCGCTGCGGCTCGGGCGCGAGGCGCTGCGGCGCGGGCTGCAGGTCGTGGTCACCACCTCGCTGGACGGCGCCATCGGCCGGGCCGGCGCGGCGCACCTGGCGGCGGCCCTGCTGGCCTTCGGGCCGCAGCCGGCGGCGGGCCTCGCCACCGGCCGGCTCCTCGAGGACGATCTCTGCCCCGACCTGCTCGCGCCTCGCCGAGGCGTGATTTGCATCCCGGAGACGGCGGGGCTGGGCCTGTGAGGGCCCGGGCCGCGCCCAGCTCCTGGCCGGTGACGGCGCGAGGCGGCGGCCGGTGAAGATCGTCTTTCGCGGCCAGCCTCTCGAGCTGCGGGAAGAGCCTCCGCAGGCGCCGCGCATCGTGCTGGCGGAGGAGGCCTCTCCCCGCTTCCTCGGCCGCGTCTTCGGCGCCCTGCGCGCCGGGGCGGAGATCGTCCTGCAGAACACCCGCCTGACCGAGGCGGAGCGCGCTGCGCAGCTCGCCTCCATCGCAGCGGTGCCCCCCGGAGACGAGCCGGCCACCCTCCTCTTCACCTCCGGCACCACCGGCGCCCCCAAGGCCGCGCGCCTGGCGCTCGACAACCACCTCGCCAACGCCCGCGCCGCCGTCGAGGTGCTGGGCCTCGACGCGTCCTCCCGCTTCCTCTGCACGCTGCCGCTCTTCCACGTGGGCGGGCTCGCCACCGCCTTCCGCTGCCAGCTCTGTGCGGCGACCCTGCTCCTCCACGAGCGCTTCGACGCCGCCGAAGTCGCCCGGGCGCTCTGCGAGGGCGCGACCCACGCCAGCCTCGTCGCCAGCACCCTCGCGCGCGTCCTCGATGTCTGCCCTGCTTTTCCGCCCACCGTCCGCGCCGTGCTGGTGGGCGGCGGCCCCGTGCCTGCGTCGCTCCTCGAGCGCGCCCTGCGCGCCGGGCTGCCGGTGCTGCAGACCTACGGGCTCACCGAGACCGCCTCGATGGCCACCTGCGAGCGCCCCGGAGCCGCCGACGGCAAAACCGCCGGGCCGCCGATGCCCGGCCTCGAGGTCCGCCTCGCCGGGGCGGAGATCGAAGTCCGCGGACCCCAGGTCATGCGCGGATACCTGGGCCAGGCGCCGGTGCGCGGCTGGTTCCAGACCGGCGATCTGGGCGAAGTGGACCCGCGCGGGCGGCTCACCGTCCACGCGCGGCGCACCGACCTGATCGTCAGCGGCGGCGAGAACGTCTACCCGGCGGAGATCGAAGCGGCGCTCCTCCTCCATCCGGCGGTCCGCGAGGCCGCCGTCCTGCCGGAGGCCGACGCGCGCTGGGGACAGGTCGGCGTCGCCTACGTCGCCACCACCGCCGCCGAGAGCGAGCTGCGCGCGTTCCTGCTCGAGCGGCTGGCCAAGTTCAAGATCCCGGCGCGCTTCGTCCCCGTCTCCCGGCTGCCTCGCAACGCCGCCGGCAAGGTCGACCGCCAGGCGCTGCGCCGCCTCTCCAGTTGAGCTGGCCGGCGACACTCATTTGGGCCCCGAGGCGCAGAAGCGTTATACACCCTGCGTGGACGCGCTCCGCCTTCCCGTGATTGCAACCCCTGCGCCGCGTGCGCTGACGGCGGAGGCGCTCGGCTTGCCTGCGCCGGGCGAGGCGCGCGCGCAGGGCCTCTTCGACCGCTACGGCCGCTCGCATGGGTATTTGCGCATCTCGGTGATCGAGAAGTGCAACCTGCGCTGCCGGTACTGCATGCCGGAAGAGGGCGTGCCGCTCCTCGCCCGCAACGAGCTGCTCTCCTTCGAGGAGATCGAGCGGCTGGCGGCGCTCTTCGTGCGGCTGGGAGTTCGCAAGATCCGCATGACGGGCGGCGAGCCGCTGGTGCGGCGGGGCATCGACGAGCTGGTGGCGCGCCTGGGACGGCTGAAGCCGCTGGGCCTCCAGCGCCTGGCGATGACCTCCAACGCGCTGCTGCTGCGCGAGCACCTGCCGGCGCTGCGGGCGGGCGGGCTCGACGCGGTCAACCTCTCGCTCGATACGCTGCGGCCCGACCGGTTTCGCGCCATCACGCTGCGCGACGGCTGCGAGGAGACCATCGCGGCGATCCGGGCCGCGGCGGAGGCGGGGTTCGACAAGGTGAAGATCAACGCGGTGGTGATGGCGGGCGTGAACGACGACGAGATCGTCGACCTGGCGCGGGAGTTCGCGCGGGAGCATCCCATCGACGTGCGGTATATCGAGTATATGCCATTCGAAGGAAACCACTGGGGCGACGGGCTGCGGATGTTCCCGGCGGCGTCGATCCGCGCCCGGCTGGAAGAGCAGCTGACGCTGGAGCCGTTGGGCCTCGACGAGACGGCGTTGATGTACCAGGCGCGCGAGCGGGACGGGCGCGCCTTCCGCGGCCGCATCGGCATCATCTCCTCGATGACCGAGCCCTTCTGCGCCACCTGCAACAGGATGCGCCTCACCGCCGACGGGCACTTCCGCTGGTGCCTGCTCGACGAGGGCGAGATCGACCTGCGCGCGCCGCTGCGGGCAGGAGCCACCGACGCGGAGCTGTCCACGCTCATCGAAGGCGGGCTGGCCCGCAAGCGGCCGGGCCACGCGCCCACCGAGGAGCTGCTCTCCCTGCAGAAGGCGGCAGGGCCCGCGGGAGCACGGTCGATGATCCGCATCGGAGGCTGAAATGACGGCACTGGTCCTGGCGCTGCTGCTCGCTGCTCCTGTCTGCAAAGGTTCGCCGGCGCTGCAAGCGAAGGCGAAGATCACCTGCGAGGCCGCGCGCAAGTCCGCGCTGGCCAAGCTGGGCGGCACGGGCCTGCGGATCAAGTCCGCCGAGCTGGAGGAAGAAGGCGGAAAGCTCGTCTACTCCTTCGACGTCAAGCGCAAGGGCAAGCCCGGCGTCGACGAGGTGCAGGTGGACGCGCTCACCGGCGCCATCGGCGCCGTCAAGCACGAGAGCCCGCGGGACGAGGCGAAGGAGAAGGACTGATCCACCGGAGGGCCCCCACCGCGGCGCCGGTGTTTTTCCGGTCCGATCCCTGAGGGAGAAGTACGCCTTGAAGCGCAAAGGCCTGGATCTCGAAGTCGGTGGTGCCCTGGGTCAGCCCATAGGCCTCCTCGAGCAGCTCGAGCGGCATCGAGTCCGGTTCGTTCAGGGTGATCCTGTCGGCTTGGGTCTGCTCTGGCGCACGCCTGCCCTTCCCTGGGCGACGCCATTGGCGATGTCCTTGAAATGCACTCTGAAATGCGACGCGCTCACCGTTTCATCATTCATGCCCGAAACCCTACCAACCGGGTCCGACATCCCTCGGCCGCTGAGGAAAAAAATTATTTTTTTCGGAGGGTACGCCTGGGCGACTGGGAGGTCGGGGCAGCGAGCCGGTCCAATCCAGAGGTCTACTCCTTCTTCGCTGCTTCAACCTTAAGCCTGAGGCCTGAGGCCTGAAGCCTGCCGCCAGTCTCCGGCGCCTCCGGCACCTGGCACCCCGCCGCGCAGCAGCGCCCCGGCTGCCGGTTGCGGGTGATGCGCCGGGTCTCGTCGTTCAAGATGCCGCGCTCGAGCAGCCGCTCGACCAGGTCCACCTTGTTGCCCAGGGGGTAGTGCCGGTAGATCTCCTGCTTCATCGCCTCGGGCGAGCCGCCGCCGTGCAGGCTGATCACCGAATACCAGCCGGCCTGGTACGACGCGGTCAGGTCCTCGATGAAGCGCGCCACCTCGATGCGCTGCGCATAGGGAATGTCCGAGCGCCCCCCGAGGACTTCGGAGAGCCGGCCCGCGGTGGCGGGGTTGTGATCCTCGTCGGGGCCCGGCAGCGTAACGATGAGCCCGCCGGAGAGGTGATGCGCGATGCGGTGCATGTCGTAGATCTGCGTCGCCAGCAAGAGCTTGCCGATGTTGGCGAAGACGGGGTCGGGCATGACCACGCCCGAAGGATCCTGCGTGCCGTACACCGAGGAGGCGACGCCGCAGGCGTAGAAGCCTTCGACGATCTTGATCAGCTCGATCATCTGCTCGCGCAGGTTGGGCGCCTTGTCGAGGTCGAGGCCGTTCGCCTCGGTGACCAGCGCGGCGGCGCCGATGAGCAGGTCGCCGAAACCGGCGCGGGCGGCGATGCAGGTTTGCCGGTGGTGGGTCGCGTAGCTGTAGGTGAGGAAGGCCGACTCCTGCCATTCGCCGGCGAGGAAGACGCGCTCCCAGGGCACGAAGACGTCGTCGAAGAGGGCCACGCCGGTGGACTGGCCGAACTTGTTGCTGAACTTGGCCGCCGCCTCGCCGGGCCGCCCCGCCGGCCGGGCCACGATGGTCAGGTTGGGCGCGTCGATGGGCACCGCGCAGCTGACGGCGAAGTCCTTGTCGGCCTCGGTCATGTTGCGGCCGGGCATGACCAAAAGCTCGTGCACGTAGGGAGCGCCGGTGACGATGGCCTTGACCCCCGAGAGCACGATGCCGTCTTTCCGCCGCTCGGCGATGTGCAGGTAGGCGTCGAGATTTTTCTGCTGGTGCGGACGCTGGCTCCGGTCGCCGCGGCCGTCGGTCATGGCGATGCCGAGGGTCAGGTCCTCGTCGTGCACCCTCTGCAGATAGGCGTCGAACCGGTCCTGGTAGTTGCTGCCCAGCTGGTGCGTCGACTGGCGGAGCGCGGAGAGCGCATCTCCCGCCAGGTAGCGCTGGGCGCAGCCGGTCTCTTGGCAGACGAGCCGGACGGCCTCGAGCTTGTTGAGCAGGTCCTGGCTGCTGGTGGGCACGTGCATCATGCGGTTGACGGCCTTGCCCTG
>JAYWAJ010000529.1:0-7981 GCA_043782525.1 Deltaproteobacteria bacterium | reverse complement strand
CCGAGGTTCATCCCTCCGACCGCGGGGCATTCGCTTTTTCCGCCGCCCCTTGGCGACCGGCGGCGCCAAAGCAAAAGCGCACCGCGGAGGCGCGGAGAGGACTGCGGCGGTCCGCTACTTTTCCGATCGCCGCAAGAGGTCGGCCAGCTGGTCCTTCCAGGCCGCGGCGTTGGTGTGCGTTCCGTGCCCGCGGGTCTGCGGGCCGATGGGAAGCACCACCGCCTTTCCGCGCTTCACCCGGCGGATCTCGCGCTCGAGGATCCCCAGCTCCGGCGGATTGACCTGGTCGTCGGCCGAATTCACCGCCGTCACTGCTGCCTCGATCTTCTCCAGCGCCGCGGACGGGTCGTAGTCGCGCGAGGCCTCGAAGGCGGCGAGGAAGTCGTTGGCGTCCGCCCCGGCCAGCCGCTTGCGCATCCACTCGTCGGCGAGCCGGTCAGCAGCGTCGCGGGTCGGCGCCTCTGCCTGGAGATGGAGCGGGGCGCTGCCCATGAAGAAGAGGATCTCCAGCGCGCCGGCGAGGCCTTGCCTGGGCTGCGCGGCGTACTCGCCGGCCTTCCAGGCCGGGTCGCCGCGGATGGACTCGGCGGCCAGCCGGCGCAGCATGCGATTGCGGCCCGCGATCGGCACCGGGAGGCAGGCCAGCGGGAGCGCGGCGTCGATGAAGCCCGGCTGCGCCTCCAGCCAGCTCCAGGCGTGCATGCAACCCATCGAAGTGCCGATGATGAGCCGCAGGTGCCCCACCTGGAGGTCCTGCAGCACCCGCCGCTGCGCCTCGACCATGTCCGGGTAGCCGTACTTCGGGAACCGGGCGTGCAGCCCGTCGCTGGGCTTCGAGGAAGCGCCGTGGCCGATGCCGTCGGGAATGACGATGAAGTACCGCGAAGCATCGAGGAGCTGCCCCGGCCCGAAGAGCGCCCCCGCGAAGGAGTCGCCGAGGAACTGCGCGCCGCTGCCGGTGGTTCCGTGGAGGACCAGCACGGCGTTGTTCCCCCGCAGCGTCCCCAGCGTACGGTAGTGCAGCCGCAGCTCCGGCAGCGACTCTCCGGAGGCGAAGGCAAAATCGCGCACCACCGTGTTTCCCTCGGAGACCGCCAGCGCCGCCAGCAGGAAGGCAAGCATGGGCGCAGCTTGCCACGGCCCCGGCCAGGGCGCACCGATCGCTGCTAATCTGCCGCGCCGTGCCGCCGCGTATCCACCTCCTCCCCGAGACCCTCGCCAACCAGATCGCCGCCGGCGAGGTGATCGAGCGGCCGGCGGCGGTGGTGAAGGAGCTGGTCGAGAACGCACTCGACGCCGGCGCGACCCGCATCGAAGTCGAGCTTCTCGAGGGGGGCCGGCGCCTGGTCCTGGTCCGCGACGACGGCAGCGGGATGGGGCGCGAGGACGCAGGGCTCAGCCTGCAGCGCCACGCCACCAGCAAGCTGCGCAGCAAGGACGACCTCTTCGCCATCCACAGCTACGGCTTCCGCGGCGAGGCGCTGCCCAGCATGGCGGCGGTCAGCCGCTTCACCCTGACCACCTGCGAGCCCGGCGCGCTGGAGGGGACGCGCCTCGAGGTGGACGGCGGAGCGCTGGTCTCGGCGGGGGCGGCGGGCGCGCCCAGGGGCACCACCGTCGAGGTGCGCGACCTCTTCTGGAACGTGCCGGCGCGCCGGAAGTTCCTCAAGCGCTCCGCGACCGAACAGGCGCAATGCGTGGATGCGGTGCTCCGGCTGGCGCTGCCCCGCCCCGAGGTGCACTTCAGCGTGCGCGAGAGCGGTCGCATCCTCCTGCAGTCGGCCGCGGGCGCGGAGGCGCCGGTCCGGAAGGCGCGGGCCGAAGAGGCGCTGGGGCGCGAGGTGCGCGACCACCTGATCGCCTTCAACGGCGCGGCGCGCGGCATCCGCGTGCACGGCCTCGCCGTCTCGCCCGCCATCGAGTACGGCAGCGCCCGCAACGTCTGGCTCTTCGTCAACGGCCGGGCCATCCGCGATCGCTCGCTGACCCACGCGGTGCTCCGCGCCTACGGCGAGCTGATGCCCCACGGGCGCTATCCGGGCGCCATCGTCTTCCTCGAGGTGCCGCCCGCCGAGGTCGACGTCAACGTCCACCCCGCCAAGGCCGAGGTGCGCCTCGCCGAGCCGCGCGCCGCCTGGGACGCCATCTCCGCGGCGCTGACGCCGCTGCTCTCCGGGGGCGACTGGCTGCAGCGCGGCGTCGCAGCCGTCGACCCCTCCCGCGCCTACGCGCTGCCGCCCCACACCCAGCGGGTGGCCGAGGCGCTCGCCGCCTATGGCCAGTCGATGCCGGCTGGTAAACACCGTTCGCTCCCGGGAGAGGGCGTCCCTCAGCCGGAGCTCCTGCCGCGCGCCGGCTACTTTCGCGGGCTGCGCTATCTCGGCCAGCTGCACCGCACCTACCTCGTCTGCGAAGGGCCGCGCGGGCTGGTGCTGATCGACCAGCACGCGGCCCACGAGCGGATGAACTACCAGCGCCTGAGGCAGCGGCAGGCGGAGCCGGTGCAGCCGCTCCTCGTGCCGCACCTGGTGCAGCTCCCCACTGCGGCGGCCGCGCGGGTCGAGGAGGCCTCCCAGGTCCTCCGCTCGATCGGCGTCGAGATCGAAGCCTTCGGCGGCAACAGCGTGCTGGTCAAGTCGCTGCCGCGGGCGCTGGACCGCCTCGACGAGAGCGCGCTGGGGTCGCTCCTCACCGACCTCGCCGAGGAGCTCGCCGCGCACGGCCGCGGCGAATCGCTCGAGCGCCTGCGGGACGCGCTCCTCGCCCGCGCCGCCTGTCACGCCAGCGTCCGCGCCCACGACCTGCTCGCCCCCGGCGAAGCCCAGGCCCTGCTCGACGCGCTCGACGAGACCGACTACGGCGCCCGCTGCGCCCACGGCCGCCCGGTGGTGGCCGAGTGGGGAACGGCCGAGATCGAGCGCCGCTTCGGCCGGGACTACCCGTCCCACTCCCATGCCGCCCCGCCCGAGACGCTCTAAAAAAAATTAATTTTTTTTTCGGGGAGGCAGGAACATGGTGACCCCGGGGCGTTATATTGTTTGGAAGCGCGAGGAGGGTGGATGCACGTCGGCGTGGAGGGCATCGTCCAGACCCTGCAGGGAGTCGCGCCGGCCGCCTTCGGTCCGGAACAGATCTGCGCGCGCCTGCGGGGGGTCCTCGTCGACCCGCGCTCCCTCTCTCCCTTCCTCCTCTTCGCCCCCCGCCGTTACACCCGCAACCTCATCTACCGCGACGACCTCTTCGAGCTGATCGCGCTCTGCTGGGACCCGCGCACCGAGAGCCCGATCCACAACCACTCCGGCCAGCTCTGCTGGCTGTCGATCCAGCAGGGTGCGCTCCGGCTGGAGAACTTCACCAGCCTCGACGGCCCCGGGCCGGGCAGCGGCATCCGTTTGGTGCCCAACGGCGGCATCGAGCGTGCGGGCGAGGGCTGCCTCGATCTGCAGCAGGGCGACAACGGCATCCACCGCGTCTCCAATCCCTTCGAAGAGCGGGCCGTCAGCCTTCACGTCTACTCGCGGCCCTACGACGTCTGTCTCGCCTACGACCCCGCCGCGCGCACCTCCCGCGAGATGCGGCTCCAGTACCACTCGGTGGGCGGCAAGCTGGTGGATCTGCGCGCGGAGCAGCGCCAGTGAAGAAGTCGCTGGCGCTCGCCGCCTGCCTCGCCGCCTGCGCGCACGCCAGGCCCGCTCCGGTGGCGCCAGTGGCCGAGAGCAAGCCGGTGCCGCCGGGAAGCGTGGCGGTGCAGGACGCTATCCACGGCGTCCGCTACCTGCTGCCGCCGGGCGAGGACAGCTGGCAGGTGACCCGCGAAGGCGACGCGCGCTCGGCCTCCGGCGTCGAAGCCGAGGTGTCGTCGTTCCCGCTGGCCAAGCCATCCAATGCCGCCGCCTGCCGGGACCACGCCCGCACCAGGCTGACCGCGCACAAGGAGGCTTCGCCCGCGGCCGACGCCCCGCGCGACCAGTCCACCGCCGAGTCTCCCCCCAGCTGGAGCTTCACCAGCGGCGTCGCCACCGCCCCGGTCCGGAACCGCTGGGCTTTCTTCGCGCGGGGCGCCGACTGCCTCGTCCTCCACGTCATGGGCCCGGCCGGCGACGCCTGGGCCGACCAGACCTTCGAGTCGGCGGCGCGGTCTTTCGAGGTGCTGCCGCTGCCCCCCGACCGGCAACGCGAAGTCGATCTGCTCGCCGGCACGGGCTTTCTCGAGCGCCGCGACGCCGCCTCCGCCCTCGACCGCTTCGAGGCGCTGGCCACGCGCGAGCCCGACCTGCCCAAGGCCCACTTCGGCGCGCTGATGGCCGGCTTCGAGCTGGGCCCGAAGGCGTACGCGCGGGCGCTGCCGCACGGCGCGGTGGCGCTGCGCTCGGAGCGGGAGCTGACCGCGGAGCAGCGGCAGCTGGCGCTGCGCGCGGTGGGCGTGATGCAGCTGGCGCAGAACCAGGTGCGGGAGGCCGCCGGGACGCTGGCGGAGCTGGTGGTGCGCGCGCCCGAGCTCGCCGAAGGCCAGTACAACTATGCCTGCGCGCTGGCGCGGCTGGGCGACGCCCAGGGGGCCATCGATCACCTCAAGCGGGCGGTGGCGCTCGACGGCGAGCTGGCCGGCAACGCCCGCGATGACGACGACTTCAAGACGCTGCGCGGCCAGCGCAACTTCGACGACCTGATCAAGACTCCCCCGGCCGGCGCGGCGAAGTAGGCGGCGGGCCGTCGTGGGCGCGGGCGATCGCGTCGCCCACCGTCTCGCCCGCAGCCCGCTCCAGCTCCTGCTCGACGTCGCGCGCTCCGGGCAGCGTCAGCTGCGCGGCCGCAGCCTTGAGCGCGTCCGCCTGCTGGAGGAGGAGGTTCAGGTCGAAGGGGATCTCTCCCGAGCCCGGCTCCTTCTCGCTCTCCTCGCGCTGCAGCCGCTCGATCTCGACCACCGCCCGCTCGAAGTTGGTGTCGAACTCGACTTGCAGGGTCTCCGGATCGACGCCTGGCCAGCGGGTGGCGACCTCGAGCCGCGCCAGCTCCGGGGACATCTCCACCGGGTCGCCGACGTGCGCCCAGGGGTCGTCGGTCGGGTAGGGAGAGCCCTCGACGATGAGCGCCAGCCGCTCGGTCATCGGCTCGAAATAGAAGCCCGTCTCGGGTGCGCGCGCCATGAAAATCGATTTCCCGTCCTTTCACCGCTATTTTACCGCCAATGCGCCTCTTCATCGCCTTGCTTCTCGCCTCCGCTCCGGCGCTGGCCGCTGTCCCCGAGTCCGGGGAGGGCACCATCACGCTGCTCCCCGGCCTGCGGACCATCTTCCCCACCAACCACGGCTACCTCGCCGAGCAGGGCGCCTCGCACCAGCCGCTGCAGCCGGGCGGCATCGGGTCGTTCGGCTACCAGTACGACGAGGCGCTCCACTTCCGCATCGACCTCGGCTACATGGTCGATCGCTACCGCATCCCGGGCGGCGACCTGAGCGTGCGCAGCATCCCGGTCTTCATCGGCCTCGACACCGTCCTCTGGCGGGCGCCCGCCTTCACCCTCTACGGCGGCGGCGGCATCGGCTACCTGCTCAACACCGGCTCGCGCAACGGCCTCAACAACGAGGCCAACTCGACGGCGGCCTTCCTCGCGGTCGGGCTGCGCGTCCGCCTGGGCGGCCCGGTGGCGCTGGTCCTCGAGGACCGCTTCACCCTCGCCAGCGCTCAGGTGGACGCCGCCAACAGCAGCCAGAGCCTCAACGTGGGCGGCAACTTCCTCGCCTTGGGGCTGATGTTCCACTTCCTCCAGGCCGAGGAGAAGAGCTTCACGCCGACTCGCTGAGCAGGCGGGCGTTTGACGCAAAAAGATGCACGATCGACGGGCGCGTGGGATGCTCTGCGCCCTCCCATGCGTTGACTGGAGCATGATCAACATGGCTGAAGAGACGAGCACGCCCCGGTCCTTTCCCCCTCCCGCCGAGCACGGCGACGCCAACGATCTCGCCCTCCTGCGCAAGGAGGTGATTGAGGCGCGCAACCTCATCATCAAGACCGATAATTTGCTGAAGAACCTGCATGCGGAACTCAAGCAGATGGGCCGCAAGCACGACGAGCAGGAGAAGCGGCACTGGATGACCAGCGTGACCGCGTACATCGCCTTCGCGGTGATCGCGGCGGTGGGCGCCATCGCCTACGCGCGCGCCGAGGTCCGCACCGCCCGCGACGAGGCACAATCCAACGAGTCGCGGGCCATCGCGCTGCAGAAGGAGGCGGAGAAGATCAAGTCCGCCGACCAGGGCAAGAGGGACGCCTCCGAGAAGGCGATGCGCGTCTATGACCTGCTCGGCAGCGAGAAGGAAGGGCCCGGCCTCAACCAGGTGATGACCCAGGCGCTCCACCTCGACCGCAAGGAGCTCTCGGCGCTGGAGGCCCGCGCCATCGAGGATCGCGCGGCGGGCATGAAGCAGAGGCTGGCCGACTCGGCGCTCTCCGCCGGACAGCAGGCTTTCCGACGGCAAGACTGGAAGGGCGTCTCCGAGCACCTCGGCCGCTACGTCGAGCTGCAGCCCAGGGTCGACGACGCGCAGGTCTGGTACCGTCTCGGCACCGCCCGCATCCAGACCAAGGAGTTCCCGGGCGCCATCGGGCCGCTGGAGAACTTCATCAAGAGCACCGGCGGCACCAAGACCGCGCAGTACGCGGGCATGTTGCTCGGCCAGGCGTACGAGGAGACCGGCAACAACCAGAAGGCCCGCGAGGTGTACGAGCGCGCCGAGAAGCTCTACCCCGGCAGCGACTTCGCGCCGATGATCCGCAACCGCATGCGCCGCATCTCCGCCGTGCTGAACGGCGGCCCCTCCGCCGGTTCTGCGGCACCGAGCCAGCCCCCTCCTCCGAAGCAATGACCCCCTCGGGGGCGGGTCGGCTTCAGGCCTGAAGCCTGAGGCCTCATGCTGGCCCCCCGGCCAGCCTGCTCACTTCATTCCCAACTGCCGCCGCGCTTCCGCCAGCGACTCCTTCACCTGCCGCGCGTTCGCCGAGGCGTCCTCTCCCGACCGGGAGAGGCGCCGCCGCAGCTCCTCGATGCCCTCGAGCGCGGTGGCGAGCGATCGCCCCGCGGTGTCGGCGGGCGCGTCGAGCTGGCAGCGCTGGCTGACCCTGTCGACCTCGCTCTCCCAGCGGCGCGACCAGCTGTCCCACTCGCGCGACAGCTGGTTGGTCTCGAGCCCGCCGGGAGCGGGCTGGACGGCGCGGGCGGAGAGCTCGGAGTAGAGCCGCTCCACGTCTTCGAGGCAGGCGGTGGGCGAGGCCTGCTTCTCGGTGACGGTGCGGCGCCCGTAGAGGTCGCCGATCACCGAGCGGAGCAGCACGAAGAAGAGGAGCGCGCAGAAGAGCCCGTAGGCCAGGTACGTCGCCACCCGGTACGGCTTCAGGGCTGGATCGCGGGGCACGCGCAGGGTCTAGCAGGCCGCTCCCGCACCCGCAACGGCGGAGGCCGCTCAGGGACCGGCGGCGGCAGCGCCGGGCTGCGCCACGTCGGGCAGCACCGCCTTGTAGCGTCCCTGCGCGTCGGTGGGCGCGCTGCCCAGGAGCACGCTGTGGCCGTTGGCGTCGAGCGCGTAGAAGCTCACCGTCGCGTTGGCGACCGGCGGGTTCTTCGACCCGCAGCCGGTGGCGTTGGCGACCGGCGGGCTCGAGGGGGCGCAGACGGTTCCGCCCGCGGTGAGCGGCGGCGAGATGGCGATCTCGGGGAGCAGCACCACCTCGTTGTTGGCCGGCGCGGTCAGCTCGAATTGCACCACCTTGCGCGGCAGGCCCGTGTCCGAGGGCGGGATCACCTCGACGCGGTAGCGCCCGGGATCGGCGGCGAGGCGCCAGGTGCCGTCTGTCGCGGTGATCCGGGTGTCGGCGACGCGGGCGGTGAGCAGGTGATCGGCGAGGCGGGTAGCGGTGATCTGGTAGTTGGCGCCCACCGCGCTGCCGTCGGCGCGCACGATGCGCCCGAAGCCGCGGACCTTGA
>JAYWAJ010000528.1:0-21140 GCA_043782525.1 Deltaproteobacteria bacterium | reverse complement strand
CGCCGACGCCACCCCTCCCCCGGATTTCGGCTGGCCCCGGCGCGCCGTTCTGCTCGAGCGCGACCTGTGCGCCCTCGGCGCCACCGGGGACGCCCTGGCGCAGCTTCCGCGCTGCACGGAGCTGCCGGCGCTGGAGAGCAGCGAAGCGCGCGCCGGCTGCCTCTACGTCCTCGAAGGCGCCTGCCTCGGCGGCCAGATCATCGCCCGCGACCTCAGGCAGCGACTCGGCATCGGGCCCGAGACGGGCGGCGCCTTCTTCGCCGGCGAGGGCGCGGGCACCGCGGCGCGATGGTCACAGGTGATCCGCTGGATCGAGGGCCTCGAGCGCGACGGCGCGCGGCGGGAGGAGATGGTCGCCTCGGCCCGCGCGACCTTCGGCGCGCTCCTGCGCTGGTCGCGGGAGCAGAGGGCCGCCCGTGGCTGAGCAGGCTCCGGCCGACCTGACCAGCTGCGACCGCGAGCCGATCCAGATCCCTGGCGCCATCCAGCCGCACGGCGTGCTCCTGGCGCTGCGCGAGCCGGCGCTGGAGGTCAGCCAGGTCAGCGAAAACGTCGCCCGCCTCCTCGGCTTCCCGGTCGAGCAGGTGCTGGGAGCGCCGCTCGCGGCGTTGATCGACGCGGAGTCGGCGGCGGCCGTCTCTGCCGCCCTCTCCGGCGACCGCTGGCAGGAGGTCAACCCGCTGCGGATCAGCGCGCGGGGCAAGCTCTTCGACGGCATCGTCCACCGGCACCAGGGTGCCGCCATCCTCGAGCTCGAGCCGCTGGAGGCGCCGCGGGAGCAGGGCGACCACCATCCGCTGCGGCGGGCGCTGATCGGCCTGCAGCGCGCCGAGAACTTCTCCGGCCTCTGCGACGTGGTGGTGCAGGAGGTGCGGCAGATCACCGGGTTCGAGCGCGTCGTCCTCTACCGCTTCGACGACGACGGCCACGGCACCGTCGAGGCGGAGGACAAGGAAGCGTCCCTCGACCCGTACCTCGGCCTCCGTTACCCGGCCTCCGACATTCCGCAGCAGGCGCGCCAGCTGTATCTACAGAACTGGCTGCGCATCATCCCGGAGGCGCGCTACACGCCCGCCCGGCTGGTCCCTCTGCTGCGGCCGCAGACCGGCGCGCCGCTCGACCTCAGCTTCTCGGTGCTGCGCAGCGTCTCGCCCATCCACCTCGAGTACATGGCCAACATGGGCGTGCGCGCGGCGATGAGCATCTCGCTCATCGTCCGCGGGCGCCTCTGGGGCCTGATCAGCTGCGCCAACCACAGCGGGCCGCGGCGTGTTCCCTACCAGCTCCGCTCGGCCTGCGAGATGATCGGGAGGCTCACCTCGCTGCAGCTGGGCGCGGTCGCCGAGCGGGAGGCGGGCGCCCTGCGCGACGGACGCCGGGAGACGGTCCAGCGGCTGGTCGAGGCGATGCGCCACGCCGACGCGGGGGCGCCGCTCCTGGAGAGCCTGCTCGGATCGGCCGAGGATCTCTGCGCCGCGGTGGGCGCCTCGGGCGCGGCGGTGGTGCGCGGCGAACAGGCGCTCACTTGTGGCCGCGCCCCGCAACGGGAGTTGGTGGTCGGGATCTCGCGCTTCCTCGACTCCCGCGAGCCCCTCGCGACCGACTCGCTGCCGGCGCTCTTTCCCCCGGCCGCCGCTGCCACCGCGGTCGCCAGCGGAGTCCTCTCCTTCTCCCTCCCGGGCGCGCCGCCGGCGCGGCTCCTCTGGTTTCGTCCGGAGATGATCCAGACCGTCACCTGGGGCGGCGATCCGCGCAAGCCGGTCGCGGTCGACCCCGCGCTGCGGCTGCGCCCCCGCGCTTCCTTCGAGGCGTGGAAGGAGGAGGTGCGGTCGAAGTCGCTGCCCTGGACCGCCACCGATGTGGAGACGGCGCAGGACCTGCGCCGGTACGCGGTGGAGCTCGACCTCGAGCGGCAGGTGGTGCGCGAGCAGCGCGCGGTGCGGGCCCGCGACGACCTGGTGGCGGTGGTCTCGCACGACCTGAAGAACCCGCTGGGCCTGATCGCGACCCAGGCGTCGATCTTCCTGCGCATCCTCACGCCGGCCGACGAAGCCTCGGGGCGCCTGCGCGCGGGCGTCGAGCGCATCCAGCGCGCGGTGGAGCGGATGAGCGCCCTCATCCACGACCTCCTCGACCTGGCCAAGATCGAGGCTGGGCGCTTCTCCCTGCGGCGCCAGCCCGAGGACGTGCGCGACATGATGGAGGAGGCGCTCCTCATCCTGCGGCCTCTCGCCGACGCCAAGCGGATCACCGTCGAGGACGAGATCCTCGGCTCCAACGCGGTCAGCGCCGATCGCGAGCGGATCTACCAGGTGCTCTCGAACCTGATCGGGAACGCGGTCAAGTTCACGCCCGAGGACGGTCGCATCCGCGTCCGGGTCGAGCCGCAGGAAAGCCTCATCCTGATCACGGTGAGCGACACCGGGCCGGGCCTGCGCCCCGAGCAGCTCCCGCACCTCTTCGACCGCTACTGGCAGGCGCGCGACGGTGCCCGCGACGGCTCCGGCCTCGGACTCTTCATCGCCAAGGGCATCGTCGAGGCGCACGGCGGGCGCATCTGGGCGGAGTCGGCGGGGGCGGGGGCGACCCTGCGCTTCACCTTGCCGGTCGAGGCAGGGGCTGATCAGCGCTTGACCGCGCGCACCAGCACATAGTCGAGCTGTCCGCGCTTCCAGGCCTGCCAGGCGAACCAGTCGATGGCCAGCCCGCCCGCGGCGGCCAGCGCCCCCCGGATGCGGAGCATCGAGGCGAGATGTGCCTTGCGCGTCTGCTCGGCGAAATACTGCGGGATGGTCCGGTCGCCCGCGCTGACCACTTCGACGTCTTTGAACCCCGACCGCTCCACCTTCTCCTGATAGCTCTCCAGGGTGTCGACGTTCTCGGAGGGGATCTGCCAGCCTCTCTGGGCGGCGGTCACGAAGAGCTTGTCCAGCCGCCGGACCGGCTGGCGGGAGAGCGCGTAATCGGCCAGCAAGAGGACGCCGCCGGGCCGCAGGACGCGGCTCGCCTGGCGGAGGAACTTCTCCCGGGTGTTGAAGTGGACCACGCCTTCGATGGAGAGCACGTGGGTGAAGGACGCGTCCGGGAACTCCAGCTCGGTGGCGCTGCCGTGCTGGAAGCGCACCTCCATCGAGAGACCCGCCACCCGGGCGCGATGGCGGGCGGCGCGGACGTGCGGCCAGGTGACGTCCAGGCCGGTGATCAGCGCGGGGCTGAACTTGCGGGCGAGCAGGATGTCCTGCGCTCCGAATCCGCAGCCGACGTCGAGCAGGCGCGAGCCGGACTCGAGACCGCCCCAGGCGCCGAGGTGGGTAACCAGATTTTCCGCTGCCTGCAGGTAGGTGAAGCCCGGCTCCCAGAGGCCGAAGTTGAGATAGCCGCCGTGGCAGTCGCCAAACTCCTCGGCGCCGCGGGAGTAGAAGTTTTCCACGCGGCGCTCGTGCGTGCCGCTCTGCCAGGAGATCCGTGCGTCCATCCGTGCAAGCTAGGCACGGAGCGCTGCGGCGGTGGCCGCCGGATGCTGCTGCGCTCCAGGCGGCCGGCCGGGCGCCTACTGTTCGCCGGGCGTGTATTCGCGCTCGAGGTGCGCGCGGATCTCCGGCAGCGTCCGCCAGGCAGGCTTGAGCTGGTGCCGCAGGAAGAGCGGCGCCTGGTCGGCGTAGTGCGGGCTCTCCGGCCGGTTGGAGGCGCCATACTGGATGATTGAGTTGGACCGGACGCCGCCGGGGCCGAATTCCGCGACCAGGATATAGGAGTCGCCCTGGGTGCCGACGAGGTGCCCGCCCTCGCGCCTGGCATAGGCGGCGTTGAGCACGTCGGGTCCGCCGGCCAGCGGCAGGTCGGTCTTGCCGCGGCGCAGGCGCTGGAGCTGGCCGAGGGGCACCTCCACCGTGCCGAAGTGCTTCTGGAGGAAGGCGCTCGCCTCGCCAAAGGCGCCCGGTAGGTCCTCGGGCTTGCCCGCCTTCTCCTGCTCGTCGAGGACGGTCCAGGTGAGGACGGCCAGCGCGGCCGCGGCGGAACCGGCGGAGGCGTCGCCGTCCCACGCGCGCAGGAGATCCAGGCCGCGGTCCGCGCCGGGCGGAGCCGAGGAGAGCAGCGGCGTGACGATGCCGGTGAACATCCGCGAGTCGCGCGCATAGGTGCGGTCGAACTTGAAGCGGAGGAAGTCCTCGCCGGAGATGGGCGCGGCGCCGCCGAAGAGGCGCAGCGAGCGCAGGCCGCGGTTGTTCATGGTCCGCTCGAGGGCGGAGAACTCGGGGCGATCCCGGGGAGGATTGCCCGGCCCCTCGGTGACGCGGAACGGCGTCGTGTTGGTATTGAAGACGAATCCCGAGGGCGGGTTCACCACCTGGGGGAGCTGTTCGAAAGGCAGGTATTCTGAAAAGACCAGCGCCGGGTCGTCGCCGCGCAGGACCCGGGTGGAGTCCTCGCCCGGCGCGCGGCGGGGAAGCAGGGCGTTGTAGACGTAGAGGATATCGTCGCGATCGGCATAGACGGTGTTGAACATGGGAATGCCCTGCAGGCGCATCGCCTCCTTCCACTCGGGCAGCGAGCGCGCCTTGTCCATCCGGTACCATTGCAGGACCGAGGTGAGGGCCCGGTCGATGGCGGCATAGCGCAGGGCGTAGTAATGCCCGCCGGTTTCATAGACCGGCCCGTGCACGCTGCGATAGACAGCCTTGTGCAGCGTCAGGGTGAAGACGCCCAGGTCGAGCGGCAGCGCGGCCCGGGTCTCGGTGAGCGGCAGCCACCGTCCGCCGAATCGATATTGATGCGGGGCTGCCGGGTTCATTTCCAATTCATAGACGTCGACGAGCGGCGGCTTGTTGACGGTATGCGCCCACCCCAGCGTGTCGTTGTGGCCGTGCAGGACCACCGGCGCGCCGGGAAAGAGGCTGCCGGTCATGTTCCAGCCTTCTTCAGAATGGATTTGCACCTCGTACCAGGCCACCGGTCCGTCCCAGGGCTGGTGCGAGTTGACGTTGAGCCGGGTGATCCCGTCGCTGGAGCGGCGGGCGAGCACGGCGTGGGCGTTGGAGCCCTCGGCCGCGTCGTGCGCGGCAGAGAGCAGGTCGCCGGTGCGCTTTCCCTCCAGGACCCGGAGCGTGCCCGGCAGGTCGAACATGAGCGGAATCTTGTGCGCGAAGCCGCCGGCGATGTCCCTGCCGGTGAGCGGCAGCAGGCGCGCGTCGGCTTCGCTCGGGTGCAGCGCCGCATATAGGTATTGAGCCCCGCGGCATAACCTTCGAGGACCTTGCGCACGTCGGCGGGGAGTTTTGGATATTGCGTTTCGACCTGGCCGGCGACGTCGATCAGCTGCGCATAGTAATCATTGGAGAGCGCCGTCTTCGAGATCTGCAACAGGCCCAGCTGGCCGCGGCTCGCCGCCAGCACGCCCTGGAGAGTCTTCCAGTCGTCCTCGGCGTGCGCGTAGGCAAGGCCAAAGGCCGCATCGCCGTCGCTCTGCCCGAAGACATGCGGCACGCCGTAGCTGTCGCGCAGGATGTGCACGCGGGCGGCCTGCGCGCGCTGCTCGGCGGTGAGCGCTGGCGCCGGGGCACGCAGCGCCCGGCGGGCAGGCGGAACCCCGATGAGAATCGCCCCGATCACGGCCGCCGCGAGGAAGGCGCGCCTCCCGCGGCCGCGCGGGGCGCCGCGGGTATTCATCTCCTGGAGCTGCACGGCTCTCGCTACACCTGCCTCGGCGGCGCCGCAATGCCGATGAGGGAGCGCATGTCAGCGGTGCGTGGGTCTTAGCCGGAGGGCCCCCAACGCGGCGCCGGATCTTTTCCGGTCCGATCCTTGAGCGAGAAGTACGCCTTGAAGCGCCAGGCCTGGATCTCGAAATCGGTGGTGCCCTGAGTCAGCCCGTAAGCCTCCTCGAGCAGCTCGAGCGGCATCGAGTCTGGCTCGTTCAGGGTGATCCTCTCGGCCTGGTTCTGCTCCGGTGCAGCCGCGGCCTTCCCCCACTTGTGCTGGCGCAGGAACTCCGCGTCTTCGAGGCTGACGACCACCACCATCGGCAGCCCATGCCGCTCCACCGTGCACGCCTGCCCTCCTTGGGCGACGCCATTGGCGATGTCCTTGAAATGCACCCTGAAATGCGACGCGCTCACCGTCTCTTCATTCATTCCCGAACCCTACCAACCGGGTCTGACATCCTCCCGGCGCGAGGAAAAAATTATTTTTTTCCCGGGGGTACCCTCACCGACTGGGGGTCGGGGCGGGCGGCAACATCGCCGCGGTCCCTGCTCGTGCACGGGAATACGAGTCATCGAAATGCTCGATGGCCCTCAATTTTAGCCGGCGAGACGGTCCGGCTGGGAGCCAGCCACGCCGTCGCGCGACCGTGCGGCGGACTTGAAGGAGCGCGGGACCGAGGGCTCGCGCCGTTCGCCGCCCGCGCAGCGGCAGGAGGAGTGGTGGCGCACTTCCGAGATCCGTTCGCGATCGGCCTGGGCTTCGGCCACGAACTTGGGAAAGGCCGACCCGGCGGCGAGGAGCAGCCGCAGTCCAGCTTCGCCGTTGCGCGCCCAGCGGACGAGGCCGCTGCCCACCTCACCCATGCGGCCGAGCAGCGAGACGGAGACTTCCTCGTCGGGAGCAAAGGTCTCGCCGACTCCGGAGAGCCGCACCCCGTCAGCCGAGAGATCCTCGACCCGGCAGAGGATGGGCGTGCCCCTGTCGCGCTTGACGCTTACGCACAGGTCGGAGGCGAGGCGCTTTCCCTCCCGCCGCGCCGAGGTGCTGGCGCTGCGGATGGCGGCGGCGACCTTGGCCGCGCTGAACTCGAGCCATGCGCCGGCGTGCAGGCCGCCGCTCTCGACGAAGCGGACCCGCCCCCGCAAGAGGCCGCAGTGCTCGAAGGGACCGATGGCGACCTCGACGATGACGGTCTCGCCGTAGCGGAAGTCCAGCGAGCCCGGGAAGAAGAGCAGGGTGCGCGCTTCGACGCGGTGACAATGCTTCTCCGCCTGTTCGCGGGACTCGAAGTGGTAGCGGAGGAAGCGAACCTTGGTCTGCGGGGCGGCGGAGCGCATCCTCCTCGCGACTGCAAACCTTCGGCCACCCGGTAACGCGCTCGAGTCAGAAGAAGCCTTCCGAACGTTGACCAGCGGACGGCAGATCTGCCTCGGTAACGACCCGGATCGGTAAATTGGGGCCGTGCGTAATCCCTCGTACGCCCTCGAAGGGCAGCGGTCCGGCCCTTTCGTCAGCGCTGCTCGGTGCTGCGGGCGCAGTCCTCCTCGAAGTCCCTGGCCAGCCGCGCCGCCGCGGCCGGGTCCTCGGCGACCAGCGCGCCTTCTTCCAGCTCGTTGAGCGAGAGCGGGTCGAGGTTGACCGAACCGATCACCACCAGCGCCTCGTCGACGAGCATGGTCTTGGCGTGGATCATCGAGGCTTGGTACTCCCAGACGCGCACCCCCCGCTTCCTCAATTCGCCGTAGTCGCTCTGCGCCCAGAGGAAGGCCAGCTTCGAGTCGCTCTTGCGGCCGGCGGTGACGATGCGGACGTCCACGCCTTCGCTCGCGCGCCGCGCCAGCAGCTCGAGGATGGCCTTCGAGGGCGCGAAGTAGGCGTTCTCGATCCAGAGGCGCTTGTGCGCTGCGGCGATGGCCAGCTGGGTGAGCCGCTCGGCGCGCGTCACCACCGGGGCGCCGTCGCTGCGCACGAAGGCCGCCCGCGCGGCGCCGGCGCCCTGCGGGCCGGGAAACTCCCGCGGCGCGAGCAGCTCGCCGCCCGCCTCCTGCCAGTTCTCCGCGAAGGTCTCCTGCATCTCGGAGACCGCGGGACCCTCGACGCGCACGTTGGTGTCGCGCCACTGCTGGTCGCTCTTGCCGTCGCCCAGCCACTTGTCGTCGACGCCGAATCCGCCGGTGAAGCCGACCCGCCCGTCGACGACCACCACTTTGCGGTGGTTGCGGGCATCCTTGTCGGGACCGGAGAGCGGGCGAAAGACGCGCAGCTCGCAGCGGGCGGCGGCGAACTGGGCCCGGAGATCATCGCCCAGGTCGATGCTGCCGACCGCATCCAGGAGTACGCGGCACTGCACGCCTTGCGCGGTGCGGGCGGAGAGGGCTTTGAGCACGCGGTCGGAGGCCTGGCCCTTGCGCCAGATGTACAGCTCGGCGTTCACCGAGAGCCGGCCTTGCCCGATGGCCTCGACCAGCGCGTCGAAGACGCGGCCGTTCTCCACCACCTCCAGCCGGTTTCCGGGGCGCATCGTCGAGGCCACCGACTGCTGCAGCGCGGTGGAGAACTCGTCTCCCGAGGAGGCGACCCGGGAGCGGATCTCGAATCCGCTCTCGTTCTTCTTGCAGGAGATGCAGAGCAGCAACGCGGCGACGGTCAGGGGGCGCACGCGGGAGACGCTGCCCGCGACCAGCGCCGGACACAAGCCGCCGCCGTCCGGTTGGATGAAGAACGGACGCCGGCGGCGGTGCCCGGCAGAAGGGTGAGCAGGCCGATTCCCAGATAACCTTCAAACCGCTGGTGGCGATAGGCGAGATTGAACCCCGCCAGCTCCTCGGCGACAGGCCTGGACATGCTCCTCCGGGACCCGGCGATTGATCAATGGGCTACACCATACCACCGCAATGGGCTTGCGCATTAGAATAAACAAGGCATAGTCCGGCAATGCCCCCACGCAATTCCCATCCATTTGATGCCCTCGCCGAACGTTTTGCCCAGGTGGTCGCCGACCGGCTGGCTCCCCTCCTCGCGCAGGTGGCGCCGCGCCGCGGACCCGGCCGTCCTCCCGGCTCCGGCGCCGGCGCCAAGCTGCGGGGCCGCAAGCTCGACATGCGCTGCCGCTACCCGGGGTGCAAGAACAAGTCGAAGGGCCCGCGCTTCAGGTTCCTCTGCGCCGACCACCTCAAGCTCCCCAAGAAGGACCAGGCCGAGGCGCTGGCCAAGTGGGCGGCGAAGAAGTAGCTCTTCAAAGCCGCAGGCCCACGCCCAGCGCGGTGCGCAGCGCGAACGAGGGCCCGAACGAAGTGCGCGAGGTCGCCGAATCCGTGCTGCGGAAGAGGAAGGTCGCGCCCGAGAGCTGGAAGAAGAGGTAGCTCCTCTCGCCCAGCTCGCGCGTCGCCCCGGCAGAAGGCGTGAGCTGCAGCGCCGCGGTGGTCCGCCGCGGCGCCACGCCGCTGGTGCGGAACCGCTGGGCGAAGAGCGAGGCGCCGGCGGTGACCGAGACCTCCAGCGAGACCACGCGCAGGTCCCAGACGTGCGCCAGCTCCAGCTCGAGGTCGCCCTCGTCGAGCGTGGCGGCGATCCCCGGCGCCGAGGAGCCGCCGCGGCAGTACCCGAGGCGCGGCGTCAGCGTCAGCGCCGGCAGCGCGATGGAGACGCCCACGGCAGCGCCCGCGCAGACCCCCGCGTCGTTGAGCAGGGCGCTGCGCAGGCGCCCGGCCGCCTCGACCGACGAGACGGCGCCGGCCGCTCCGCCGCCCTTGCGCACCAGCCGCGCGTAGGCCGTCTTCTGCAGCAGCGATTCGTCGAGCCGCACCGTCCCGCCCGCGGGGGCCTCGAGGCTGCCCTCGAAGAGCACCTCGGGCCCGCGCCCGCGCACGAAGTAGCGCCCGGCCCGCACGCTGAGCCGCCGCGACTTGTCGTGCGCGCCCACCTCGGCGACCACGGCGCCGTCCTGGTTGTTCTGGAAGAGGAGCCAGGCCCGGCCGGGGGGCAGCTCGAGGTGCGCCCGCGAGGGACCGCCGGTGTTCAAGGTGGAGAGGACCAGGTCGCCTTGTCCGCGCAGCTCGTACTGGAAGGTCGGATGCTGCAGCCCGAAGAGGGTGCGGCTCGAGGCGCGCAAGGTCGCCTCGTACGCATAGCGGTAGGCCTCGTCGAGGGTGACCTTGCCGTCGCCGTTCTCGTCGGCGGCGCCGAGCAGCGCCGAGACCAGCGCGTGGCTGAAGAAGCTGCCCTTGATCGCGTCGGACTCCTGGCTGTCCTCGGAGGCGGAGCTGGAGGTGAGGAAGACCGCGCCCTCACCGGCGATGCGCTCGTCGAGGCGGATCTCGAAGGGAGGCACCGGCACGCCGCCCTTGACGCGGGTGAGCGCTCCCGAGCGGCAGGCGTCGACGACCAGCAGGCGGAAGCTGGCCGAAGATCCCCGCACCAGCTGCTCCAGCTCCGACAGCTCGAGCCCGGTGCCGCCCAGGTGCAGCGCGCCCGCGTCGGCGTGGCCCGAGTAGTAGACGATGAGCACGGTCTGGCCGCCCGCGGCGCGGACCCGGTCGTTCACCGCGATGAGCGTGCGGCGGACGGTGCCGGCCTCCTGGCCGCGCAGGAGGACCAGGTTCTCCGGACGCACGCCGCCCACTTCCTGCAGCACTTCCGCCATGCGGGCGGCGTCGGTCTCGGCGTAGCTGAGCGCCACGTCGGGAGGCTGGCCGCGATCGTTGCCCACCACCACGGCGAAGCGCTCCACCTGCGCCGCGGCGGCGCAGGGCAGGGCACAAGCCGCGAAGGCGATCAGCGCTTGACGAAGCTCCACCGCGTCTCCTGGCAGCCGTCGGGAAGCTGGAAGGCGCCCTGCTCCAGCGCGGCGCGCAGCGGCTCGAGCGCGACGGGCGCCGTGCAGAAGAGCGCGGTGAGGTGCTCTTCGCCCACCGTCGCGTCGAGGCGGGTGCCCTGCGGCAGCGCCAGATCGGCGCCGGCCGCGGTGGGGGCGGCCTGCGCGCCGAGAGGAAAGTAGACCGAGGCACGCTTCTCCGCGTCGAGGCTGAGCACCGCCACGAATCCAGCCGCGGGCGCCGTGATGGAGAAGCGCACCGCGTCCCCCGGCGACACGCTCTCCCCCGGCGCGGCGCGGCGGACGGCGGCGCCGTGCTGCACGTACATGGCGAGCGCGAAACCGGAGCCCTTGCTGCGCTCCGCCGGCGCCGGCACGCGCAGCACCAGAAGCAGCGCGGCCGCGGCGGCGAGTCCGGCGCCCGCTGCCAGAAGCCGCGGCCATCGCCTCGGAGGGAGCGGATGGAGGCGCAGGGGGGACAAGCGCAGCAGGGGCAGCGGCTCGCGCTGCCGCAGGCTCTCGACGCAGGCCGTGCAGCGCGCGCAGCCGGCCAGGTGCAGGCGGACTTCCTCGGCCGTGGCGAGAGGGAGCTCGCCGAGCAGGAAGCGATCGAAGTGCAACCCGGAGTAGCAGGCCGGCCAGAGGCTCTCTGCGAAGGGAGTGTTCATGCGCTCTTCTCCGCGCCGGCCGCGTGCAGCCGCGCGCGCTCGAGGAGGTACCCGACCTGCCGGCGCGAACAGCCCAGCAGCCCGGCGACCTCGGTGTGCGTCATTCCATCGACGTGGTGGTAGACCGCCGCCGCCGCGACCTCGGGCGGGAGGCGCGACAGGAGGCTGCGTACTTCGGCCAGCAGCTCCGCGCTGGCGTTGGCCGGGCCGGGCGGCGGCGCCGCTTCCAGCAGCCGCGCCCCGGTGCGCCGGTTGCGCAGCTGGTTGAGGCAGAAGTGCGTGGTCGCCCGGTAGAGCCAGCCCACCGCCGAGCTCCCCACCGCATCCGGCTGGTGCAGGAGCGAGGCAAAGACTTCCTGCAGCGCCTCCTGCGCTTCGCTCTCGCTGCCCATGAGGATGCGCGCCCGGCGCAAAACAACGTGCCCGTGCGAACGGTACAGCTGCTCGATGGCGTCGCCAGTCAGCCTCATGGACAGGCTCCGCCGGCGGGACCGAGCCCGACGGCGCCCAGGTCGAGGGTCAGTTCTTCGGAGGGTGGCGCGGGCGAGAGACGGTAGGGCGCGACGCAGAAGGCATGGGCGGCGGCGGCGGCGAGCCCGCGCATCATCAAGTCCTGGACGCAGGCGTCGAGCTGGGCAGCGGTCAGGCACTTCGGATCCACCGCGGCGACCCGCACCAGGTGGAAGCCCTTGCCGAGCGGCGCGCCCAGCCACCACGCGGTCAGCGAGGCGGCCGGGACGTCGGCGTCGAGATAGACGACCCAGTGGTTGGCGTCGATGCCATAGCCGGCAGCCCCGCCGGCGTTGGCCGGCGCCGGGCCGCCCAGCTGCTCGGCCGCGATCCCCTGGGGCACGGCGGCGGCGCTGGCCCGCGCATAGATGGGCTCTCCCGCGGCCAGCGTCCGCCGGGCCGCGGCAGGAGGCGGATGGTAGAGGTGCGCGGTGAAGGTGGCCGGAAACCCGGACTGCACCGGCGCCCGCGTCGCCAGATCCTGATCGCTGTTCGAAGGCGGATCGCCGCGCTGCCAGAGCATGGCCGCTTCCAGCGGAGGCAGCGCGCCGCTGCTCTTCACCTGGCCGCGCAGCGTGATGAGCGGCTCGCCCGGATAGGAGGCGTCCGCCTGCGGATCGCAGGAGATGATGAGGATGGCGAACAGGCACCACCGGCGCATGGGAAGGCTCCCTCGAACCTGGATGGAACGCGAGGCGCCCTTGGGTGGCAAACCGCCCTGCGCTTTGCCCGAAGCGGGCTCTCGCGGTCCTCTGCAGCAGTTCATCCTCTCAGGAGCTGGCATGCGTCCCCTCATTGTCCTCTCGAACGTGCAGGCAGCGGTAGCCCTGGCAGCGGTCGCCCTCGCCGCCTGCGGAAAAGGCCGGCCGGAAAAGCCTGCCGAGATCCAGTCCAGCGTGGCCCTGCAGAAGGCCGCCAGCTGCCAGGACCTCACCCAGGTGGTGCAGGACACTGCCGTGCGCCAGATGCGGGCCCAGCTCGACCAGGAAAAGGAGTGGACGGTGATGTTCTGGGGCGCGCCCGCCGCGGCCGGCGCGGGAGCGGCTCCGTCGTCGGCGGGCGCCCCGGCGAGCTACAGCACCACCAACACGCAGGTGGCGGGCGTGGACGAATCCGACTTCGTCAAGAACGACGGCACCCGCATCTTCGTGCTCTCGGGCCACACCCTCTTCGCCGCCCGAAGCTGGCCGCCGCAGGATCTCGCCCTCGCGGGCAAGCTGGACCTGGAAGGCTGGCCCAGCTCGATGTTCCTCGACGGGAACCAGCTGGTGGTCTTCTCCAGCATCTGGACCGTCCCGGCGGGCGGCGGCATGGGGGTGGCGGCGCGGCCGATGTGCATGCTGGGCGGAGAGGGCTGCTTCTGGGGCTGGAGCACGACCAAGATCACCGTCGTCGACGTCAGCGCGCTGGCCGCGCCGGCGGTGAAGTCCGAAGTCTACCTGCCCGGCCACGCCACCGGCGCGCGGCGGGTGGGCAGCGCGGTGCGGCTGGTCCTCTCCGACGGCGTGCGCTGGCCGGAGGCGCTCAAGTGGTGGCCCGATTACGACCCGGCGCTCTACCAGGACAAGGCGCGGCTCATCGCCACCCTCTCCGCGCTCGAGGATTCCAACGAGAGCATCATCCGCAAGACGCCCCTCGAGAAGTGGTTCCCGGCCCCGCAGCGCAAGCTCGACTCGGGCGCCACAGTGGAGGTCGGGTACCAGTGCGGCGACTTCTACCTCTCCAACGCGCCGGCGCGGCTGGGGCTCGTCACCATCGCCACGCTGGATCTCGCGCACCTGGACGCGGGCGTCTCGCGGGCCAGCATCGTCGGTGAGCCGGGCGTCATCTACGCCACCGAAAAGCGCCTCTACCTCGCCAGCGAGCACTGGTGGTGGTGGCCGCGCTCGGGACAGCGCGACTACACCTATCTGCACGCCTTCGACCTGGGCGATCCCGCCCGCGCGGTCTACCTGGGCTCGGGCGGCGTCGAGGGGCACGCCCGGGATTCCTTCGCCCTGGACGAGAAGGACGGCTACCTGCGCATCGCCACCAGCACCGTCACCATCCAGGGGGACGCGGTGGACCCGCACGCCTTCCACTGGATCGCCGGCAGCCGCCTGAGCGTCCTCGCCCCCGCTGCCGGGGGCGCCTTGACGCTGGTCGGCGAGATCCCCTCGCTGGTGGACGGCGAGCGGCTGACGGCGATGCGCTTCGTCGGCGACAAGGGCTTCGCGGTCACCTTCCGCAACGTCGATCCGCTGGTGACGCTCGACCTGTCGGACCCCCTGCATCCAAAAAAAGTTGCCGAGCTGACGCTGCCCGGCTTCTCCACCTACCTCCAGCCCATCGACGCGACGCACCTGCTCGCCATCGGCGAGGATCTGCCGCTGGACGGGAGCGGCCACGCCGACTGGAGCCGGCGGGCGGTGACCCTGTCGGTGTTCGACGTGGGCGACCTCGCGCATCCGGCCCGGACCGCGCAGGCGCTGGTGGGGACGGCCTGGGCGTACAGCGAGGCGCTCTGGGATCACCACGCCTTCAACTGGTACCGGCCCGAGGCGGGAAAGCCCGGGCTCCTGGCGATTCCGTTCAGCGACTGGCTGCAGACCGGGCACTGGTCGGACGGCTTCGTCAGCGACGTGCGCGTCTTCACGGTGGACCCGGCGGGGAGCATCCAGCCCGTCGGCGCGCTGGGCATGGGCGACGTCTTCATCCAGCAGGGGAGCGGCGGCAACTTCACCTGGCAGTACCGGCCCTGGGTGCGGCGCAGCGTGCTGGCCACCGATCCGGGCGGCAAAACCTTTGTCTACGCCGTCTCCGATGCGGGCGTCCGTGCCGCGGCGCTGGGCAGCCTCGCTACTCCGCTGGCGACGGTGCTCTTCCCCCGCGTCGGACCGTAGCTCAGGAGGGGAGCGGGGGCGGCGGCGTCTTCTCCAAGTGTGGCAGCCCGTTCGTCTCCGGCTGCGGGATGACGACGTGGAAGGTGCTGCCGGGCCCTTGCGGAGGATCCGACTCGATCCAGATCCGTCCGTGGTGCTGCTCGACGATGCCCTTGGCGATGGAGAGCCCCAGCCCGAGGCCGCCATACGAGGCGCCGTGGGCACGGCCAAAGCGCTCGAAGATCAGCTCCTGCTTCCCTTTGTCGACGCCCAGCCCCTCGTCCTTGACGCTCAGGTGCAGATTCTTGCCCTCGATGCGCGCCGCCAGGACGATGGCTCCCCCAGCGGGCGAGAAGCGGATGGCATTGAAGAGAAGGTTGGTGATCACCTGATCGAGCCGGTCGCGGTCGGCGGTGACCATCAGCTGCGGGGGCGCCTCGATGGAGAGGGTCAGGCCGCTCGAGAGCGGGCCCAGCCGGTCGACGAACTCGGGCAGCAGCCTGGCCAGGTCGAACGCGCGCGGGTCGAGGACGAGCGCGGCATCCTTGAGCAAGCCGACATCCAGCATGTCGCCGACCAGCTTGACCAGTCGATCGATCTGCCGGCCGATGACCAGGATCGCGCGCTTGGCCCCGCTGTCGTCCGCCTCGGGAAATTGCCGGAGCGCCAGCTGGGCCTGCGCCTTGGCCGCGGTCAAGGGCGTGCGCATCTCGTGGGCGATCACGCCCAGGAAGGCGTCGCGCGCCTCGATCTCGCCGAGCGCCTTCGCCTGGCTGCGGATGATCTCCCCGCGCTGGTGCAGGTCGACGAAGACCTGCACCTTGGCGCGGAGGATGACGGGGTCGACCGGCTTGAGCAGGTAATCGACCGCGCCGAAAGAGTAGCCTTGGCAGACATAGGCGACCTCGCGGGAGATGGCGGTGATGAGGATGATGGGGATGTCCCGCGAGCGCTCCCGCTTCTTGATCAGCTCCATCGTCTCCAGCCCGCTCAGGCCGGGCATCTGGACGTCGAGGAGGATGAGCGCGAAGTCTCCGTGCAGCAGGTGCCCGAGCGCCTCCCTGCCGGAGAGGGCCCGGACGAGCGGGACTCCCAGCGGCTCGAGGAGGCCCTCGAGCGCGAGCAGGTTGGCTTCGCGATCATCGACGATGAGGATGCGCGTCGCCGACGGCTTTTCCGCGTTCATCAGACCTCTTCCGGATGTGGTTCCAGCGGCAAGCCAGTCGACGCACTGGAAAAATCGAGCACGAAGCGTGCCGGGCCCCCCGCACAGCGGGACCGGTTTGCGTGGCAGCGCAGGATTTGCACGCAGCCGCTGCCTGGCAGGTCCAGCGGGATGCATCCTGCCTCTGACGCTCGACCGGCGACGCAGATTCTGCACCGCCCGGCGCCCGGCGCACATTCTGCGGCTTAACGATCGATGATCACCTTCAGCGCCTTGGTCTCGGACGCGCGGCCAAAGGTGTCGTAGGCGGCCAGCATCTCGTCCAGCTTGAAGTGGTGGCTGGCGAACTTGTCCACCTGGAGCTTGTCCTCGGCGACGAGCTTGAGCAGCATCGGCGTGGTGTTCGCGTTGACCAGGCCCATGCTGATGTTGATGTTGCGGATCCAGAGGTCTTGTAGCCGCAGCTCGACCGGCTTGCCGTGCACGCCGACGTTGGCGACGTGGCCGCCGGGCCGCACGATCTGGGTGGCCATCTCGAAGGTCGCGGGCAGTCCCACCGCCTCGACGGCGACGTCGACGCCCCATCCGTCGGTCAGGGCCATCACCTTCGCCTTCCAGCCGACGTCGCCGGAGCTCACCGTGTCGGTGGCGCCGAACTTCCGCGCCTCCTCGGCCCGGTGCGCATCGAGGTCGATGGCGATGATCTTCGCGGCACCATACAGGCCGGCCGTGAGGATGACCGAGAGTCCGACCGGCCCGGCGCCGATGACCGCGACCACGTCGCCGGGCTTGGTGTGCCCGTACTGGACGCCGATCTCGAAGCCGGTGGGCAGGATGTCGCTGAGCAGCACGCCTTCCTGGTTGGTCACGCCCGCGGGCACCTTGTAGACAGAATTCTCGGCGTAGGGCACCCGGACGTACTCGGCCTGGGTGCCGTCGATGAGGTGGCCGAGCACCCAGCCGATGCCCACCGCGCCCTCGTCGCCGAGGCAATGCGAGTAGAGGCCCTGCTTGCAGAAGATGCAGCGCCCGCACGACTTGATGCAGGAGATGATCACCTTGTCGCCGACCGCGAGGGCGGAGACCGCGCTGCCCACCTCGGAGATGGTGCCGACGCCTTCGTGGCCGAGGATGCGCCCCTTCTTCACCGCCGGCACGTCGCCCTTGAGGATGTGCAGGTCGGTGCCGCAGATGGTGGTGGTCTCGATGCGCACGATGACGTCGGTGGGCTGCTGGATCTTCGGGCTGGGCACGCGCTCCCAGGCCTTCTCGCCGGGACCTTGGTAGACCAGCGCCTTCATCGTGCTTTCCATCTGGGATTTCATTGCGGCACCTCTCAGGAGTGGGGCAGGGGAGCGGGGACGGCGCGGACTTCGAACTTCAGGGTGATGCGGTTGGCGGTCTTGAGCATGCCCAGCATGGCGCTGGGCGGCTCGACACCGACCTCCGACATCAAGAGCGGGATGGTGCCGATGGCGAGCGCCGATCCGTCGGCGTCGAGGGCGACGTCGACGGCGAAGCCCACCTTGCGCGTGTTGCCGGCGACGGTGAGCGTGCCCACCGCTTTCAGCTGGCCTTCACCGGCCAGCTTCTGGGCCGACTCGAAGCGGTACTCGATGAAGGGATGCTGGTCGGCGGAGAGCGCGTCGCGCAGCTTCCCGTTCATGGTGCCGTTGCCGCACTCGATGGCGGCGACCGGGATGCGCAGGAAGAGCGCCTTCACCAGGAGCGAAGAGGTCTTGTCGATCTCCACGCTCGACTGCCCGACCTTGGCGGTGCAGCTCCACTGGTGCAGGTTGGAATCTCCCTCGATGGTGATCTTGCTCTGCGCGGAGAGCGTGAAGGGAAGGGCGACGAGCAGTGCAGCGAGGGAGATCATCATGGTGGGCTCCTTCAAGTTGGGGTGGCGGTAGGGACGGACGTCCTCAGAACGAGGCCTGCAGCATCAGGCGCGCCTCGACCACCGTCTGGCGCCCGACGGTCCCGCCCTTGGCGAGCAGGCCCAGCTGATCGGGCAGCTCGACGCCGACGTAGGACCCGACCTTGTTCTCGGTAACGACCGGCGTGTTGATGAGCACTGGGAGCTCGGCGACCAGCTTGAGCCGCCGTCCTTCGAGGAAATAGGTCGCGCTGGGGGTGATCTCCTGCAGCGCCTGCGTGCCGGTGGCCCGGTGCCCGCCCGAGGCGAAGTTTGCGTCGGGGAAGAGCACCGCATAGCGCAGCGCCACCTCGAAGGGACGCAGGCCGACCCCGGCCTGGACGCGCCCGCCTGAGCTATGGACCACGCCATAGGTATTCGAATAGCCGGCCCAGTTCACCTCGGCCTCGGCCGAGAGCGAGGCCCCGCCGCCGATGGGCGTGCGCAGCGCCGCGTCGGCGCCCAGCTGCCACCATTCTCCCTGGGCGAGCGGCCCCTTGGCGATATAGGGATTCCAGTTGCTGTTGAGCAGGATCGACTTGTCGATGAGCTTGACGTTGAGCACGCTGGAGTGGCCGACGGTGGAATCCTTGGTGTAGATGCCGTTGACGAAGAAGGCGGCCTTGGTGCTGGTGGCAAAGGGCTCGTCGGCGAGCGCATAGGCGTCGCCGTCGATGTTGCCGACGCCGAGGCGGGCGACCACCTGGGGAATGCCGAGCCGCTCGGGCAGGTAGTGCTGCGGCGGCACGTCGCGTCCGCCGCCGGTGAAGACGCCGGCGATGACGGTGAAGAGCCCGCTCTGCAGCGTCAGCGCGGCGCCGACGTCGCGGCCGACCCGGAAGCCGAGGTCCTGGATGGACCGGTCAATGAATTGCGCATTGCCCGAATAGGTCAGCCGCTCACGGCCATAGGGGACCTTGAACTGTCCCACCTTGAGATACGACTGCGGGTTGACGAAGCGCAGCGGGAGGTTGACGCTCAGGTCGAGCAGGCCGAGCGAGACGCCGGTGGTGGCGGCGATGGCGTCCTCGCCGCCCAGCGCCAGCTCGGCGTTGAAGGTGAAGTCCTGGTAGTTGCCGTTGGCCCGGAAGCGGGCCTCCTTGATGAAGAGGTAGGCGCGGTTGTGATCGGCGGTGGGGTCGTTGACCCGCTGCCCGAAGCCGAGCGCCTGCATCATGGCGCCGACGTTGAGCTGGCCGTCTTCGGTCTTGACCACCGGGATGTCGGCGCGCGCCGCGCTGGTGAGGAGCGCCGCGCTCAGCGACAGGGAGAGGAAAGTGAGGCGTCGAACGGTCATGGCGTACCTCGAGCGGCGCATTGCCGCGTTGATTAGAAAGGCGATGCAGTGGAAGGGGTGATCTGGACGTCGAACTTCACGGTGACGAGGTCGGAGGCCCTGATCAGGCCGAGCATGGCGGTGGGCGGCTCGACGTCGTAGCTGGTCATGAGGATGGGGACGCTCCCGCGGGCGACGAAGACTCCCTCGGGCCGGCGGTCGATCTCGGCGATGAAGCTCACCGTCCCGGTCTGGCCGGCGAGGGTGAGCGCGCCGGTGACGCGCAGGCGCACCGGCCTTCCGGGGAGACGCTCCTCCGACTCGAGCGAGAAGGCGATCTCGGGAAAGCGGTCGGCCTTGAGCGCGTCGCGCAGCTTGCCGTCGAGGAGGTCTTCGTTGCAGTGGAAGCCGGCGATGGGGACCTGCACCGAGAGCGCGGGCAGGCCCGGCGCGGAGGGATCGAGGCTGGCCTTCGCCTCCTTCGCCTCGCAGCTCCAGGCCTTGAAGTTCGACCCGCCCTCGATCCAGAGGCGGCTCGCGGAAGCGACGGTGAAGGGGCCCTGGGTGGTGAAGACCTGCGCGACGAGGAGAGCGATGAGGCTCGACATGACCCGCTCCTTCCGCAAGGGGAAGGTGCAGCGGACGTGCCACGGCGTCCCTAGAGTGGGCGCTGCCGTTCAGGCTCCGCAGGGTTTGCGCGCGGCGCAAGCAGTGCGCGCACGATTCCCAAACAGGACACTGCGGAGGCGGAGTTCTGGACAAGGCCCTCGAAGGTGGGAGTAGCTGGTCGGCCGTACCAGCGGCCGTCTCTCTTCCACGCCGACGCAGCAAGGAGAATCGATGAAGCGGACCGTGTTCGAAGTGGGCCTGGTGGTCGCGGTCATCATCTTCGGTCTGGAGGCCGTCCACTACCGGAACGCCGTGCTGGACTGCAACGTCGACCGCAAGCGGGCCTGGAAGACGGTGGTCGAATTGCGCTCCACCTCGAACTTCAACGCCGTGGAAAAGCCTCCGCCTTCGAGCGACGGTGGACGTTGATCCGGCGGGAATGCCCGGGCTCCGCAACCTCGCCTGCGTGCTGATCCTCCTCGCCGCCTTGGCGGCGCGGGCCACCGATCCGCTCAACTCGAGCGACCAGACCACCGGCGATCAGGCGGCGAAAAAAGAGCCGCACCACGAGCTGAACCTCGTCCCCCTCGTCGGCGGCAGCACCGACATCGGCGTCGGCGGCGGGTTCTTCGCCGGGCTCGCCCGCCTGCAGAAGGGATATGATCCCTATGTCTTCAATCTCGAAGCCGCCGGGCTCCTGACCTTCAAGAAGGGCAGCGGCGGAATCGAATTGCCGGTGCAGGATCTCTTCGTCAAGTTGACGGTGCCGCGGCTCTTCGGACGCCCGCTGCGCCTCGAGATCCGACCTTCCTATACCTGGGAGATCCTCCGCTATCACGGCCTGGGCAATGCGTCCGTGGACACCACCCGCACCGGCGCGACCAGCGCCTTCGTCAGCTATCGCCGGCTGCACCCCCAGCTCGACTCGATCCTGCGCTTCCGCATCGTCGATCACTTCGCCGGGCTGGGCGGCTTCCGCCTCACCGGAAACTGGCTGCAGACCGGGGCGGACTCCACGCTGGCGCGGGACCTCCAGGGCGGCAGTCCCGAGGTGAAGCGGCTCCTGGGCGGGGTCGAGGCCCACGGCGTGCTGCTGCTCAGGACCGGGGTGCAGTGGGACGACCGGGACAACGAGCTCTCCACCCACGCCGGCACCTTCGAGGAGGTCAACCTCAAGTTCAGCCCCGGCGGGTCGAGCGCCTTTCCCTATCGATATGGAAACATCAATGTCATTGCCCGCGCCTTCGTGCCCGTGCTCAAGCCGGCGCTGACCCTGGCGGTGCGCCTGGTGGCCGACGTCCTCCTCGGCGACGCGCCCTTCTACGAGCTCTCGCGCTTCGAGGACACCTATGCGCTGGGAGGCTCGGGCGGCGTCCGCGGCGTGCCCGCCCAGCGCTATTACGGGAAGGCGAAGCTGTTCGGAAATGCCGAGCTGCGCACCGAGCTGGTCTCTTTCCATGCCCTCGGCAAGCCGATGCTCTTCGGCCTGGTGGGCTTCTTCGACGCCGGGCGCGTCTGGGCCGACACGCAGCGGGAGCCCGCGCTCGACGGCGCCGGCGCCGGCCTCAGGTACGGCGCCGGCGGCGGGGTGCGGCTGCAGTCGGGCTCGGCCTTCGT
>JAYWAJ010000527.1:0-3053 GCA_043782525.1 Deltaproteobacteria bacterium | reverse complement strand
CCGCTACGGCCGGGCGCCCGCGGTGGCAGTCCGCTGCGGCGCTGCCAGGCCCGCGGCCTGCGACCGCGAGGCGTCGAGCAAGGCCGCCCCACCTTGCTCCAGCAACGCTTCGGCGGCGGCGATGCCCAGCGACTCCGGATCGGTTCCGCGCTTCTCGGCGCGCAGCAGCGTCACGCCGCCATGGCCGTCGGGACCCCCGAGCGCGGTGCGCAGCCAGAGGCCCGCGCCCTCCGCGACCGCGTAGGCGGCGATGGGCACCGTGCATCCGCCCGCGAGCCGCGCCAGCACCGCCCGCTCCGCCCGGACACAGCGCGCCGTGCCCGCGTCGTCGAGGGGCGAGGCAGCGCGCTCGCCCCTGGAATCGCGCAGGGCCTCGATGGCCAGCGCGCCTTGGCCGGCGGCAGGCAGCGAGAGCTCGACCGGCAGGATCTCGGTGACGTGCCCTTCCAGCCCGAGCCGGCGCAGCCCGGCGAGGGCGAGCACCACCGCGTCGAGATCGCCCTTTCCGGCGCGGCCGAGGCGCGTCTGGACGTTGCCGCGCACCGGCACGATGACGAGGTCGGGCCGCTCGGCGAGGAGCTGCAGGGCCCGGCGCAGCGAGCTGGTGCCGACCCGCGCGCCGCGGGGAAGGTCGGCAAAGAGCCGCGCCCGCGGCGCCACCAGCGCGTCGCGCGGATCCTCGCGGGCAAAGAACGCGCAGAGGGTAAAGCCTTCCGGCAACGCAAAGGGCACGTCCTTGGCGCTGTGCACCGCCAGGTCGGCGCGGCCCTGCGCCAGCGCCTCCTCCAGCTCCTTGACGAAGAGCCCCTTGCCGCCGATCTCCGAGAGCGGCCGGTCGAGGATGCGATCGCCCTCGGTGTGCATGGGCACCAAGGCGCACGGCTGGCCGCGTTGGCGGAGCAGGGTGGCGACCCGCTCCGACTGCCAGAGCGCGAGCGCGCTTCTCCGGGTGGCTAGGCGCAGCGTCATGCGTTGCTCGCCAGCGGCAGCAGGATCGCCTCGGCCTCTTGCACCTGCGGCTCGTCGAGCCCGAAGAGGGCGGTGGCGGCCTCGGCCAGCGGTCCCTGCCCAGCCTCCGCCCGCAATCGCGCGGTGGGCGCGTGCAGGAGCTTGTTGACGATGGCGTTGGCCATCGCGCGCACGCTGCGCTGCTGGCGATCGTCGAGGCCGCGCAGGGCGCCCAGCGTCCGCTCCGCCTCGGCGCAGGCCACCGCCTCCGCATGGGCGCGAAGCCGCGCCAGCACCGGCACTGCCGCGCGCTCGTGCGCCTGGGCGAGGAGGGCGCGCAGCTCTTCCTCGAGGATCTCCTCGGCCCTGCCCACCTGCGACTCCCGCACGCCGCGGTTCTGCGCGGCGACGCGCTCGAGGTCGTCGAGATCGTAGAGGTAGACGTTCTCCAGCGTGTTGGCGGCGGGCTCGACGTTGCGGGGCAGCGAGAGGTCGACGAGGAAGAGCGGCCGGTACCGGCGCGCCTTGACCGCGCGGGACACCAGCTCGCGGGTGATCAGGTACTGGTCCGAGCCCGTCGAGCAGATGACGACGTCGGCGCGAATCAGGAGCGCCGGCAGCTCGGCCAGCGAGACCGCCGCGCCGTCCACTTCGCGGGCCAGCTCTTTCGCCCGGGCGAGGCCGCGGTTGGCCACCAGCAGCTCCTTCACTCCCTGTGCGCGCAGTTCTCGGGCGGCCAGCTGCGCCATCTCGCCGGCGCCGATGAGCAGGACCGAGCGGCCTTCCAGCTCTCCAAGCAGCTTGTGCGCCAGATCCGCCGCCACGCTGCTGAGCGAGACGGCGCCCCGCGCGATGCCGGTCTCGGTGCGCACGCGCTTGGCCGCGCTGGAGGCGCGCTCGAACACCCGGTGCAGCTCGGGGCCGAGGGTGCCCGCCTGCCGCGCCTGCGCCGCCGCCTCCTTCACCTGGCCGAGGATCTGGGCCTCGCCCAGCACCATCGACTCGAGGCTCGCGGTGATGCGGAAGAGGTGGCGCAGGGCGTCCTCGTCGAAGCGGCAGGCGGCCAGCGCCGCGGCGGCGGGGTCGAGGGTGCGCTGGATCTGCCCGGCCAGCTCCCGCGAGTTCCCGGCGGCGAAGATCTCCAGCCGGTTGCAGGTGGAGAGGATGAGGGCCTCGCGGACGCCGGGCAGCGCGCGCAGCTGGCGCAGCCGCTCGGGAAGCAGCGCGGCCGGCACCGCCAGCCGCTCGCGCAGCGCGATCGGGGCCTGCCGATGGGAAACCCCGACGCAGATGGTGGTCATGGCCAGACTCCGAGGGCGAGCGCGCCGCGCTGGGCGGGGGAGGCGGAGAGCAGCCCCGCGTAGACGAAGATGACGAGGACGAAGCCGACCACGACGAGCAGGGCGATGCGCCGCCCGCGCCAGCCGGCCACCAGCCGCGCCTGGATCATGGCGGCGAGCAGGGCCCAGGCGAGGAGCGCGAAGCCTTCCTTGGGCGCGATGGGCAGGGCCGAGCCGCTGCTGGCCTTCGAGACCAGCGAGCCGGTGCCGATGGCCACCGAGAGAAAGACGAACCCCCAGACCGCGAGGCGGTAGCCGGCGCGGTCGATCGACTCGAGCGAGGTGAGCCGCGCGAAGAGCCGTCCCGGCCGCTTGCTCTTTGCCTGCCGCTCGGTGGCGAGGTAGAGCGCCGAGAGCCCGAAGGCGAGGGCGAGCACCGCGGTCCCCAGGGTGGCGGCGGCGACGTGGAGGAAGAGCGCGCCCGAGCTCCACAGGGAGGGCAGAACCGCGTGCTCCGACGAAGCGATCAGGTGGGCCGGCACCATCACCGCCAGTGCGATGGGGGCGACCACCACTCCGGCGATGGGGGCCAGGCCGCGCCGGTCGAGAAACAGGTAGCCCGCCACGGTGAGGGCGGCGAGCAGGCTGAAGAGCTGGCCTCCTCTCCAACTGCCCGCGCCCAGGCCCAGTCCGGCGATACCGATGCTGTTGCCGAAGGACGCGACCTGCACGGCCAGGCCGACGAAGAGGAGCCAGCGTCCCGCCTTTGCCCAGCGCGGATCCGGACGCACCAGCCAGGTGAGGAACGCCGCGGTTCCGGCCGTG
>JAYWAJ010000526.1:0-3056 GCA_043782525.1 Deltaproteobacteria bacterium | reverse complement strand
GGGCGGTACGGCGCCTACGTGAAGGCGCTGGAGACCCGCAAGGCCGACCGGGTGCGCCGCGGCCACGCCCTCAGCATCCAGGTGCTCTCGCTCGACGCCGGCGCGCGCGGCGATGCGCTGGTGGCCCGCTTCCCCGAGTCGCGCTGGCGCGACTACCTGCGCAAGGGGAGCTTCTCGCGCAGCTGCCGCCTCTATGAGGAGCTGGAAAACTGCGAGGTGCCCGAGGCCCGCCCGCAGTTCCTCGAGGAGATGGCGGCGCGGCAGCAGCGCGCCATCGACTCCGACCTGCGCTTCGCCGACCGCTGGGAGTGGCGCGGCGTCATGCCCATCTACCTCTGGATCATCGACGGCGAGAAAGCGGTCTTCGCCATCCCGTCGTTTGGCGACCAGCTCACCGAGTATGGTTTTTATACCGAGGAGGCCGGCCTGGTGCAGGCGTTGATGTCCGTCTGGGCCCGCTACCTCGAGAACGCGAAGAAGGTCAGCTCGCCGCCCGCGCTGGTGAAGGCAGGCTGACCAGCTTCTCGCTCAGCTCCCAGAGCTTGCGGCGCACGGCGGAGTCGCGCGCCTGCGCGGGCGGCGTGCCCTGCTTCTTGCGGATGAAGTAGCCGCCGGTGACGCCTTCCACCTCGGGTGAAGCGGCGAGGAAGATCTGGGTCTGCGCGCCCTGCTCCGGCGTCAGCATGAACGGGCTCCCCAGCTTGTAGGCGAGCCCGACCAGGCCGCCCACCGCGCCGAAGTCGGAGGCGACCACGCCCGGGTGCAGTGCGTTGGAGGTGACGCCGCTGCCGCGCAGCCGCTCGGCCAGCTCCAGCGCGAAGGCGATGTTCATCAGCTTGGTGGTTCCGTACTGGCGCGTGGCGCTGTACCTGCGCTGGCCTGCAGATCGTCGAAGTCGATGCGTCCGACCCGCGACGCCTCGGAGGCGACGCTGACCACCCGCGCCGGCGCGCTGGCCTTGAGGACGTCGAGCAGCAGATCCGTCAGCAGGAAATAGCCGAGGTGGTTGACCGCGAAGGTCAGCTCGAGGCCGTCCTTCGAGAGCGCCCGCTTCGGGTTGAGGCCGCCGGCGTTGTTGACGAGGACGTGCAGCCGGTCGTGGCGCCGCCTGAACTCCGCCGCGGCGGCGCGGATCGAATCCAGCGAGGCGAAGTCGCAGGCGAGCACCTCGACGTTGGCGTTGCCGGTCTCCCGCGCCAGCCGCTCGGCGACCGCCGCTCCCTTGGCGGCGTCGCGCGAGGTGATGACCACGCGGGCCCCGCCGCGCAGGAGCTCGCGGGCGGTGATGAGGCCGATGCCGGAGGTGCCGCCGGTGACGAGACAGATCTGCATGGCAGATGAGATGCCGGCCGCCGCCAAAGGGCGCTTCCCTACCGCCGCTTGGCGCGGTCCATCTCGCGCTTGGCGTCGCGCTCGGCGATGGAGTCGCGCTTGTCGACGCCGGTCTTGCCCTTGGCGACGCCCAGCTCGACCTTCACCCGCCCATCCTTGAAGTACATGCTCAAGGGGATGAGCGCGAAGCCCGACTTCTGCTGCGCCTCCTGCAGCCGGTCGATCTCGCGGCGGTGCAGCAGCAGCTTGCGGGTGCGCTTGGGCTCGTGGTTTCCGAGCACGCCGGCGGGCTTGTAGGGCGGGATCTGCGCGTTGAAGAGAAACAGCTCCCCACCCTTGCCTATCGCATAGGCGTCCGACAATTGAGCGCTGTTCTCCCGCAGGCTCTTCACCTCGGTGCCGGTGAGCGCGATGCCACATTCGACCTTGCTCTCGATGTGGTAGTCGAAGCGGGCGCGGCGGTTCTGGGTGATGACCTTGACGTGCTCGGTCATTGCGTCTCGCCGAGCGCGCCGTTGTCGATGAGCCGCGTCTTGCCGAGGAAGGCCGCCAGCAAGAGGCGGCTCTTGCCGTCGGCGCGCTGCGGGCGCTGCAGCCCCACCGGATCGCGGACCGCCGCGTAGTCGAGGCGGAGGCCGCTCTCGCCGAGCACTCCGGCCGCGAGCTCCTCGAGCGGCGCGGCCGCGTGCTCGCCGGATTGAAAAGCGCTGCGGACCGCGCCCAAGGCCTTCCACAGCGCGGTGGCCCGCCCGCGCTCCTCCGCCGACAGGTAGGCGTTGCGCGAGGAGAGCGCGAGCCCGTCGGCTTCGCGGACGATGGGCCGCCCCACCACCTCGGTGGCGAGGTTGAGATCCTGCGCCATCCGCTCGATGACGCGCAGCTGCTGGTAGTCCTTCTCGCCGAAGAAGGCGGCGTCGGCGCGGCTGAGCGCGAAGAGCTTGAGCACCACCGTGCAGACGCCGCGAAAGTGGCCGGGCCGCTTCTCTCCCTCGAGCGGCGCCGCCAAGAGGCCCGGCTCGACGTGGGTCTGGAAGCCCGGCGGATAGACTTCGCGCTCGCCGTCCGGCGCGAAGACCACCTGCGCGCCCGCCTCCGCGCACTTGCGCAGGTCGCCGGCCAGGTCGCGCGGATAGCGGGAGAGATCCTCGCCGGGCCCGAACTGGGCCGGGTTGACGAAGATGGTCACGGCGACGGTGGGGGCGCGCTGGCCGGCGGCCCGGATCAGCGACTGGTGCCCGGCGTGGAGGAAGCCCATGGTGGGCACCAGCGCCAATTCGCCCTCGATGCGCGCTTCCTGGCAGGCGCGGCGGAAGTCGTGCGCCGTGGTGACCACCGCCAGCGCCATCTCCCGCTCAGCCCTTGCCGGGGATCGAGTAGAGCTGCACCGCCGCCGGCTTGGCCGGCTCGGCCGTCGAGGAGAAGCTGTGCTCCGGGCCGGGGAAGGCGCCCCCCTTCACCTCGTCGCGGTACTTGGCCACCGCGCCGCCGATCAGCGCCGCGAGGTCGAGGTACTTCTTGACGAACTTCGGTGAGAAGTCGGGGTTCATGCCGAGCAGGTCGTAGCACACCAGCACCTGTCCGTCGCAGCCCGCCCCCGCGCCGATGCCGATGACCGGGATCTCGACGCTGGCGGTGATCTCCGCCGCCAGATCGGCGGGCATCATCTCGAGGATGATCGCGTAGCAGCCGGCCTCTTCCAGCGCGCGGGCGTCGGCGATGAGCTT
>JAYWAJ010000525.1:0-3063 GCA_043782525.1 Deltaproteobacteria bacterium | reverse complement strand
CCGAAGTGTCGCGCCCTTTTTCCTTCGGGTTCCGCGCGCTGCTCAGCGACGTCACCTTCATGGAGGCGATCCAGGTCCTGGGTGGAATCAAGAAGTTCCGCACCGCCGCCGATGGCGCCGACGACGACCGCGTCCTCGACCGGCTGCTCACCTACTCGACGGACCTCGACCCGAAGTTCGCCGGCGCCTACCGCTTCGCCGGCAACGCCATGCCGCGCCACACGCTCGACGAGAAGGTCACCAACGTGCTGCAGGCGGAGGCCATCCTCAAAAAGGGCGCGCGCGAGCGGCCGGACGACTGGCGCATCTCCTTCGAGTTGGGCTTCCTGCAGTCCTACTACCTGGGCCGCTTCGACGAGGCGGCCCGCAACCTCGCCGTCGCCGCCCGGGCAGAGGGATCGCCCGCCTACCTGGGCCTGCTCGCCACCCGCGCCGCCGCCGACGCGGGCGACCTGGACTTCGCCGAGCGCATGGCCACGGTGATGGCCTCCGAGGCGACTGAAGAGGCCACCCGCACCGAGTGGGAGAAGCGGCTGGTCGACCTGCGCATGGAGCGCGACCTGCGCGGCCTCGAGGCCGCCGCCGCCCGCTACCAGAAGCGCACCGGCGGGAGGCCGCCGTCCCTCGAGGCGCTGGTGAAGAGCGGCGACCTCTCCCGCCTTCCCACCGAACCGCACGGCGGCCGCTACCAGCTGGGCCCGGACGGCGCGCCCCGCTCCACCGCCGCCGAACGGCTGCGCATCAGCGGCCGCCGCGGCACCACCGCAGGCCTGGAGGTGAAATGAACGAATTCTTCCGCGCGCTGCGTGTCGTCGCCGCCAACACCATCCGCGAGCTGGTGCGCAACAAGCTGCTCTACAACCTGCTCTTCTTCGCCGTGCTGCTCATCGCCAGCTCGATGTTCGTGGCCCAGCTCACCATCGGGCAGTGGGACCGGATCATCCTCGACATGGGGCTCGCCGCCATCGAGCTGTCGGGGATGCTGATCGCGGTGCTGATCGGCGTCGGGCTCCTCGCCGGCGAGATCGAGCGCAAGACCGTCTTCCCCACCCTGGCGAAGCCGGTGCCGCGGGCGGGCTTCTTGCTCGGGCGCTACGCGGGCCTGCTGGTGATGCTGGCCGTCAACGTGATCATCATGATGGTGGCGCTGGCGGCGGTCCTTCGCGCGGCCGACTACAGCATGTCCAACACGGTGGGGCAGGCCGCCTTCCTCATCTTCCTCGAGCTGGCGCTGACCGCCGCGGCGGCGATGTTCTTCGGCAGCTTCACCACCCCGGTGCTGGCCAGCGCCTTCTCGCTGGCGCTCTTCCTCATCGGCCACCTGCTCGCGGACCTGAAGCTGTTCCGGGAGCGGAGCCACAGCGGCCTGGCCAAGACGCTGACCGGCGTCGTCTACCAAATGCTGCCTGACCTGGAGCTGTTCAACCTCAAGACCCACGCTGCCAACGGCCTGGTTGCGCCGCCCGGCTTCACCGCCACCGCGACCGCCTACGGCTGCGCCTACGCCGCCCTGCTGCTCCTGCTCGCCGCCTTTGTCTTCAGCCGCCGCGACTTGAAGTAGCGCCTACTCCCGCGGCAGGTCGTCGGGCCCGTCCTTGGCGTCGTCGGTGACCGGCTCGCCGGCCAGCCGCTTCACCCGGTGGCGGAACTGGCGGAAGGTCAGGCCCAGCCTGGCGGCGGCGTCCTTCTTCACGCCGTGTGCGTCGGAGAGCGCGCGGTCGATGAGCGCCCGCTCGATGGCCTCGAGATGGGCGTCGAGCGCGAAACCCGCCGGCAGCGGCCCCTGCGGCGTGAGCGCGACCGGATTGCGCAGGGTCGCCGGCAGCGCCTCGAGGGTGATCTCGGCGCCGCTCGAGAGCGCCACCGCCCGCTCGATGAAGTTCTCCAGCTCGCGGACGTTGCCGGGAAACCAGTACTCGTCGAGGCGGCGCCGCGCCTCGGCCGAGAGGGTCAGCACCGGACGCCCGTGCTCGGCGGCAAAGAGCTTGAGGAAGTGCTCGGCGAGGGGCATCACGTCCTCGCGCCGCTCCCGCAGGGGCGGCACGCGGATCTGCACGACGTTGAGCCGGTAGAAGAGGTCCTCGCGAAAGCGCCCCGCCTGCATCTCCGCCTCGAGATCGCGGTTGGTCGCCGCCACCACCCGCACGTCCACCTCGAGATCCTGGGCGTCGCCCACCGGCCGGATGCGCCTTTCTTGAAGGGCGCGCAGCAGCTTCACTTGCAGCGGGAGCGGCAGCTCCCCGATCTCGTCGAGGAAGAGCGTTCCCTCCTGCGCGGCCTGGAAGAGGCCCACCTTGGCCGCAGTCGCGCCGGTGAAGGCGCCCTTGGCGTGACCGAAGAGCTCCGACTCGATCAGCCCCTCGGGGATGGCGCCGCAGTTGACCGGCACGAAGGGCGCCGCGCTGCGCGGGCTGCGCTTGTGGACCGCCCGCGCCACCAGCTCCTTGCCGACGCCGCTCTCGCCGGTGATGAGCACCGTGGTGCGCGCGGCGGCGACCTTCTCGACCACGCTGAAGACCGACTGCATGGCGGGACTGCGGCCGACCATCTGCTCGAAGCGCCCGCGCGCCGAGAGCTGCTCGCGGAGCAGCTCGTTGTCGCGCGCCAGGATCCGCCCGCGCTGCGCCAGCCCGCGCTTCTCCAGCGCCTTGCCCACCAGCAGCAGCAGCTCGTCGTTCTTGAAGGGCTTGGCGACGTAGTCGTAGGCGCCCATGCGCATCGCCTGCAGGTCGCCTTCGTCGCTGGCGTAGGCGGTCATGACGATGACCTCCGTCTCCGGACGGTCGGCCTTGACCTTCTTGAGGATGTCGAGCCCGCTCTTCTTGCCGAGGCGCAGGTCGGTGAGCACCAGGTCGAGATCGGCGGGCGCGGCCAGCGTGCGCAGCGCCGCCGCTACGTCCTCGGCCATCTCGACCACGTGCCCCGCCTTGGTGAGGAGCACCTCGAGGAAGACGCGCATCGACGGTTCGTCGTCGATCACCAGCAGCCGGGCCATGTCCTATCCTGCCTGCGCCCGCAGCGGCGCGGGAGCGGCTTCCAGCTCGGGCGGCTCCGCCAGCGGCA
>JAYWAJ010000524.1:0-3069 GCA_043782525.1 Deltaproteobacteria bacterium | reverse complement strand
CTCGGCGGCGACGCGCTGGTGGCGGCGCAGGCGACGGGCGAGCGCGTGGTCGGCCTCGAGATCGACGGGCTGCTCGCCGCCTTCACCCAGGCGGGGCTGCGGCGCCTGCAGAAGCATGGGCGCGAGCCGGGGCAGCGGGTGGAGGTGGTCCGCGCCGATCACCGCGCTTTCCTGCGCGCCCAGCCGTCGCGGTCCTTCGATGTGGTCCTGCTCGATCCGATGTTCCGCCGCGCCGGCGATGCCGGGCCGTCGTTCGACCTGCTCCGCGTCCACGCCGAGCATGCGCCGCTGCAGGCGGAGACGCTGCGCGAGGCCCGCCGGGTGGCCCGCCGCGGCGTGCTGGTCAAGGACGCCGCCTCCGGCTTCGAGTTGGGCCGCCTCGGGCTCTGGCCGCGGCTCACCCGGCGGTCGGCGGCCATCGCCTTCGGCTGGGCCGATTCCTTGGTCAAATGACCAAATGAGCCCGGCTCCCCTCTACTGGGCGCTTGGTCAAATGACCAAATGATAGGCTGCCGGGCATGACCACCGTCCTCGTTGCAGGCGCCACCGGCGCCGTGGGCAGCGCGCTGGTGCCGGTGCTGCGGCAGCAGGGCTTCGAGGTGATCCCGCACCTGCGTCCGCAGACGGCGGGCCGCCATCCGCTCGGCCGGGATGCGTCGGCGCTGATCTGCGATCTGTCGGACTCGCCGAAGCTGGACGCCGCGATGGCGCGGGTGCAGGCGGTGGTCTGCCTGGTCGGCACCATGCGGCGGCGGTTCGACGCGGGCGACACCTACGCTTCCTCGGACTACCAGCCGGTGGTGGACCTGGTCGGCTCGGCCAGGCGCCTCGCCACGGCGCCGCACTTCGTCCTGCTCTCCTCGCTGGGGGCGCGCCCCGGCAAAGGCTATCTCGGCTGGAAGCACCAGGCCGAAGAGGTGGTGCGGCAGAGCGGGCTGCCCTTCGCCATCCTGCGCCCGTCGTTCCTCGACTCGCGGCAGTCGGGCTCGCAGCCGAGCGACGGCGCGCAGCGCAGGCCACCGCCGCTGGTCGGTCCGGCGCTGCGCCTCGCCGGCCAGGTCCCCGGGCTGCGCGGCTTTGCCGACGACCTGCGGCCGATTCCGGTGGACGTGCTCTGCCGCGCCATCGCCCGCGTCCTGCGCGACCGGGCGCCCACCGCCTCGGTCCTCACCGGCCGCCAGCTCTGGCAGGCCGCCGCACTCACTCCACCGTAAAGAGGTCCTCGCTGCGGCGCAGGTCGCCGGCGGTGCAGAGGTCGGCGGCGCTGCGGAAGAGCATCTCCAGGCGCGTTCGGGGGATGCCCGGCCTCAGACCGCCGTCTGCGGCGTGTTTCCGGGCGCCTCGATCTTCTGCGGCTCCGCCGGCGTCCGGAAGAACGTATCCGGATTCTCCAGCACCAGCGCGTGGCGCAGCACCTCGTCCACGTGCTCGACCGGGATGATGGTCAGCTCGCGGCGGATCTTGAGCGGGATCTCGCGGATGTCCTTCTCGTTGTCCTTAGGGATGAGGATCATCTTGACCCCGCCCCGGTGCGCCGCCATGGCCTTTTCCTTGAGCCCGCCGATGGGCAGCACGCGCCCGCGCAGCGTGATCTCGCCGGTCATGGCCACGTCCTTGCGCACGGCGATGCGGGTCAGCGCCGAGACCATCGCCGTCGCCATGGTCACGCCTGCCGACGGACCGTCCTTGGGCACCGCGCCCTCGGCGACGTGGATGTGCACGTCGACGGTGTCGGCGAACTTCTTGTCGAGGCCGAACCGCTCGGCGCGGCTGCGCACGTAGCTCATCGCCGCCTGCGCGCTCTCCTGCATGACGTCGCCCAGCTTGCCGGTGAGGATCAGCTTGCCCTTGCCGGGGATCACCGTCGCCTCCGTCTGCAACAATTCGCCGCCCACCTCGGTCCAGGCGAGGCCGGTGACCAGTCCGATCTCGTCGCGCTCCTCGGTCATGCCATAGCGGTAGCGCGGCTGGCCCAGGAGCTTGTGCACGCGCTTGGTGGTGATGCGGACCTTGGCGTCGAGCGCGCCGGTGCGCAGCACGTCCTTGGCGACCTTGCGGCAGAGCGTGGCCACCTCGCGCTCGAGCCCGCGCACGCCGGACTCCTTGGTGTAGCGGTGGGCCAGCTCGAGCAGCGCCTTGCGCGAGAAGGTGATGTCCACTTTCTCGAGGCCGTTCTGCTCCTTCTGCTTCGGCACCAGGTACTTCTGCGCGATGGAGAGTTTTTCCAGATCCGTGTAGCCCGCGATGCGGATGATCTCGAGGCGGTCCTGCAGCGGCGCCGGGATGTTGTGCAGCGTGTTGGCGGTGCAGATGAACATGACCTTGGAGAGGTCGTAGTCGAGGTCGAGGTAGTGGTCGGCGAAGCTGTGGTTCTGCTCGGGGTCGAGGACTTCTAGCAGCGCCGAGCTGGGGTCGCCGCGGAAGTCGGTGCTCATCTTGTCGACTTCGTCGAGGAGGAAGACGGGGTTGCCGGAGCCCGCCTTCTTCAGCGACTGGATGATCTTGCCGGGCAGCGCGCCGATGTACGTGCGCCGGTGGCCGCGGATCTCCGCCTCGTCGCGCACGCCGCCGAGGGAGATGCGCACGAACTTGCGGCCCAGGGCCTTGGCGATGCTCTTGCCCAGCGAGGTCTTGCCGACTCCGGGCGGCCCGACGAAACACAGGATCGGCCCCTTCATCTTCTCCACCATGGCCTGCACGGCCAGGTACTCGAGGATGCGCTCCTTGGGCTTCTTCAGGCCGTAGTGGTCGTCGTTCAAGACCTTCTCGGCCTCGTTGATGTCGAGCTTGTCCTTCGAGTATTCGTACCAGGGCAGGCTGAGGATCCAGTCGATGTAGTTGCGCACCACGGTCGCCTCGGCCGACATCGGCGACATCATCTTCAGCTTGCGCAGCTCCTTCTTGACCTTGGCGATGGCCTCCTTCGACATCTTCTTGGTCTTGATCTTCTCGTCCAGCTCCTGCAGCTCGGACTTGAACTCGTCGCGCTCGCCGAGCTCCTTCTGGATCGCCTGCATCTGCTCGTTGAGGTAGTACTCCTTCTGCGTCTTCTCCATCTGCTTCTTGACG
>JAYWAJ010000523.1:0-8139 GCA_043782525.1 Deltaproteobacteria bacterium | reverse complement strand
GTGGAAAGCGCGGGCGTCCGCCGCCAGCGCCGTCGGGCCGTGGGCAGCGACGAAGTCGATGATCGATCGCGAGGCCTCGACCGCCCTGGCGAAGTCTGGGGTCAGCCGCCGCGCCGCCGCCGCCTGGGCGCGAAAAAGCCCTTCGGCAAAGCGCAGGGGCGCCTCCGCGGCGGAGAACAATCCGGCCAGCTCACCTGCACGCGCGGCGCGCTCCTCGCACGCGCGGACCACCCGCTCGTCACTCTTTTCGATCACCCGTCACGTCCCGGAACCATTTCGGGTGGTGCAGCCGCGCCCAGGCCGAAGTCACCGTCCCCCGCGTCATCGACCGGAACGTCCCGGGCTCGGCGGCGGTGCCGAGGTAGACGTGGCCGACGATGGCGACGAACCACAGGATGAAGCCGACGTCGTGCACGAGGATGCAGATCTGGCGGAGCGTGTAGCCGAACTTGGTCGGCCACCAGAGCGGGATCCCCGAGAGCAGGACGATGAGCGTCACCAGCGGGATGGTCCAGAAGAAGAGCTTCTGGCCGGCGTTGTACTTGCCGATCTCGGGGTCCTCGGCCGCGGAGAACTGCATGTACTGGACGAGGTTGAACTTGAGATCGTGCGGCACCAGCTTCATGTCGGCGAACCAGTGGACGATCATCACCAGCGAGGCCACCGAGAAGGCGATGCCCGACCAGGCGTGCAGCCAGCGGCAGACGCCGAGGCCGCCGAAGAGCGTCGCCATCCAGCCGAACACCGGCGAGAAGATGGGCATCCCGGTGAGCAGCGCCACCATGAAGAAGAGCGCCACCACCCAATGGATGACCCGGGAGACCATCCGGTGGCGGATGAGCTCGTCGCCCACCGCCACGTCCTCGCGACGGAGCGCCACCCGCATGATGCTGGGCCCCGGCGACGCCGGGCTTCGGGACACGCTGGCCTCGCTCATACCTCACCCCCGCTGGTGCGCGCCGTGTCCTTGGGCTTCTTCGGGCCTACCGTCATGAAGTGGCCGAGGGTGCCGAAGAGCGCCGCCGCCATGGCGATGAAGCCCACCGGGTGGAGGATCCGCTTCCACAAGCTGACGGTGGTGGGCACCGTCGGATCCTTGGGCAGGCCGTACCACTCGGGATGGTCGCCGTGGCGCAGCACGGTGATGACGCTGGTGCCGCCCACCCCGGGAGGATCGTAGACGGCGGCCTCGGCGAAGCCGCCCGTCTTCAGCTGCTCGACGCGGTGCTTGCCGTAGGCGAGGAGCGTGTCCTTGTCGCCGAACTGCAGGCAGCCGGTCGGACAGGCCTTCACGCAGGCGGGCTCGAGGCCGACTTCGACCCGGTCGACGCAGAGGGTGCACTTGGACATCTTGGCGTTGGTGGCGCTGTAGCGGGGCACGTCGAAGGGGCAGCCCGGCTCGCAGAGGCCGCAGCCGATGCACTTCTCCGGATCGACGTCGACGATGCCGTTCTGGTACTGCACGATGGCGCCCGGCGCGGGGCAGGCGGCGAGGCAGCCCGGGTCGGCGCAGTGCATGCACTGATCCTTGCGCATCAGCCAGGCGACTCCACCCTGGTAGTCCACCTCGCGGAACTGGATCAGGTTCCAGTAGCTGGCCTGCAGGCTGGGCATCGTCTGGTAGGTGCCCACCTGCTCGGTCTGGGCGACCGGGAGGTCGTTCCACTCCTGGCAGGCGACCTCGCAGGCCTTGCAGCCGATGCAGGTGGAGGTGTCGATGTACTTGGCGACCACCGGCAGCGTGCGGATCTGCGTCCCGCTTCCGTGCAGCGAGGCGGAAGACCGGCGGATCTCGAATCCCTGGATAGCGCCCATCTAGGCCACCTTCCCTTCCGCCTTCTCGAGCCGGACCAGGAAGGTCTTGAACTCCGGGGTCCAGGTGTTGGGATCGAGCGCGGTGGGCGTGAGGAAGTTGGCGAGCGGCCCGATGTGCTTCTCCTCGGCGGCATATCCCCAATGGAGGGGGAAGCCGATGTGCCAGACGGTCTTCCCGTCGATCTTCAATTGGCGCAGCCGCTTGGTGACCATGGCCACGCCCTCGATCGACCCGCGCGCCGAGGTGACCCGCGCCCGGCCGCCATTGACGATACCCTTTTCATTGGCCAGCGCTTCGGGAATTTCAATGAAGAATCCCGGCTGCAATTGGTTGAGGGCGGCGGTGTGGTGGGTCCAGTAATGGTAATGCTCGGTCAATCGATAGGTGGTGCAGACCACCGGGAACTGATCGCGGCTGCCCAGCTTGTCCTTGTCCGACTTGAACTTCTTCAAGAGCCCCATCGAGACCGGGTTCGAGGTCACCTTGGCGTGCAGGGGGTTCTCGATGGCCGCCTCGACGGCCTCGTAGTGCTCCGCCATCGGGCCGTCGTTGAGCGAGGGAGAGAAGAGCCGGGCCACTCCCTCGGCGGTCATGATGAAGGCGCCGAACTGGCCGGGCGGCGAGTCGGGCTTGATGTCGGGGACGTCGCCCACCCACTTCTCGCCGTTCCAGACGATGCCGGGGCGGGTCGGATCCCAGGCCTTGCCGTCCTTGTCGGCCGAGGCGCGGTTGTACATGACGCGCCGGTTGGCGGGCCAGGCGAAGGCCCACTGGTGGAACATGCCCAGGCCAGTGGGGTCGGCGTTGTTGCGCCGCTGCGCCAGGTTGCCCGCCTCGGTGTAGACGCCCGAGTGCAGCCAGTTGCCGCAGGCGGTGCTGCCGTCGTCCTGCAGCTCGCCGAAGCCGGCCAGCTGCTCGCCGGCCTTGCGGATCACCTTGGTGGGATCCTTGGGATCCTTGACATCGGTCAATGCCTTTCCATTGATTTCCTTCAGCACCTCGCCGAGGTCGGGGCTGACCGGATTGGTATAAGCCCAGCTCATGTTGAGCACCGGCTCGGGCAGGGCGCCGCCCTCCTTGCGGTAGAGGTCGCGCACGGCGAGGAAGATGCGGGCGACGACTTCCTGGTCGGTCTTGGACTGGCCCGGCGGATCGATGGCCTTCCACTTCCACTGCAGCCAGCGCGCCGAGTTGGTGAAGGTGCCGTCCTTCTCGGCGAACCCCGAGCAGGGCAGCTGGAAGACCTCGGTCTGGATCTGCGACGAATCCGGGCCGCCGTATTCCTTGGGCGCCTTCCAGAAGGTGGCGGTCTCGATCTCGTAGTTCTCGCCCACCACCATCCACTTCAGCTTGGAGAGGGCGTTGATCATCTTCGAGCTGTTGGGCCCGATGCCGACCGGATTCATCCCAAAGGTGATGAACCCTTCCGGCCCGGGCTCGGTGCCCCCGGCGCGCCCCGCGCTGGTGCCCCGGTACATGTCGTCGAAGAGATAGAGCCACGAATAGTTGCCGTCGGTCTTGGGCAGCCAGTCGTAGCCCCACTGGTTGTCCTTGGTGGCGGCCTTCCCCCAGGCGGACTTGAGCAGCGAGACCATGAACTTCGGATAGTTGCTCAGGTAGTTCATGCTCGCCCAGTTCTGCTGGTTGAGCGTGGTGGGCGGCACCTTCTCGAGATAGGTCTTGAGGTCGGTCAGCTCGGAGCGCGGCGTGGCCAGGTATCCGGGCAGGATCTCGAAGGTGCCGGCCATGTCGGTGGCGCCCTGGATGTTGGAGTGCCCGCGCAGCGCGTTGACTCCGCCGCCCGGCCGCCCGACGTTGCCCAGCACCAGCTGCAGCGTCGCCGCGGCCCGGATCATCTGCACGCCGGTGGAGTGCTGCGTCCACCCCAGCGCGTACATGATGGTGCCGACCTTCTGCGCGTTGCCGGTGGAGGTGACCACGTCGGCGACCTTGAGGAACTCGTCCTTGGGCGTGCCGCAGATCCGCTCGACCATCTCGGGCGTGTAGCGGTCGACGTGCTTCTTGAGGAGCTGGAAGACGCAGCGCGGATCCTGCATGGTCGGGTCGACCGCGTAGGCGTGGCTCGTGGGGTCGGCCTCGTACGCCCAGCTGGACTTGTCGTACTGGCCGGTGGCCTCGTCGAAGCCGGAGAAGAGGCCTTCGCTGAACCCGAACTTCTCCGAGATGAGATAGGTCGCGTTGGTGTGCAGCTTGACGTAGTCCTCGTGGAAGCGGCCGGTGGCCAGCGCGTGCCGGATGATGCCGTTGAGGAAGGCGATGTCGGTGCCGGGGCGGATGGGCGCGTAGACGTCGCTCACCGCCGAGGTGCGGGTGAAGCGCGGGTCGACGTTGACCAGCTTGGCGTTGCGGACCTTCTTCGCCTCGATGGCCCACTTGAAGCCGCAGGGATGGTTCTCCGCCGCGTTGCTGCCCATGATGAGGACGACGTCGGCGTTCTTGATGTCGACCCAGCCGTTGGTCATCGCCCCGCGGCCGAAGGTGGCGGCCAAACTGGCCACCGTGGGACCGTGTCAAACTCTTGCTTGTGAATCCCGATAGGGGATCCCCAGCGCGGTAATGAATTTCCATTGCAGGTAATTGAACTCGTTGGTGTCGGTGCAGCCGCCGATCATGGCCAGGCCCGGCGTGCGGTTGACCAGCTGGCCCTTGGCGTTCTTGGCCACGAAGGTCTTGTCGCGGGTGTCCTTGATGTGGCGCGCGATCTTGGCGATGGCCTCGTCCCAGCCGATCTCTTCCCAGTGGTCCGAGCCGGGGCGCCGGACCTTGGGTGTGGAGAGGCGGTTGGGGTTGTTGATGTCCGCCCGCAGGGTCGCGCCCTTGGGGCAGAGGGTGCCGCGGTTGATGGGCGCGTCCGGATCGCCCTCGACGTGGACGACCGAGGTCTGGACGTTCTTGGCCTTGTCGCCGAGGGTGTGGATGATGACGCCGCAGGAGACCGCGCAATAGGGACAGATGCTGCGCGTCTCCGTGGTGCGCGAGATCTTCAGCTCCCGCATCTCGGCCCGCGCCTGCTTCAGATCGAAGCCCAGCGCCACTGCTCCGCCCACCGCTGCTGCTGAACCCTTCAGGAAGGTCCTGCGCTTCATGGGAGACTCCTCGGTCGGAGGTTTGCGTACCCGGAGCCTGCCTCGCGGAAAATCCAGTGTCAATGGAAGCCGGGGTTGGCGGTGGCGCAGCGAACGTCCCGGCGGGTTGACCGGGTCGTTTCACCGGCCCTTCAGGCTGCGGGTTCGCGCTTGGTCGCCCGCGCGAGAAAGACTGCCGCCTGCACGTCGACGGAGTTGAACGGCTTGTGCAGCACGGCATCGACCTGCAGCTGGGTGGCGGAGAAGCCCTTGGTGCCCGTCAGCACCACGACGGGGATCCCGGCCCAGCCGGGATTCGCCCGGAGCAGGGGAATGAGCTCGAGCCCTCCCATCTCCGGCATCATCAGGTCGAGCACGAACAAGTCCGGCTTCAGGCCTGCGCCGAGCAACGCCAGCGCCTCGCGCCCGCTGGAGGCGACGCGGACCGCGTACCCGGCCGCAGTGAGGAACTGGGTGAGCACGGCTCGAACACCGACGTCATCGTCCACCACCAGGACGGTTCCGAGCGTCTGCCTCTTGGTCCAGCCTGCCACCGTCAAACGACCCTGCCCTCTCCCCCACCCTTTGTACACCCAAGGCAGCATGCCGGAAATTACCCGCCGTCGCCTCAGGTGATCAGCGGAGCGTTCCTCAGGTGGGGCCGGAGGACCCGCGCAGGCTGCAGCGCGGGTCCGCCCCCGACTAAGGAGTCCGGCCCTGCGCCGCCGGCATGCGCAGCGACTGGGCCATGGCGAGGTGGTGCTCGAGGACCGGCAGCGTCTTCGCGATCAGCGCCGAGACGTCCTTGTCGCCCACCGCCGCCTGCCACTTCTTGAGGTGCTCGATGTCCTTGCGGTGGTCGTCGGCCATCGCCTTCACGAAGGCCTTGTCGAAGTCGGCGCCGTGCAGTTTGGCCAGCTTGCCCTGCAGCTCGCGCGCCTCTTCCGTCTCGTGCCTGGCCATGGCGTCCATCGGCGTCGCAGAGAGCGTCAGGCTCTTCTTCTTCGCCAGCGCCTGCACCTCGCTGAGCGAGGAACCGTGATCCTTCTCCAACATCGCTCCAGCTTCCTGCACGCGCTTCGAGCCGTTCTCCTGGGCCAGCTTGCCCAGCGCGACCTCGCCGCGGTCGGCGGTGGCGATGCGCTCGAGCACCGCCTGCGCGGAGGCGGGGCCTTCGTCCATCATCTGGTCCCGGTTCTTGACCGAGTGCGGGTTGCCCTTCTCGGCCTGCTCGAGGTCGCGGGCCTGGTCGCCATCCGCCGGAAGGGTGCGGTCCTTGTTCAGCGTGCTGTGCGGGTTGGCCGCCTCGGCCTTCTGCGTCTCCGCCTTGATGGTTTCGGCGGTGGTGGCGGCGGGAACGTCGGAGGCGGGCTGGTCCTTGTTCAGCGTGCTGTGCGGGTTGGTGGCCGACTCGGCCTTCTCCCGGGAATCGGTCTGCGCGAGGGCGGCGCCGGAGCCGAGCAGAGCGGCCAGCGAGAGGGAAGCAAAAGTCCGGAAAGCAGGCATGGGGATCTCCGTGGGGTTGATGCCGAATCTGACGACGGAGCGACCGAAGGGCACCAGACCTGCGCTGGTGTACTTGCACAGCAGGCGTGCTTGCAGCTAAGTAGCCCCCGTGTCCGATTCCGACGTAATCCTGGAGACACGGGGCCTGAGCAAGGAGTTCCGCGGTTTCGTCGCGGTCAACGGAGTCAACCTCAAGGTCGCCCGCGGGACCATCCACGCGCTGATCGGACCCAACGGCGCCGGCAAGACCACCTGCTTCAACCTGCTCACCCGCTTCCTCCCCGCCAGCTCGGGAACCATCGTCTACCGGGGCGAGGACATCACCCGCGCCTCGCCGGCCGCGATCGCGCGCCGGGGCCTGGTGCGGTCGTTCCAGATCTCCGCCGTCTTCCCGCACCTCAACGTGCTGGAGAACGTGCGCATCGCCCTGCAACGCAAGCGCGGCGCGTCGTTTGATTTCTGGCGCTCCGACCGGGTGCTGCGCGCCTACCACCAGCGCGCCCGCGAGCTGCTCGAGGCGGTCGGGCTGCAGGACTTCGCGCAGGTGCCCGCCATCGAGCTGTCCTACGGGCGCAAGCGCGCCCTCGAGATCGCCACCACCCTCGCCCTCGACCCCGAGCTGATGCTGCTCGACGAACCGACCGCGGGCATGGGAAACGAGGACGTCGAACGCATCGCCAGGCTGATCCAGCAGGTGGCGAAGAATCGGACGGTCCTCATGGTCGAGCACAACCTCGGCATCGTCGCCAGCCTCTCGCACACCATCACGGTGCTGGCGCGGGGCGAGGTGCTGGCCGAAGGCAGCTACCAGAGCGTCTCGAAGAACTCGGCCGTCATCGCCGCCTACCTCGGGACCGAGCATGGCTGAGACCCTGCTCACCGTCAAAGGCCTCAACGCCTGGTACGGCGAATCGCACATCCTCCACGGCGTCGACCTCGAGGTCCGCAAGGGCGAGCTGGTCACGGTGGTCGGCCGCAACGGCGCCGGCAAGACCACCACCATGAAGTCGATCATGGGCATGGTGCAGCCGCGCCAGGGCTCGGTGAAGTTCGAGGGCAAGGAGACCATCGCCCTGCCCTCCTACCGGATCGCGCGGCTGGGGATCGCGCTCTGCCCCGAGGAGCGCGGCATCTTTGCCAGCCTCGACGTGGCGGAGAACCTGGCTCTGCCGCCCAAGGTCCGCGACGGCGGGCTCACCAACGACCAGGTCTTCGAGCTCTTCCCCAACCTGAAAGAGCGGCTGCGCAGCCAGGGGACCAAGCTCTCGGGCGGCGAGCAGCAGATGCTGGCGATCGGACGCATCCTCCGCACCGGCGCCCGCCTGCTCCTGCTCGACGAACCGACGGAAGGACTGGCGCCGGTCATCGTGCAGCAGATCGGCAACAGCATCCGCAAGCTCAAGGCGGAAGGGTTCACCATCATCCTGGTCGAGCAGAACCTGCGCTTTGCCCGGACGGTGGCCGACCGGCACTACGTCATGGAAGGCGGCCGCATCGTCGACCAGATCGACAACGCCGCCTTGCAAGACAGCATGGACAAGGTCAACCACTACCTCGGCGTCTGACAACCGGTTCGACATCCACCTCTCACGAAGGAGTCTGAAGATGCTTCGCTCCGCCCTCGCAGCAGTCCTGGCCGCGCTCGCCCTCAGTCCGGCCGCGCACGCTGACTTCACCGGCAAGACCATCAAGATCGGCGTCCTCAACGATCAGTCCGGCCTCTACGCCGAC
>JAYWAJ010000522.1:0-3088 GCA_043782525.1 Deltaproteobacteria bacterium | reverse complement strand
CGGCCTTGGCGGCGCTGATCTCGATGGGCGTGCCGTGGGTGTCGTCGGCGCAGATGAAGATCGCTTCCTTGCCGAGCGCATTCATGGCGCGGACGAAGATGTCGGTCTGCACCGACTCGACCAGGTGGCCGAGATGGAGCTTGCCGTTGGCGTACGGCAGGGCGTGGGTGATGAGCATGCGTTTGGACATCTGGGTGCGTTCCTAGCACATCGGTTCAGGCCTCAGGCCTCAGGCCTCAGGGGGTCAGCGGCAGACTTCGACCAGGAGACGCTCCATCAGCAGGCGGGGGTCGGCGCCGTTTTTCAGGTCGAAGTCGGCTTCGGCGCAGTGGATGAGCATGCGGCGCCAGAAAGCGCGCGGGCGGCGGCGCGAGCGCTTGTAGCCCAGCCAGGCGCCGAAGGGGTGCGGGACTTTCTGCTTGCGCGCCGAGAGCTCCGCCTCGAGATCGGGGAAGACCTTGGCCTGGTATTCGTTGTAGCCGAGCTCGCGCGGGCCGAGCCCGGCGTAGCGCGCGCTGTCGCCCAGCGCCTTGCGCATGGTGCTGGCGACGCCGCCCAGGAACGGCAGCGCCACCGAGGCGGCGTTGGCCTTGCGCCGCAGCTCGTCGGCGAAGAGCTGCAGCGCCTTGCCGGCGTCGCCCTCCCCCACCGCCTCGGCCAGCGCGAAGAACTCCTCCTCGCGGACCGGCGCGACGATGGCCTCGACGTCGGCGCGCTGGATCTGCGGCTTGTCGCCCACGTAGAGCGCGAGCTTCTGCAGCTCGCCGGCGAGCAGGCGCAGGTCGTCGCCCAGCCGGTTCTTCAGCTCCAGCTCGGCGTCCTTGGCCAGCCGCTTCTTGAACGGTCCCAGCTCCTGCTCGACGATGGAGGAGATGTCCAGCGTCTCGATGCCGCGGCCGCGGCGCTCGGCGCGCCGCTTGACGTGCGCGCCCTTCTCGGCGGCCAGCCGCACCAGCGCGTGCTTGGGCGGCAGCGACTCGGCGACCAGGATCAGGTGCGTCTTCGCCGGCAGCCCCCGCTCGACCGCCTTCACCAGCGTCTCCAGATCCTCGGGCGGCGCGGAGATCTTCTGCGCCAGCGCCCAGGCGGAGAGCTCCTGCAGCCAGCCCTTGTCGTCGTCGGAGGGCGCCGCGCCCACCTCCTTGCGCCACTTCGCCGTCGAGGCCGCCGCCCGCGTCCCGAAGGCGATGTCGGCGGCGCCCCAGCCCGCCGGCCGCACCAGCTTGAGCAGCCGCCGGGCGCCGTCGCGCTGCCGCTTGCCCTGCCAGAGATCGCGCGCCCGGCCCAGCTCGCGCTCGGCGTCGACCTCTTCCGCGAAGGCGTCGGCGCCCTCGACCAGCACCGCCTTGGGCGACGCGAACATGGCGATGGTCACGAGGTGCGCGGTGATCTCCCGCGCCCCCGCGCTCGCGTCCATCAGGATCAGGTTCAGCGCCCGATCCTTCTCCGGCACCAGCGCCTCGGCCAGCTCGCGGGCGGAGTGGCGCGCCAGGTACTCGTCGCCCTCGAAGAGATAGACCTCTCGCCCCTGGCCGGTGGAGGCTTCCTCCAGCAGCTCGCCCATCTCAGCCATGGCGCAGCTCCCGCGAGCCCAGCAGCAACCGCTCCAGCTGCAGGCGCCCGTTGCCGTTCTGCTCCAGCGCCTCGACGACCTCGCTGCAGAGCTTCGCCTGCGCCAGCAACCCGTGGGGGAGGAGGCGCCCGGCCACCGAGAGCGCCAGCGGCGCAAGCTCGCGCAGCTCCAGCGCCCGCGCCGGAGCGCCGGTCTGGGCGAGCAGCACGTCGCGCACCCAGGCCTGCAGCGCCAGCGCGGCGGCGAGGGCGGCCTCACGCTCGCCGTGCGCCTCGGCGAAGTCCAGCGCCTCGCGCTCGTCCGCCGCGTCCAGCGCGCGCTCGGCCTGCTCGATGATCGGCCGGCGCTCGCCCTGCTCTTCCAGCGCCCGCGAAAAGCTGCCCTGCGCCCGCGCTGCCCGCCCCCGCGCCTCGGGCTCGGCGACCCCGTCGCGCAGCAGCCGCTCGACGATGCGCTCCTCCGGCACCGGCCCCAGCTGCACCCGGGCGCAGCGCGAGCGGATGGTCGGCAGGAGCGAGTCCGGATTGGCCGAGACCAGCAAGAAGGTCGTCGCCGAGGGCGGCTCCTCCAGCGTCTTGAGCAGCGTGTTCTGCGCCCGCTCGTTCAGCGCCTCTGCGGGCAGCACGATGGCGATCTTGCGCCGCCCCCGCAGCGCCGCCAGCGAGAGGCGCTTGGAGAGGGCGCGGACCTCGTCGACGCGGATCTCCTTCGAGGGCGCATTCTCCAGATCCGCCTTGGAGAGCAGGCCGCGCGCGATCATCTCCGCCTGCGGCAGGATCCACATCACGTCCGGGAAGTTGCCCCGCGCGATGGCCTGGCAGTTTCCGCAGGCGCCGCAGGGCCGCGCCTCGGGCGACTCCGCCTCGCAGTTGGCGGCGGTGGCGAAGACCCGCGCCAGCATCTCCTTGCCCACGCCTTCCGGTCCGGCGAGCAGGTAGGCGTGATGCGCCTGGTCGCGCAAGAGGGCCCCGCGCAGGAGGCGCACGGCCCGGTCCTGCCCGACGATGTCCGCCCAGCGCATTTGAATCCGGCTTCCTACACAGCGTCGAACCGGGATGCAACGGCCTTCGCACTCCCCGGCCTTCGCACTCCTGCTAAAGTGCGCGCGATGCTGAAGCCCCTCGCCGCACTCGCCCTCCTCTGCGCCGCCTGCGGCAACTCGGACAACGTCATCCTCGGCGGAGTGGCCGCGGGCGCCACCACTCCCGACGTCATCTTCAGCGGAATCGGCAGCTCGATCCACGGCGTCGCCACCCCGCGCGACGCGAACGGAAATCCGATCGGCGATCCGATGGGCGTAGTGATCATGAGCGATGTGCCCAACCTCTGCGACCGGCTGAAGGCGAAGCGCGACTACTTCCGCAAGGCGCCCGAGCCCTACGAGGCGCTCATCCTCGTGGTCCGGCTCGGCTACCTGGGGACCTTCATCGTCGGCCGCGCCTCGGATCCGGGCACCGCCGCCGAGATCGTCGCCGCCAACGGCCCGCAGGCGACCACGCCTTTCCACGGGCTCGT
>JAYWAJ010000521.1:0-8194 GCA_043782525.1 Deltaproteobacteria bacterium | reverse complement strand
GCGGCAAGACTCCCGCCAAGCCCGCGCTCAGGCCGGCCCTGCCCAAGCGGCAATCGACGCCCAACGCCACCCGCGCGGGACAGCAGACGCAGCAGGCGCAGGCCACCACCTACCAGCTGCCGCCTGCTCCCAAGCCCCGCACCGGGCTCTTCGTCGGGCTGGGCGCGGGCGGCCTCGCCGTGGTGGCCGGACTCATCTTCTTCATGATGCAGCAGCAGGGCGAAGAGAACCGCAAGGCCGCCGATCGCGCCGCTCACCTCGCCGCCGAACGGGTGGCGCAGGACGCCCGCGACGCCGCCCGCAAGGCGGAAGAAGCCGCCAAGGCGCAGGAGAACGAGAAGGTCTTCCTCTCCGTCGTCTCCGAGCCGCTCGGCGCGCTGGTCGAGGCCACCTGGAAGGACGGCGCCAAGGCCGCGGCCACGCCCTTCGACCTCTCGGTGACCAAGAACGTCAAGGTGCACTTCGCCTTCTCGAAGAGGGACTACTTCCCTTACGCCACCGACGTGATCGCCGACACGCCCCAGGTGGTGAAGGCTACGCTACAAGCAGAGCCCAGGGCGGCTGCGCCTCCACGCGTGGCCAGGCCGCGCGACGAGGGGTCGTCGAAGAGGGCCCGGCCTGCAACAAATCCGGATTCGAAGAACCCGGACGAGACCATTCCGGTGGAGTTCTAGGTGAGGCGGGGGGATGACGTGATGAAGCGCGCGGTGCTTGCGGTGGTGCTGTCGTTGACGCTCTCGGGTGCCGTCCGCGCCCAGGATTCCGCCGAGGATGCCAGGAAGGCGGCGGCGCTGGATGAGGCGCGCCAGCACGTCGCCAGGGCCAAGGTGCATTACGACCTCGGCGAGTTCAAGGAGGCGGCCGACGAGTACATCACCGTCTACCGGCTGCGTCCCATCCCCGCCATTCTCTTCAACGTCGCCCAGGCGTATCGCCAGGGCGGCCTCTACGAGAAGGCGCGGCAGTTCTACAAGAGCTACCTGCGCGAGAGCCCCGACGCCAAGAACCGGGCGATGATCGAGCAGGCCATCAAGGACATGGACGAGCTGCTCGCCAAGGAGAAGCGCACCAAGGACCAGGCTCCGATGGGCGTGAAGGAACCCGCCGAGGCCACGCTGCCCATCAAGACACCGCCTGCGCAAGTCGCGATGCCGACGCCTCCGCCAGCGAAGGAACCCGTCAAGACCGCTCCTCCAGCGCAGGTTGCGACGAATCCCCGTGCGACGACGCCAACCAAGCCGGATGCCCCGCCGCCGCAGCGCCGTGCCGCCGCCGCCGCTCCGGCCGAGTCCTCCTCCTCAACGTTGGTGGTGCTCGCACCGGCGCGCGTCGAGCCGGCCCTTTCCGCAGGCAGGCCCGCCGCGCCTTTCAGGGCGGCCTCAACGCCGCCCGCGCCAGACCGAGGGCGGACCTGGACCTGGGTCGCCGCCGGAGCCAGCGCCCTTGCCCTCGGAGGCGGCGCGGCGTTTGGCTACAAGGCCATCAACGGCGCCGCGCCGTCGGATGCGCACACTGCGAACTTGTTGTACGGCGCGGGCGCGGTGCTGGGCATCGCCACCGCCGCGCTCTTCATCTTCGAATTCTGATGCTCCAACCTTTCGGGGGATTATGAAACCGTCGAACAGCAGTGCTGCTATGTGCGCGCGAGCGATCGGGATTCTGTCGTTCGTCGCGCTGCTCTCGGGCTGCAGCATCGAGGCAAAGGGTGTGGGCGACGCTGGTCCAGTTGGCCCAACGGGCGCGACCGGGCCCGCGGGTCCCCAGGGTACGCCTGGCACGCCGGGCGTACCGTGCGCCGGCTGCGTGGACTCGACGTCGATCGCGCCCGGAGCAGTGGGCCAGGCACAAATCGCCGACGGCGGCGTCACCGCGCCTGCGCTTGCGGTGGGTGCGGTCACGGCGCCGGCGATCGCAGTAGCTGCGGTCGGGCCGGCAGCCTTGGAGCCGGGTGCGGTTGGAGCGATTGCGATCGCTCCGGGTGCGGTTGGAGCGACTGCGCTCGCCCCGGGTGCGGTTGGAGCGACTGCGCTCGCCCTGGGTGCGGTTGGAGCGATTGCGCTCGCCCCGGGGGCGGTGGGTACGGGCGCGTTGGCGGACACGTCCATAATTAATACAAAGTTTGCAACCGGTGCCGTCGACGCCAATGCACTGGCGGCCAATTCCGTAACGGCCTCCGCCATCGCCACCGGAAGTGTGACGGCTGCGAAGCTGGGTGCCGGTTCGGTCGGCACCCTTGCGCTCGCCGACAACAGCATCACGTCGACCAAATTCACCGCACTCTCCGTCCTGACCGCGGCTCTCGCCGACGCCAGCGTGACTGCGTCGAAGCTGGTCTCCGGGTCGGTCGGCACGGCAGCGCTCGCCCCGGCCGCAGTGACCTCGGCCAAGCTCGCTTCGGGCGCGGTGGCCGGCTCGAACATCGCTGCCGCCACGATCACGGGCGCGAACGTGGCCACGGGAACTCTGACCAGCACGAACATCGCCGCCGCCACGATCACCGGGGCGAACATCGACAGCACGACGTCGATCACTGCCGCCAACTTCATCTTCGGTACGGCGAAGATCGCGAGGGTCGTAGTGGATGCGTGGGGCTTTACTCCGCAAAACAACACCACGACCTTCGACGGCTCCCCTCTCAATGGCAACGGCTTCAGATACATGACAGGTGGCTCGACCATCATGGGCGCGGCGATCCACTTCCCCGATGGCGCAACGCTGACGAATCTCTCCGTTCGCCTGTACGACGGTGTTGCCACCGCGCATGAGACGATCTACCTCCGGCGAATTGACAGCGGCGGCACCGGGGCCACCCTCGCAACCGCAGGCTCGACCGACGCAGACACCGGTGGTTTCTTGACCAGGGCGACGCCCCTCACGCATACCGTAGACAACAGCTCAAACGCGGGCTACTTCCTGGCTTGGGAAACGGTTGGAACCGGTATCGGCGGCTCTCTAGGGCTCTACACCGTCGAGGTCGATTACACGTATACAAGTCCGTGACGGAGGCGGGCGGTTCCGGTAGATCGGGCTGGATGACGGAACCGCTCCCTTCGACGGAAAGAGAAGTTTCCCGCTTCGGCATGCTGCCGGAGGAGATTGGGCGCATGTTCGCGACGACCGAGGAGGTCGGGCGCAAGGTGCTCGCCGCGGCGATGCGAGGCGAGACTGACCTGCGCGGAGTGCGCGGCGTCAAGAAAGTCCTGCTCCAGCAGATCGCGGCGGAGACGTCGGCGGAGCCGCTGCGCATCGCGCGGCGCGAGACGGCGCCCGACGGCTTCGTCAAGTACCTCTTCGAGCTGCACGACGGTGCTCGCATCGAGGCCGTCCGCATCCCGGTCCCCTGCGAGGCGCCCGGCGCGGACCTGTCCGCCTTCGAGGGAAAAGAAAAGAAGTATATTGTCTGCGTCTCCTCGCAGGTCGGCTGCGCGCTGGCGTGCTCCTTCTGCGCCACCGGCGAGCTGGGCTTCAAGCGCAACCTGACCGCCGCCGAGATCGTCGGCCAGGTCCTCGCCGTCCGCGCCGAAGCCGACCGCCCGGTCCGCGGCGTCGTCTTCATGGGCATGGGCGAGCCCTTCCTGAACTACGACCACGTCATCCAGGCGGCGCGCATCCTCTGCCATCCCTCGGGCGGCTCCATCGACGCCAAGAGCATCACCCTCTCCACCGCCGGCATCGTCCCGCAGATCCGCCGCTTCACCGCCGAGGGCCACAAGTTCCGCCTCGCCGTCTCGCTCACCCACGCGGTGGCGAAGAAGCGGCTGCCCCTGATGCCCATCGAAGGCGTGCACCCGACGGCGGAGCTGGTCGCCGCGCTCCACGACCACGCCCGCACCCGGCGCACCCGCGTGCTGGTCGAGTACGTGCTGCTCGGCGGAGTCAACGACTCCCCCGACGACGCCCGGGCGCTTGCCGGCCTGCTCGACCGCGCGCTGGTGAAGGTCGACCTCATCGACATCAACGGCGACGTCGGCGGCTACCGGCGCTCCACCCGCCAGGCGCGCTCCGCCTTCCTCGACGCGCTGGCGCAGGCGCGCATGCCCTTCGCCATCCGCTACTCCGGCGGGCAGGACGTCGCCGCCGGCTGCGGACAGCTGGCCGCGGGCCAGTCGGCGGGCTCCTGCGGCGCCCGGATGTTATAAATCCGTGGCCGCACGGGGCGGCTCCGAGTCGGGTGCATCGATGAAGAACATCCTCAAGACGGTCGCGCTGGTGCTCGCCATCTCCCTCGGCGCCAACGCGGCAGAGGGCAAGGGTTCGTCGAGCCACGGCGGCTCCGACAGCGGCCTCTTCTTCCTCGACCTCTTCGTCAACCTGCTCGTGCTCGGCTTCGAGGTGGCTGCCGTCGAGAACGCCGCCGTCGCTGCCGCGCCGCCGCCGCCCCTGGCTTACGAGCAGCGCCTCCCCGGCGACGGCGACGAGCCGCCTCCTGCGTACTGGCGCGGATCCCGCCACCGCTTCCAGTCCCGCGAAGGCCTGCTGATCTCGGTCGGCCTCGGCGGCGGCTCCATGTTCATCTCCAACCAGAGCCCTGCCCGCACCGGCGCCTTCGACCTCGACTTCCGCATGGGCTACGGCTTCTCCGACCGCTTCCAGTTCTTCCTCGACGCCGACCTGGGCGCGGGCAGCTACCCCAACGGGCTCTACGGCAGGGACGACCTCGCCACCTGGACCTTCACCTTCCGCGGCCAGACGGTGCTGATCGGCGACCGCGCCGGCAACGGGCTCAACCTGAACCTCGGCATCGGCCTCGGCGGCGTCACCCGCAACAGCGGCTACTCCGACCAGTCCTCGTCGCCCACCGGCCTGGCGCTGGCGGGCGGACTCTCCTACGACGCGCGGCTCACGCCCTGGTTCTCGCTCAGCCCCGAGTTCTTCTACACCTGGCACGAGATCCCGGCGGGGGCTTTGGGCCGCGACGTGGCCAGCGTCTACGGCCTGCGCATGAACTTCCTCTGGTACCTGCACTGAAAACGAAACCGCCCGACGCGTCTGGCGCCGGGCGGCTCTGAACCTTCGCTGCGGCTGGCTCAGACCTTCCGGACGTTTGCCGCCTGCGGGCCCTTGGGTCCCTCGGTGACCTCGAACTCCACCTTCTGGCCTTCCGCGAGGCTGCGGAAACCTTCCATCTGGACCGCGGTGTGGTGGACGAACACGTCCTTGCCGCCGCCGTCCGGAGTGATGAAACCGTAGCCCTTCGCGTCGTTGAACCACTTCACGGTACCAGTCGCCATCCCGTTCTGCCTTTCGCAAGCGGCGCCCACGCCGGACGCCTTGGAACAAACTTCAGCCTCGAGGATAGGGGCTCGTCCCCGCCCGATTCAAGTGGGCAGGGTGCGGCCGGCGGCGCAAAGCTGGGGGGAGGTCAACCTTCGCTGGCTGCCGGCTCGCTGTCTTGCGCGTCAGGCGCGGGCTCGCCCAGCGCCCAGGCGCCCGCGGGGTGGCAGGCGAGCAGGCGGGCCTCTTCGACGGAGAGGGTGGCGGTGCGGACCACGGCCAGCGTCGGGTGGCTCATCACCAGCTGGACGCCGCCGCCGGGAAGAACGCGCACTCGGGGTCGCTGGCCGCGGGCGCGCAGCTTTTCCAGGTGCGCTTCGAGGTCGCGCAGGTGCTTGTCGATGCGCAGGGCGCGGCGCGCCACGGTGCCGGTGAAGGCGTGGAAGTGCTTGTTCCGCGAGAGCGGCCGGGCCGTGTCTTGAAGGCGCTGGACCAGCTTGTAGAGGAACTCGCGCATCCAGAAAAGGTTAGCACGCAGCCCTGCTGGCGGCAGACGAAAATGGCGCCGGACCGCGCGGGGCCTGCTGGGCTACCGGGTGGTACGGACGGTGCGTGCGACCTGCTCGTAGATGCGGTCGCCCAGGGGGCCGCGGCAGAAGTCGCTGCCGCACCAGAGCTCGACGACCAGCCGCCCCGATCCTTCCGCGGCCGCCAGCCGGACGATCTGGGCGCCCTTTTCCTCGGTGCGCTCGCGGACCCAGGTGCGGTCGCCGATGCGGACGGCATCGTCGCCGGACTGGATCTGCAGCCCCTCTCCGTCGCTGGAGATGGCCAGCATCGCCTCGCCCGGAATCCCCGCCAGGCCTGGCTCGAGGGGCACGAAGAGTCCGGGCACTTGCGCTTCGATCCCGTTGCCCCGCAGCGTGCGCGGCTTGGGCCGCACCGCCCGCGCGAAGGCGGCGCCCTCCATGGCCGCGAGCAACAGCGCGCTGCCGAGCAGCAGGCCCTGGGCGGCGCGATGCCACGGTCGCCTGGGCATGGAGAGGAGCGGCGCGACGAGCCCGAGGAGGACGCCCGCGAGCAGCCCGCCGGCATGGGCGGCGCTGTCCACCGGAAAGTACGCCGCGATGGCGACGTTGATGGCCAGCGTAAAGAGGGTGCGCCGCAGGACGCTCTTGCGCGTCTCCGCCGGGATCCGGTGGCGCAGCCGGAAGGCCAGCGCCACCGTCGCGCCGAAGAGGCCGAACAGCCCGCCCGAGGCGCCTGCCGCCAGCGCCGGCTGCCCGCCTCGCCAGGACGCCCAGGCCACGCTGGCGGCGCCGCCCGCGATCGAGGTGGCCGCGAACAGGCCCAGGGTGAGGTTCGAGCCGTAGGTCAGCTCCAGCTGCGGCCCGAGGATCCAGAGGCCGTAGCCGTTCATGGCGATGTGCGCCCAGCCGATGTGCAGGAAGGCGTACGAGCCGAGGCGCCACCAGTCGCCGTCGCGCACGGCGGGAAGGTAGAGCGCCCCCAGCCGCATGAGCGCCACCGACGACTCGACCGCGGCGTCGTGCCCGACCAGGCCCTCCGCCAGGAAGGCGGCCGCCAGCGCCGCGAGCAGCGCCCAGGTGGCCGGCGTGAAGGGGCGCTTCAGCTTCGGGGGCGGGTTTGCGCCCTTCGGTGGTGGAGCCTCTGGCGCTTCGGGAGCAAGGCCGCCCAGCGGGTCGCTCACAGGGCGCCGTCCACCGCGGCCTGCAGCTTCTTCTCCACCGCAGCGAGCCGTCCCACCGCGCAGGCGATGAGGTTCTCCCGGCGGAAGAACTTCGCCGCCACCCGCCGCACGTCGGCCGCGGTCACCTGCTCGATGCGCCCGATCCACTGCTCGAAGCCCTCGACCGGCGGATGCAACAGCTCGCCGCCTCCGAACCAGCCGATCATCTCCGAGGGCGAGTCGAGGGAGAACTCGAGCGAGATGCGCGTCTTCTTCTTCGCCCGCGAGAGCTCGTCCTCGGGCACGTCCACCTCGCGCAGCTCGACCAGGAGCCGCAGCATCTCTGCGAGCGCCGCGGGTGACTTCTTCGGCGCGCAGGCGCAGCCGACCTCGAAGACGGAGCAGTCGGAGAAGCCGTCCATGCCGGCGCCGACCGAGTACGCCAGCGCCTTCTTCTCCACCAGGTTCAGCTGCAGGCGCGAGGCGAGCCCGTCGTCGAGGATGCGCCGGATGACGCGGAGCACGGGGAAGTCTTCGTGCTCCTCGGGCGGCCCGCGGAAGGCGAGCTGCAGCTCCATCTGCGACTCGGAGTGCTCGACGGCGATCAGCTGCGGCCCGCGCGGGGCGCCGTTGAGCGGCGATTCGACCAGCAGCTGCCCCGGCGGAAGCCTGCCGAAGTGCCGCTCCGCCAGCTCGAGGACGCGGGAGTGCGAGACCGGCCCCGCGCAGGCCAGGACCAGGTTGCGCGCCCCGTACGCCCGGGCGTGCTGCTCGCGCAGGTGATCTTCGCGCAGGGAGGAGACCGTCTCCCGCGAGCCGGCGATCTTCATCCCCAGCGGGTGGGCGGGAAAGAGCGCGCGCTTGGAGAGGTTGTCGACGTCGATGTCGCGGCCGTCCTCGTCCACCTCGTCGAGGATCTCCTCGAGGATGACCTCCCGCTCGAGCTCGATCTCCTTGAAGAGCGGAAAGGCCAGCATGTCGCCCAACACGTGGAGGGGCACTTCCAGCCGGGCCGGGTGGATGGGCGAGAAGTAGTAGCCGTGGTCGCGGGTGGTGACGCCGTTGAGGGAGCCGCCGCAGTCCTCGACCAGCGCGTTCATGCCCCGGCCGTCGGGGAAGCCCTGGCTGCCGCGGAAGAAGAGGTGCTCGAGGAAGTGCGAGACCCCGTTCTGCGCGGTCTGTTCGTGGCGAGAGCCGGCCCGGACGTAGGCGGCGATCATGCCGCTGTGCAGGTGCGGCAGCTCGACGGTAACGACGCGCAGGCCGTTTTCCAGCACGCTCTTGTGGACG
>JAYWAJ010000520.1:0-21734 GCA_043782525.1 Deltaproteobacteria bacterium | reverse complement strand
GAAGCCGGTCTCTTCGCCGCCGAGATCCTGCGCATGTACCTGCGCTACGCCGAGCGCAAGGGCTGGAAGGCGAGCCTGATGGACTCGAGCGACAACGCCTCCGGCGGCATCAAGGACGCCAGCGTCACCATCGAGGGCGACGGAGTGTATAGCTACTTGAAATACGAGTCGGGCGTGCACCGCGTCCAGCGGGTGCCGGCCACCGAGGCGCAGGGCCGCATCCACACCTCCACCGCCACCGTCAGCGCCATGCCCGAGGCGGAGGAGGTCGACATCCAGATCAACCCCGCCGACATCCAGATGGACGTGATGCGCTCGACCGGCGCCGGCGGCCAGAGCGTCAACACCACCGACTCCGCCGTGCGGCTGACCCACAAGCCCAGCGGCGTGGTGGTCAAGTGCCAGCAGGAAAAGTCGCAGCTGAAGAACCGCGCCATGGCCCTGAAGATGCTGCGCGCCAAGCTGTACGAGCTGGAAAACGAGAAGCGACAGAGCGCCCGCGACGCCACCCGGCGCTCGCAGGTGGGCTCGGGCGACCGCAGCGAGAAGATCCGCACCTACAACTTTCCCCAGGACCGCTTGACCGACCACCGCATCGCGCTCACCCGCCATAACCTCGCCGCGGTGATGGACGGCGACATCGAGGACCTGATCGTGGCCTGCCGGACCTTTTTCCAGGCCGAGGCCCTGCGGCAAGAGCAGGCGCAGGCATGACCGTCGCCGAGCTCCTCCAGCACACCGCCCAGCGGCTGGCCGCGCCCGAGCTGGTCAGCGAGGATCCGCACCGGGAGGCGGGCGAGCTGGTGGCCCACGCGCTCGGCACGCTGCCTGCGCGTCTGCGCGGGGCGGATTTGGTCGATCCGCACGCGCACGGCGAGTTCCTCCGGCTGCTCGCGCGCCGGCTCGCCTCGGAGCCGACCGGGTACATCGTCGGCGCGGTGGAGATCGACGGGCTGCGCTTCAAGGTCGACCGGCGCGGCTTCATCCCGCGGCTCGACCTGCCGGTCCTCATCCACGCCGGGCTCGAGGGCGTGCGCAGCGACGCCAGGGGCTTTGCCCTCGACCTCGCCTGCGGCATCGGCGCCGCCGGCATCTGTGTCGGTCACGCGCGGCCCGGCTTGCAGGTCGACCTCGCCGACGTCTCGGCGGAGGCCATCGAGCTGGCCCGGGAGAACGCCGAGCTGCTCATCCCCCGCCGCGCGCAGTGCTACGCGGGCGACCTCTTCGATCCGCTGCCGCGCGGGCGCAGGTACGCCATCGTCACCGCCAACCCGCCCTGGGTACCCGACGGCACCGAGCTGCCCGACGAGGTGCTCAACGAGCCGCACGTCAGCTTCTTCGGCGGGCCGGACGGACTCGACTTCGTGCGGCGGATCATCAGCGATCTGCCCGCCTGGATGGCTCCCGGCGGCATCTATGCCCAGGAGTGCGATCCGTCGCAGGTGGGCAAGGTCCTCGGGCTCCTCGCCGCCGCCGGCCTGCGGCAGCCGAAAGCGCACGCAGACAAGGTAGGCGTGAAGCGGGTCGTCTCCGCCCGCCAGCCATGAGCTGGACGGTGCGGTCGCTGCTCGCCTGGGCGCGGGAATGGCTGGCGAACAAGGGAGTCGAGAGCCCGCGCCTGGACGCGGAGCTCCTGCTCTCGAGCGCGCTCGGCTGCGACCGGGTGCGGCTCTACATCGACGTCGACAAGCCGCTCTCTCCCGAGGAGCTGGCGCGCTTCAAGCCTCTGGTCCAGCGCCGGGCGGCGCGGGAGCCGGTCGCCTATATCCTGGGGACGAAGGAGTTTTACGGGCGCAGCTTCGAAGTCTGCCCCGGCGTCTTCATCCCGCGGCCGGAGACCGAGCTGCTGGTCCAGCTGGCGCTGGAGGCGATTCCCCGGGGCGGAGAGGTCCGGGTGCTCGATCTCTGCGCAGGCTCTGGCGCCGTGGGGGTGACCATCGCGGCCGAGCGGCCGGGGGTGCAGGTGGACCTGGTGGAGCTCTCGCCGCAGGCGGCGGAGGTGGCGAGGCGCAACGCGCAGAAGCACGCGCCCGGACGCGCCGCCGTCGTCGAGGGCGATCTCTACGCGCCCTTGCCGCCCGGCCAGCGCTACCCGGTCATCGTCGCCAATCCTCCGTATGTACCTCTGCCCGATGCCGGCCGGCTCGCCCCCGACATCCTCGATCACGAGCCGCACCTGGCGCTCTTCGGCGGCGAGGACGGTCTCGCGGTGGTGCGCTCGATCATCGCCGGGCTGCGCGAGCGGCTGCTGCCGGGCGGGCTCTTTGGGGCGGAGATCGATCCGCCGCAGAGCGGGCCGGTGGCGGAGCTGTGCAAGGCCGCCGGCCTCACCGGCGTGCGGGTGGTGCGCGATCTGGCCGGCCTCGACCGGCACGTGACGGGCAGAGCTGCTGGGGAGGCGTAGAATGGACGCGATCGAGATCACCGGCGGACGGCCGCTGCACGGCGAAGTGACGGTCTCCGGCTCCAAGAACGCGACGCTGCCGCAGATCGCGGCGGCGCTGCTGGCCCCGGGGCGATCGGTCTTCCACGGCGTGCCGGACCTGGCCGACGTGCGCACGCTGGGCCGGCTCCTCGCCCACATGGGCGCGCGGGTCGAGCGCGAGGGGACCACCCTCTCGGTCGACGCCCAGGACGTCGGCACGCCCGAGGCCCCCTACGAGCTGGTCAAGACCATGCGCGCCAGCGTCCTCGTGCTGGGCCCGCTGGTGGCGCGCTTCGGGCGGGCCCGGGTCTCCCTGCCCGGCGGCTGCGCCATCGGGGCGCGGCCCATCGATCAGCACCTCAAGGGGCTGGAGGCGCTGGGCGCGCGCATCGAGCTGTCGCACGGCTACGTCCAGGCCAGCGCCGAGCGGCTGCGCGGCGCGCGGATCCTCTTCGACCTGCCCACCGTCACCGGCACCGAGAATCTGATGATGGCGGCGGCGCTGGCGGAGGGCCGCACGCTCCTCGAGAACTGTGCCCGCGAGCCCGAGATCGTCGCCCTCGCCGACGCGCTCAACTCGATGGGCGCGCAGGTGCGGGGCGCCGGCAGCAGCGTGATCACGGTCGACGGAGTCGCGGCGCTGCGGCCGATGGACCTCTCCGTCATCCCCGACCGCATCGAGGCCGGCACGCTCCTGGCGGCGGCGCTGATCACCGGCGGCGACGTGCTGGTGCGGGGAGCCCGGGCCGAAGATCTGGAGGCCCCCCTGGCCAAGATGCGCGAGGCCGGGGCGAAGATCAGCGTCGAGCCGGCCGGGCTGCACATCGTCGCGCCGCAGCGGCTGGAGGCGGTGGACTTCATCACCGCCCCGTTCCCCGGCTTCCCCACCGACCTCCAGGCGCAGCTGATGGCCTGCCTGTCGGTGGCCAAGGGCGCCTCCCGGGTGGTGGAGACGGTCTTCGAGAACCGCTTCATGCACGTGCAGGAGCTGTCCCGGATGGGGGCGGACATCGCCATCGACGGGCACACGGCGGTGGTGCGCGGGGTCGATCATCTCTCTGCCGCGCCGGTGATGGCCACCGACCTGCGGGCCAGCGCTTCGCTGGTCCTGGCGGGCCTGCGGGCGGAGGGCGTCACCACCGTCCACCGCGTCTACCACCTCGATCGCGGCTACCAGGCGCTCGAGGCGAAGCTGCTGGCGCTGGGGGCCACCATCCGCCGCGTCAAAGGCACACTCTAGGCTTTCGCCGTTGCCCTCGCGAGTGGCGGTGGGCTAGGCTTCCCCGACAACCCTCACCGGAGTGCCAACACCCCATGGATTGCCCGCGTGACAACACCGAGATGTCCGAGCTCACCGACGGCGAGGACCGCGTCCTCCACCGTTGCGACGAGTGCGGGGGTCTCTGGCTGGACGTCGCGGATCTGAACCGGATCCTCCTTCACGCCGGACTTCCCACGCTCGAGGCGATGGGCGGGCGGGCCAACCCCGAAGAGGACGCCGGCCTCTGCCCGGTGGACAGCGTCGGGCTCCTCGCCATCGAGAGCCAGCACAAGCGCAACCCGCTGGTCTACGAGACCTGCGAGAGCTGCGGCGGCATCTGGCTCGAGTCGGCCGACTTCGCCGAGGAAGGCGGGACGGCCGAGGAGCTGACCAAGGGCATCGTCGACTTCTTTCGCGACTTCGCGGTCAACATCTCGCAGGGACCGCACAAGGCGGCGCGCAAGTAACTCGCCGTAGACAGTTCGCGTCCGATGCGGTCTACCGGGCGCGCCATGCGAAGACTGCTCTGTGTCGCCGCGGCCTGCGCCGCCGTCGCCTCCTGCAAGAAGGAAGAGCCCCGGACGGCCGATCCGGCAGGGCCACCGCCCCTGGCGAAGGTCAAGGCGCCACCTCCGCCCCCGCAGAACGTGCCGGAGGTAGAGCCCAACGACTTCCAGCATGCGCAGGCCATCCCGGAGCGGGCGGCCGTGACCGGGAGCATCGCGCCGCTCAAGGCCCGCTCGGCCGACGAGGACTGGTACCGCGTCGAGCCGCGGCGGAAGCTGGCGCTGCGCCTCGAGCTCAAGCCGGCGGGAGAGGGCAAGCTGGACGCCTGGCTCGAACTCTACGACCGCGACCGCAACCGGCTGCTGCGGGTGCACGCGGGCGGAGATGACCCGGGCGTGATCCCGGCGGCGGCCTGCCTCGAGGCGTGCTTCGTCAAGGTGTCGGGGACGGTGGCGGCCCCGTACCGGCTGCTGGTGCTCGGCGACGAGCCGGTGGAGGGCCGCGAGCTCGAGCCCAACGACCGCGCGGTCGATGCCACGGCGCTGGCCCCAGGGCAGCCGATGCAGGGCACCTTCCTGTCGGGGGAGGACGAGGACTGGTACCGGCTTTCGATCTCTGCCCCCCTGCCTGGGCAGTTCCTGCGCATCGAGGTGACCGGCGTCGATGGCGTGCGTCCCGAGCTGGAAGTCCGCGCGCTCTCGGACGGCGCGCTGCTGGCCTCCCTGCGGTCAGCGGGAGCGGGGCAGGCGCTGTTCGTCCGCGACCTCTCGCTCCACCTCGGAGAAGGGGCGGCGAACTCCGCCCCCGACGCCGGCGCGGCGAACTCTGCCCCCGACGCCGGCGCGGCGAGCTCTGCCCCCGACGCCGGCGCGGCGAACTCCGCCCCCGACGCCGGTCCGGCGAACTCCGCCCCCGATGCCGGCGCCTTCGTCCCAGCGGCCGCTCCGCCTGCGCCGGCCGGCTATTACCTCGTCCTCAAGTCCGGCTTCATCACCCGCAACAAGCGGGGCGCGGCGCCGCTGGTGCCGTATACGCTGACGGCCTCCCTCGAGGCGGGCGCCCCCGACCTGGAGCAGGAGCCGAACGACGATCCGCAGCATGCGACGCCGATGCAGACCACCGCTACCGGATGGATCGCGCCCGCGGGCGACCAGGACTGGTACCGCGTCCACACCGACGCCCCCGCGGTCCTGCACGCCGAGCTGGGCGGCGTCGAGCGGGCAGACCTGGAGCTCGCTGTCTACGGTGCCGCGCCGGCAGGCGAGGGCAAGCCGGTGCTGCTCGCCCGCGTCAACGAAGGCGGACCCCGGGAGGGCGAAACCCTGCCCGCCGTCGGCCTTCCCGCCGGCGACAGCTTCGTGCTGGTGCAGGCCGCGGCCCGCGACCTCGAGGGTAAACGGGTGCGCGACGGCGAGGACCGGCAGCACGCCTACAAGCTCTTCCTCACCCTCGCGCCCGACGACGGCTCCCTCGAGCGCGAGCCCAACGACGACCTCCGGGCGGCGCAGACCTTGCTGGTGCCGGCCGCGGTCCAAGGCTGGATCTGGCCGCGCAAGGACGTGGACCTCTTCCGCTTCCACATCGCCGCCGGACATGCGCCGGTCAGCGTGACGCTGGGCGCGGTTCGCGGCCTCGACCTGCAGCTCCGCCTGCTCGAGGTCCATGGCCAGGCCGGCGAGGTGATCGGCACCAGCGACGCCGTCCGCGGCGAAGGGGAGGAGAAGCTCCTCTCGGTGCCCCTGAAAGAGGGCGACTACGCCGTCGAGGTCTCGAGCCCGCATCACAAGGACGCGAGCGCGACCCAGCCCTATACGCTGACCATCCAGTGAGGCGGAGATCGCGGAGTTCCACCCTTGACGCAGCGGGGGGCCACGGCTAGCCTCGGTCGTTCGGGCGGGAATAGCTCAGTTGGTAGAGCATCAGCTTCCCAAGCTGAGGGTCGCCGGTTCGAATCCGGTTTCCCGCTCCAATTTTCCCCTCTGAGATTCGGCTTCGCGGCGGGCGACCATCGGCAGGATCTCGGCCGGCTGGGGCGCCGTTGGGGCAGAACCTTCCCCGACCGCGGCGCGCGCGGTGGCGGCGGCAGGCTCGGCGCCGGGCGGGAGCGCCAGGTGCGTGTGCGCGTCCAGCACGGCGCGCAGGTCCTCGACGAGCAGGTGCGCGTAGGTCCCGGTCGTCATCCGGACGTCGCCGTGCCGCATCAGCCGCTGCACGCGGTGGACGTCGACTCCGGCGCGGAGCAGGGCGGTGGCGAAGGTGTGCCGGAGGTCGTGGAAGCGCATGGGCACGTGCAGCGCCACCGGCCATAGGCGTCGGCCGCGCGGGTGTTCCACCTGGTTGCCGCGCCCGTCGGTGAGCTTCAGGCAGGTTGGGCAGAAGCGCGGCTCGGCGTCATGGGCGGCCTCCTTGTGCTCGCACCAGCGGCAGCGATGCTCGTACCCGCGGACGATGCCGGCGCGGGCCAGGGCGTGGCGGAGCACCTTCTGCGGGTCCGCTTCCTTCGTCCGTTGCGAGCCGTCGGCCGCGGGGAAGAGCAGGGGCCCGGGCGCGTGGCGAAGCTGGTGCTCGAGCCAGGGGCGCAGCGGCGCCGGGATCGGCAAGAGCGCCGCGTCGCCGCCTTTCGTGACGTCACGGTCGTGCGAGCGGGCGATGGTGAGCGTCCCGCGCGGCATGTCCACGTCGGTCTTGCGGAGCGCGAAGAGCTCGCCCTTGCGCAGGCCCAGCGCCGGGCCGCAGGCGAAGATCGGGCGCCAGTCCGCCGGCACCTCCTCGAGCATCTTCGCGAGCTGCTCCGGCGAGAGGGTCATGTAGACCCGCTTCGGAACCTTGCGGCGCTCGACGGCGGCGGCCGGGTTGTCGCCCACCCAGCGCCCGGCCTTCTTCGCTTTCGCGAAGACGACGTGCAGCAGCGCGCGCAGGTTGTTCAGCGTCGCCGGCGCCGCACCGTCCCTCTCGAGCTGGTGCAGCAGATCGTCCATGTGCGAAGTGCGCAAGCGCGCGAGCGGCACCTTCCCGACGTCGCCACGCACCACGTGCTTCTGCAGGCCGGAGGTCGCGCCGCCGAGACTCGCCGCGGGGCAGCGCTCCTTCAGCCACCAGCGGCAGAGGTCCGCGAGGGTCCCGGTGAGCTCGTCGGCGGTGACCTCGAGCCCGCGGCGCTGCAGCCAGGCGCGCCGCTCGAGCTTGGTGGCCAGCTCCTTCGCCTCGGCCTTCGTGCGCGCCGGCACCGCCTCACGGGTCCGCTCGCCCTCGGCGCCGGTGTAGATCGCTCGCCAGCCCTTGCCGTGCCGCTCGACGGTCGCCATGCGCTACGTCCCTTCTGCGCCGCGAAGCGGAAGCACCGTTGCCGTGCGCAGCTCGCCGCGAGCGTACGCCATCAGGTCGGCCGGTACGAATCGAAGCCCCCAAGCCAGGCCCTTCGCCCGCGGGATCTCGCCGCGCTCAGCGGCCTTGTAGACCCACGAGGTGGAGCGGCCGAGGAACGCGGCCGCCTGGTGCACTGTCCAGAGGCGGTCGCTCGGGAGTTCCACCGCCTCGCGCCCTGGCGCCGCCGGATCGTTGTTCACGTGACCCTCGCTGCCCGCGGCGCCGCATCCCAGCCAATCACCCGGCGAACCTTCTGCGCTTTTGCATCTTCCTCCGCCTGCAGCTCGGAGATCCTCGCGTCGTACTCCTGCTGTGACTGGAAGCCCCGCCGCTTCCAGAGGGGTGCGGTTTCTGCGGCTGCTTTGAGCACGCCGCTCGCCACCAGAATGCTTCGGGTCTGGCTCTCCGTCCGGAAACGATTCACCTGCTGAAGCATGATCCGCGGCCGGAAATTGTTCGCGAAGAACGTCTCTCCGGCGCCGGCCCAGCCCTTGAACCAATTGAACAGCGCCATCCACTCGGGCCCTAGGACCCTCGCGATCTCCGCTGCCGCGTCACGCTCGGGCTTCGTCCAGTGGAACAAGTAGCCGGACTGCTCGATCTGGAACGCGTCGAATTCCGCCACGACCCCGTCGCGCGCCGAGAGCTGCTCTGCTGAAAGCGGCCGCACCGGCTCCTTCGCTTTTTGATCCTTCCTCGAAGAGGCAGCCGCGGGAGCAGCAGCCGCAGGCTGCGTCTTTTGCTTCTTCTTCTCTTCTAGGTTGGATTGTTTAACTTGTTGATCTTGTAGAATGGTGCCGGTTCGGGTGCCGGGTGAGGTGCCGGTTGGGGTGCCGGTCTTGGCGCTTCTTCCCTCGGTGGACGCGGTGCCGGTTCGGGTGCCGGGTGAGGTGCCGGTTGGGGTGCCGGTCTTGGGCCACAAAATATCGCGCCATTTTTCGAACCTGACGACGGTCGGGGGGGTGCCGGTCTTGGCGCTTTTCCCCTCTGTGAGTGGGGTGCCGGTTTGTGCTGCTGCCGGCCGGCGGCTGATCCAGCCCTTTCGCTCGAAGGTGGCCAGGGCCCGGCGCACTTGCGCGACCGTCATTTCGTACCTCTTGGCCAGGCCATCGAGGCTGATCAGCTGTTCCCCTGTGTCGATAGTGACCACGCCTCCGCGCACGATGACCGGCCCGGGATCCTGCCACCTCGCATCGCGAGCCATCCGCTCGAGCAGCCAGCCTTGGTCACGCGGTAGCTTGTCGGCCGCGATCAGCATCTCCCGCGGCATCGCGACGTAGCCCGGGGCGGACTCGTCGGCGCCGGTCAACGCTCCTCCTCAGAATTTCCATTCCCAACATCAGCGCGCGGCCGCTGGTCGGGGAGCAGCTCGATCCGCCAGCCGAGGTAGTCGAGAGCGGCCGCGATTCTGTTGCGCGAGGAAGCGCGCACGCGGCCCCCGTGCAGTGCCCGTTTGACGGTTGGGGCGGCCACGTCGGCAAGCTTCGCGATGAGGCGCAGTTCGCTCTTGGGCAGGTTGAGGATGGTGAGCCGGCGGAGGCGCTCCTGCGGTCCGACCAGTCCGACCTCGGCCGCGAAATCGTAGTGCCGTCGAACGCGTGCGACGGTCGCAGGAGAGCAGCTAAAGAGGCCGGCGAGCTGCAGGTCCGAGCGCGGGAGCAGCTTGCGCCGCAACTGGTGGTCCACGGCGAGCTCCCGAGCGATCTCGTTCGCGAGCGCCATTCAGGCGACCTCGGGCGCGTCGCTCTCGTCGAGCGTGCCCGGCGGTACTGCAGCGTTCGCATCCGCCTGGTGCTCGCTCCGCGGTCGGCAGCAGGTTGAGACGCGGCCGTCGCTATCGAGCTTGCGGTCGCAGACGTCGCGGCCGAACGGGTCAGGTATAAAAAGATGCTCAATCACCGGTCCACCGCCCGTGCTCGTGAGATGCGCGGCCGTCGTCAACCCGAGCTTGCGGGCGAGCGTCTCGAGGTCCTCTTCCGCGAAGGCCGCCCCAGGGCCACACAGCCAGCATGTGACCATCCCGGTCGCGACGTGCTCGCGCAGGCGCGACTGCATTGCGGAGTGCTGCACGGGAACCCAGTCCCCGGCCGGCAAACCGTGCGGCAACTGCCCGTCGGGTGGCGACGCTCTACCATTGTCGAGGAGCGTCTTTTTGAAATGCATCCCGCAGACTATTCGAAAGGCGTTCGCGTCCTCGTGGAGACGAGCGAGCAAGTACAGGCCGGCCGCGCTCATCGCGCGTCATCCGCGGCCGTAGGGAGCAGATGGAGCAGGCCCTCGGCGTCCAGGGCGCGGCGGATGCGCTCGCGCGGCATGGGCTGTACCGCAAGCCCTCGCAGCGCGCGGACCAGCGTCCTCTCGTCGACGAGCGCGGAGAGCGAAATCCTTCTGCGCTGGAGGGAGGAGAGAGCGGCGGCCGGCTTCAGCTTCTTGGCGGGTGATGGCGACATGCAGGCAGACTGCACGCAGCGCGGAGCGGCCGCGAGGGTCAATGGATCATTTGCAAATGATCAAGGCTTGGTTCTCCTGCGCGCGAGCTTCCAGAAAATCCAGCGGCAAAAGGTGCTCCACCTCGATCAGCATCCGTTGCTGGCGTGAGAGCAGCGAGCCGCCTTCGGTCGACTTGGCGCGCTTCCGTCGCTCAGTTTTGCGCGGTCGCTTGTCCTCCCTTAAGAACGCAAGCAAAACGGCGGCTCGATCGCGCGACACGCCCCAGATCACGAGGGCCGCTCTGACGACGGACTGACCGTCGACGTGGGCCAGAGCCTTCGCGTTTCGCAGGAGGTCGCTGGCGATATCGCGCGCTGCCTCGGCGAGGGATCGCTCCACGGGTCCGGCCTCATCAGCGGGGACCAGATCAAGTGTCTCTGTTCGGGGGATTTCGGTCGAGAAGACCCTGGGGACTTCGAGTATCGCGTGGGAGATTGCCTTTTCAATGCCGGCGCGACGGTCGTTCGCGTGGGCGCCGATGATCAGATCGCATTGGTCGACCAGGTAGCTCAGATGGTCGCTGCGCTGGTATCCGCCGATCCTGCCCAGCGCCCCCGAGTCTCCCGCGACAAGGTGCTCTCGAACGGCGCTGACGGCCCACGCCGCAGCGGTGCTCAAGGAGCTCCTCTCCCGCTCAGCGTCTTCCCACAACAGCAACGCGGCATTGAGGAGCAGCCTCGCCACGGCATCTTGAGCTCCAGCGTGCCGCGGTAGTCGAGTGGACGCGGCCGGCGCGTGCTGGCGCTTCTTCCGGGGCGGCGGTAACTTCTTCTTCATCGGTCGCGCCTCCAGTCGCGCGGTCGATCACGGGGCCCGGCCATTCGAAGTGGCGCGGGCCTCGATCTTTCGGTGGACTCTACTCCGGTCGCGTGAAGAGCTGGATCACCTTCGCGTCAGGCCTGAGCAGCAGCCGTTGCCTGGCGTCGAGCTTGCGCAAGGCGGCTCTCACTTGCGGATCCTTGTCGGGAGAAACGTATCCAGCTGCCGAATCCACAGGTGGTGCCGAGCTTGGCCAGGCCATCCGGTCAGCGTGGGCAATCGCAGCGTCTCTCGACTGCTTCTCCTTAAGCGATTGCGCCACGAAGTAGACCCATTCGGCGTCGGCCTCGGGCATGGCGCGGAGGTAGCCGACGATCCTCTTTTCGGTCCGGTCCAGATTCTCCGCAAATCGCTTCCGCAGGGAATGGCGGGCCATAGGTCACTCCTCCTTCTTGTTATTGGAATCGATCTTCTTGGCAGCAGCCGGCGCGACGTAGGGCACGTGCAGCAGCGCCACCGCCTTCACCTTCTCGTCGTCGCCGCGGCGGTCGTAGCGCGTGGTCGTGGTGACGCTCGCGTGCCCAGCCAGGCGCTGGACCGTCGAGAGGTCAGCGCCGGCGCGGAGCAAACTCGTGATGTAGCTGCGGCGCAGGTCGTGCGGCGAGAGGTGCGGCACGCCACCGTCGGCCGCTCGGCGGAGCATCGCCGTCATGACCGCCTGCGCGCTCATCGCCCGCACCGTCACGGTGCTACCGCGCACCGGGCAGAGCAGGGGGCCGGGCGCGCCGCCGCGCAGCTCGAGCCAGGCGCGCAGCGCAGCCGCGGCCGCCGCAGGCACCGGGACGCTGCGCTCCTTGTTCCCCTTGCCGAGCACGCGCACCGCGTCGCCGTCGAAGGCTCCGACGTCGAGGGAGACCGCCTCCGCGCGCCGCAGTCCGCACCCGAAGAGCAGCGCCAGCGCGGCGGCGTCGCGCACGCCTGACGCGCCGGCGGAGCTGCAGGCGCCAAAGAGCTTCGCGAGCTCGTGCATCGGGACCTCGCGCCCGGCCGGCAAGCGCGCGCCGCGGACTCCGGCGACGTCCCGGATTCGAAGGTGCGTCTCGGCGTCCATCAGGCCCAGCCGCCAGCACTCGCGCGCCACGCCGCGCAGGGCGCTCAGGATCTTGTTGGCGGTCGCCGGCGCGTACCGCTCCACCAGGATGCGCCGGACGGCCTGCGCGTGCTCGTACCGCAGCGAGGCCCACGGGAAGCTGGGCACGTCTCCGCCGCCGAGCAGGTCGACGACGACGGACAGCGCCTGGGCCATCGTGCGCCGGCCGGAGGGCGCGAGCGCGGCGAGGTAGACCGCGGCCGGGTTCGTCGAGTCGGGCGGTGGAACAATCGTCAGCGCCGGGGCAGCGCGCTGAACGGTGTTGACGGGGAGGAAGGCCTCGGTGATTCTCGCGTCCATGATCCGTGTCCCTTCGTCGAGGGTGCGGCTTCTAGGCGGGCGTCCCGGTTCCAGCCGTGGCGCCCGTCGTCTTCGGTGAAATCAGTCGCTGACCAGCTGGTGCACGCGCTGGAAGGACAGACCGAGCAGCTCCGCCGCGTCGCGTACGGAGAGGCCAGAGCGCGTGAGCACCTTCGCTGCCTCCTTCATCGCGCCAGCTGCAGCACCCGACGCGACCTCAGCCTTGCGGCGCGCCGCCGCTGCGCTGCGCACCTTCTCGAGCGTGGGCTTGGGGAGCTTGATGTCCAGCTTCACCTCGGCATCCCGCACGTCGGCCGCGGCCAACGCTTCGACCAAGCGCCCGCGGAGCTGATCGAGCCGCCGCGCCTGGCTGTGGACGCCGGCGAGATCGCGAACGATCCCCACCCACCAGCCAGCCTCGTCGCGGGTCACCGCCGCCGTGTACGTCTTTCGCTCTGCCATCGTCGTCTGCCTCCCTCAGTTCCGCCGGAGCCATTTCTTCCCAAGGCACGGCTCCAAATCCCTCTCGATCGCGCGCAGCAGGCCCGGCCCGAGATCCTCCCCGGCGTGAACAGGGACCGTCGTGAAGCACGAGCCGCAGCGCACGCGCACGTGAGAGCCGGTCTGCCTGAGCACCTCGCAGCCCCGAGCCGTCAGCAACCGGAGCAACTCTCGCGCTCTCATGTCTATCTGTATAGACTGAACGAGTATATCTGTCAAGTGCGATAGACTAGAAATCCAGCACCGGGCTGGCGTCGCAACCCAGAAGCCTCATTCCCATAATCGGTGTCGTCTACGGATTGATGCTCGTGACGCTCGGGTCTGCGGGCAGCGTCTTGAACAGCGTCGTCCCGTTCGCGTTTTCGGCGGTGGCGAACTTGAACTGCTTCACCCCCTCGCCCACCGGCAGCGCCAGCTCCGTCACGTCGATCGTCACCTCGAAGATGAGGTTGCCGATGTGCTCGGGCACGCGGATGTCCTCGACGTAAACATCGTTGACGCCGATAGACTGGAACGCCGGGTGCATCACCTTGACCGCAGAGATCGAGACATCGGCAGGCGTCGACGCCAAGGGGATTGGCGGCTGTTGCGGGCCGATAGTCGCAACGAATCCGGTCTGCTGAGGCGCGAGACCGGTCGGCTGGGGGAGCGTGGCCCTTGGGAAGAGCACATTCACCAAGGCACACCACCGCGAGAAATGAACCGCGCTCCAGAGCCGAAGGGTGATCTGGAACTCGGCGGGCTCGTACCCGCCGCTCGTCACCGCGCTGCCGCTGGAGCCGAATGCGGTTTTCGAATCAAGCCGCCGGCGCCGGCCCCCTCGCACGCGGCAGAGGCCAGGCGCGCGCTGCCCATTGAAATAGATGGTCTCCCAGAGCGAGAGCTCGTCGGGCCACGGCATGGTCGGGTCTTCCGAAGCGGGGAATGCCACGATTCCCTGCGCCGGTTGAGACCCGGTCGACGTCACGCCGGTCTTGGGGTCCCGCGTCGAGACCGCGGGATACGCGCCGGGGTCCCAGAATGGAACGTTGCTCAATTATCCTCCCTGCTCGTTTTGAAACTGCTCCAGCGCGTCCGACAAAGAGGTAGTCACCTGGTCGGTAAACTTCTTCGCGATGTCGTGCGCGTCGTCCGGGTCGCGGAGTGGGACACCCCGCAGGTTCAGCGTTGCGTTGACCGTGATGTTCGGGCGCGGCGGCGGCCCAGGCTGCGGCCGCTCCAGCAGTGGCGGCACGTCCTGCGTTGCGAATCTGCCCGGCGTCGTTGCGTACACCCTCGCGCGCGATTCTGGAGTCAGGCTCTTCATGTTCGGCGGGTCGAACGACTCCATCCCGCCGAGACCCTGCAGGAGGAAGGTCGCTGCGTCGTGCTTGGCCGCGCCGCCCTCGTCGCTGAAGAGCACCTTGAAGGCCGCGGCCGTCTGCCCGGTCATCTCGCCCGTGTTCTTGAGGAAGCGCAACACCGATAGGAAGCCCGACGCGAGGACCCCCACTCCTTCGATCGCATCTGCGAGTCCCTCCTTGAAGGTCTTGAAGAACGCGCGGAGATTGTCCCTGCCCTTGATGCCGGTGAGCGGCTCCACCATCTTCCCGATTTTGTTCACCAGGTCGTTCAGCAAACCCTGCGTCTTCCCCTCCCCGAGGACCTTGACCAGGTTGCCGAAGGCGCCCTCCATTTTCTTGAAGCCCGGCGTGTCGGCGATTCCAGAGAACAGTTTCAGCGTCCGAGCCTGAAGTCTTTCGATCAGGCCCTCCAGGTTGCCCGCCGCCTTCAGCGCCGAAGTTCCGATCGGACCCTTCTGCAGTGCCTGCGTGCCCTCGAGGACCATGCCCATGACCCTGTCGCCGGGCACCACTCCCTCCTGCAGCTGCCGGTGGGCCTCGGCGGGCGATCGAAGTCCCTGCGCGGTCATGATCGACTTCAGCATCGGCTGCAGCGGCAGGATGCCCTTGAAGCGGCGCATGGTCCGCTCGGTGATCTTGCCCTCCGAGAGCGCATCCATGACCGCGCTCGTCACCTCGTCTGCGTCGCGCTGCCCGTGCACACCTCCGAGCGCCTTGACGTCCAGCATCGCCTTCGTGAGGAGTAAAGCCATCTGTGGCGGCGCCTTGAACCTCGCAAAGTCCTGCGCCTGGCCGACCATCGCCTGCGGGCTTCCGCCGAAGCGAACGGCCATGCCCATGACGTCGTCGAACATCTTCGAGCCGCCCTTCGCTCCCAGCGAAGTCTGCAGCCCGAGCAGCGCTCCCTCCTTGAACGAGACCGCCTGCTGAATCTTTCGCGCCATCTCGACGGCCTCGGCGCCGACGACCCGGAAGCCGCGGGCGAGGATGTCGAAGATGTGCAGCGAGTCGTGCAGCTTGTTGAGCCAGCCCGTAGTGGCGCCCGCGGCCTTCGATGTCGCCTGGCCGTGGTCGTCGATCGACATCTTCGACAGGCGCAGCTGGTCCCGGTGAATCGTGAGCTCCAGGCGCTGCCGGCGCAGGGGTCCGTGAGTTTCTCCAGCTTTGTCTGCGCGGCCGCGATGTCCATGGCCTTGATGGCCATGGTCGTGAACTTCAGTTGCCGCTCGATGCCCGCCATGGGCCCGGACACGAGGTCTTGCAGCTTGAAGGACCACTCGAGGCCCATCGGGTCAGACCCCCTCTCCGTACTTCGCCACCTGGCGCTCGAGGACCGCGAGCTTGGCGAGCTCCCGCCCGAGCTGCTCCACCAGCTCCGGCTTCCCCGACTGCAGCACGTTCGCGGTTACCTCCGTCGTCGTGAGCGCGCGCAGCTCGACGAGCTGTGCTCGCCAGCGCTCGACGTCCGCTCTCGTGACTCCTTTCACCGATCCTCCTCCGTCACTTCGACATGATGGGAATGGAAACTTCTGCAAAGCGCTTCACCGCAGGTGCCACCCGAGTTGCCGCGCCTTCTCGATCGCCCTTTGAAACGCATCGACCACCAGCGGCACCTCGGATGCCCTGATGAGGGTGTCGAAGCCGCCCCGCGCCTTCTGCTCAGGCCGCCAGTCGTCCCCCAGCTTGAAGGCGTTGCGATACCAGAGCGCGGCCGAGACCCGCGCGTCCCGCCTCGGTAGGCGAACGAGATAGACGCGCACCTCGCACCCTGCGTTGCGCTCGATCGTCGACACGAGCACCGACTCGACGGGCCCGGCAATCGCGTGCTGAGAACCGACGGCGACCGAGGCATTCTTCAATGGGCTTCTCCCGCTGACCGCTTCCGTGACTTCGCTCAGGCTCGCGCCCGGATCTTCGAAAGGACCTCCGCGACCTGCTTCTCGTTGAGCCCGAGCTTCTGGGCCACCCTGAGCTGATCGCTCTCGGCCTTGGCCCGCTCGTCCGTCGCCGTCGTCCTGCCGCTGGCCTTCGCAAGGACCACCGCGGCGCTCACCTTGTCGGTGCGCGACCGCGCCGAGTTCGCGATCGCCTCGATGAGGGCGGGATCGGTGATCCCCATCTTGGCGGCCGCCTTCTTCTGGTCGGCGCTCAGCTGGACCGTGCCCCTCGCCGGCGGGTCGTCGTCGTCCTCTTCTTCGTCGTCCGCCCTCGACGTCCGAGTGGGAAGCGTCACGTCGGTGCCGCCGGCCTTCGGCACGCCGCTGGACGGCGCCGGCAACGGGTCCAGCTTGCCGCCGACGATCTGCCCCAGGGCGTCCAAGGCCTGCGCCATGAAGTCGCGCAGGGACGAGAACTGACCGAGCTTGTTGCCGGGCTTGCCGATGTCGTTCTGCAGGGGAACCTGATCATCAGCCCACTGCCAGATGGCGCGGATCTTCTTCTCGATGCCCGCGGAATCTGCCGGCACCGCCAGCGTCGCGCGTCGCATCGCCTCTCCGAGCCTGAACAACTTTTTCTTTTCCTTCTTCTTCACGCTTCCTCCGTCGATTCGTTGCTGGGTTCGATCTGCGGGGGCGCCGCGACGGCGTCCGGCAAGATCGTCAGGCTGAGGAGCTGCGGGCTCCGCCGCTGGCCGATGGTCTCCACTCCCTGGTCCACCATCGGGAGCAGTTCTCCGCCGGTCGCGTGCCGCAGCTGCACGAGCTTCTGCTCGACGCTTCCCGCGGCATCGTCCTCGAGCAGCGCCTCTGTCTTGCCGCTCGGCCAGAAGCGGCCGGCGGCCCAATAGCCGCCATGGGGGAACACGTCGACAATCACCTTCACCGATGCCATCGCTTCAGCCTCCCGCCCGCATGACCTTCAGTTCGAATGAGATCTCGCCCTTCGCCGCGGCCGCTTGCAGCGCTCGCACCTGGTCGTTGACGGTCGGGCCGTCCACGTCCTGGAAGAGCACGCCTTCCGATTCGCCGCGCGGCCAGAAACGACCGGCGCACCGGCGTCCGTCCCCGTCGCAGCGGTAGACGGTGACCTTGGCCTTCAGCGCCCCCACCGCCATCGTCAGCCGCCTCCGCCTTTGCTCGTCGACGGCGTCGCGCGCTCGAGCGTCTCCAGGTCGGCGAGCGGGACCACCGCCACCGCCGGGCGACCCTTCGAGGTGATCACCACCCGCCGGCCCGCGGACTGCGCGAGCCAGATCACGTCGGCCAGGCTGGCCCGAGCTTCCTTCGTCGTCACCCGCTCCACCGCCATGATCACCCCGCGATCGAGCCAGCGCGCTCGAGAAACCCGCGCCGCTCTTCCGCCGCCTTCGCCTGCTGCTCCACTTCCGCCCTCTCGCTGAGCTCGACCATGAGCCGCTCGCGGTAGGCCGAGATCACCAGCTGCATGAACTCGTCCCCGTCGGGGTCAACTCCGCTGTGCCGGCCGTGAATCGAATGCACCCACGGCAACCGCATCCCGTCGTCCCACCACGTCGACGCGCCCTGCTTCTCCAGCCACTGTCGCTGAGGAGCGATGCTGCGAGCCTTGTCGGCGATCTCCGCCTGCCGCCTGAACGCCGGCGCGATCTCGTCACGCAGCTTCTTCCAGACCAGCTGCCGGAGCTCTTCTGCGCCGGTGCGCACTCGGTGAGCGAGGACCGCGTGCTCCGTGGCGCCGACGGCCTGGCGCAGGTAGATGAGCTCGCGCTCCTTCTTCTCGTGCTTCTTCTCCGCGGCCGCCAGCTGCTCCTTGAGAGCCGCGAGCAGGATCTTGTCTTGCTCGCGCGCGACGGCCAGCGAGGTGAAGGATTTCGAGAAAGGGTCGGTCTCGTCGAGCTGCGCGCTCGAGCCGGCGATCTTGCCCTCCACCGCCTTGATCTGCTCGCGCTGCGCTTCCAGCTCCTCGGTGAGGGAGTGGTGCGCCTCCTCTGCGGAGCGCGCCTCCTCGATGGCCTCCGCGTGGCGCTTCTGGAGCAGCTCGAGCATGGGTCCGGTCTCCTGGCGCGCGTCGGCGCGCTCGGCCTGCGATGTACAAGAGGGTACGCGCGGCCCGCCGGTGGCTCGACGAATTTCGCGCGCTCAAGCACGGGCGCCGCGTTCGGAAGATGCCCGCTGCTGATCAGGGCCGGCGTTCCAGGAGCCGCTCGAGGTCGCGGACGCTGTTGCGGGTCGGCGGGGCGCGCCGGTAGCCCTCCCACCAGGCGACGGCGAGCAGCGCGCGCAGCGGCAGGTCGGCGCCTGCTGCCCGGCGGCGGTTCGCGTCCCGGAATGCACGAACGAAGCGCACCAGCAGCTCCTTGCGCTCGGCCTGGGTGAGCTCGCCGCGCGTCGCGGCCAGGTCGGCCTTGAGCGACCGGCGCCACAGCGCGGGGGCGACCTCCGGTCTGGGGTCCTCCAGCGCGTGCAGCGCCTGCTCGCGCAGCTCTGGCGCCCCGCGGCGCAGCACGTAGTCGACGGCGGCCGCGCGCGCCTCGGTCAGGCCGGGCAGCTCAGGGTCGGGCTGGAGCGCCCCAGGGTTGAGCCGGTTGCCCACTGCCGCCACTTGGTACTGCGCCTCGAGCCAGCTCGGCACGTCCTCGCGGCGAGCCGGCCAGGGCGCCGCTGCGGAGATGAGGCGTGCGCGTCGGACCATCCTGCGATGGTAGCGGAAGAACGGGCGCCCGAGAACGTTCCTGCCCGTGGTTATGCGATTCGCAGTTCCAGGGACCTCGCGGCCGCGGACGCATACGGACGGTCCCGGACGGTGTTCCGCTACGCGGCCTCGTCGAGGTCCTCGGGCGTGCCGGTGACCAGGCCCGCGACCAGGCGCGCGTCGAGCTCCTGCAGCTGGGCAAACGTGTAGAAGAGCTTGCACCCGGGCCTGCGCTGCAGCGGCACGAGGCCGGCGCGGATCAGGAGCTGCCGGGTGTTCTTGCGGTTCCAGATCTTCCGCTGGCCATGGCGGTCCGCGGGCTTCGTCTGCTCGAAGGCGTTGAGCATCGCCGTGATCGTGCGCCGGTCGTAGATGGGGCGGGCGGTGAACCTGGTGGCCGGGCTCAAGGCTGCGACCTCACCAGGTAGGTAGCGACGGCGGACGGCGCGACGCGGATCGCGTTGCTCACCCGCAGGTGCGCCAGCTCGCCGCGCTCGATCAGCCCGTAGACCACCGGCGTGCTCACCCGCAGCGCCTTCGCCACCTCGCGCACGCTGAGCAGCTCCGCGCGTCCAAGGACCGCGCGCAGGCGACGCGGCGGCGTGAAGACGTGCGCCGGATCGTCCGCGGCACCGCGCGCGGCCTGCGCGGTCCTTTGGGGCGCCGGTGGGGCAGCGCCGAGGTGAAAGGTTGCTAAATCTCCCCCTTCGAAGGCCTCTGGCACGGCCTTCGCGTTGCCTGATTTCGAGAGGTTGCCAGAGGTAGAAAGGCCCTGCCAAGGTGCCGGATCGATTCCCAAGCTGAGGGTCGCCGGTTCGAATCCGGTTTCCCGCTCCAGTTCATCCTCTTGAGAGCCTTGCTCGTTTCGGTCCGGCGCTTCGGTCGGACCTTCGTCGTTTGCGGCCGGCGGTAGCAAGGGGGAAGCAAAACCGGTCAGTTTCAGGCGGGTGATCTGCGCCTGCAGGTAGCCGGGAACGAGGTGCGCGTAACGCTCGGTCGTGACCTGGGCGTCGGTGTGGCGGAGCATTTTCTGCACGGCCCAGAGGTCCGCGCCCGCTGCGAGGAGCAGCGTCGCGGTGGTGTGGCGCAGCTCGTGGAACGTGCACGGCTTGGGCACCGCAGAAGGCCACATCTTCGCGTTGCACTTCGGGCAGCGCCGGATCGTGCCGTCTGGTGCGTCCTCGTGGCTGTCGAGGCGCCTGGCCTTGCAACGGCGGCAGATGTGTTTGTAGCCGACGACGATGCCCGCCCTGGCCATCGCGCTGCGCAGCTTCTCGGCGAGCTTGAAGTCGCGCGGGAGCATCTTGCCGTTCGGAGCAGGGAAGAGGAGTTGGCCATTCGCGCGGCGCAGCGCCTGCTCGAGGTAAGGCTTCAACTCGGGATGGATCGGGATCGCTTCCTCGTGGTCGCCTTTCGGGAAATTCCGGGACCACGAGTGGCGGACGAGGATGAGGTTGCGCGCCAGGTCGACGTCGCCGCGCTCGAGACCCGCCAGCTCGCCCTTGCGCAGACCAGCGTAGATGGCCGTCGCGTAGAGCGGTCGCCAGAGCGGCTTGATCTCCAGCAGCGTCACGACGACTTCGTGCGCCTCAAGGAAGGAGGGCTTCCGCTTCGGTTCTCGGCGCCGGCGGACGCGCTCGGCGGGATTTGATCCGCGCCATTCCTCGACGCGGATCGCTGCGGCGAAGACGCGATGCACTAGCCGGCGCATGTGGTTCACGTAGGTCGCCGAGTACTTCTTCGCCTTCGGCAGCAGGAACGCCTCGATGCGTCCGGAGGTGACGGCCGTCGGCGGCAGGCGAGCGAGAACGCTGCCCTTGAAGTGCGTGGCGTAGATCGACTTGAGCTTGTCGTGCGAGACGAAGCGCGTCGCCTCGCCGTCGATCCACCAGAGGAGCATCTCGTCGAAGCTCGCCCAGCGATCGGTCGGGAGCGGCTCGAGTCCCTTCCGCTGTCGGTCTGACTTCAACTCGAGCTCGCGCTGCATCGCGCGGGCTTCGGCCTTCGTCCTGGCGGCGCACGGCATGCTCTGCCACCTGCCCGCGCCGTCCTTGACGCGCAGGTACCAGCGCTTGCGATCTTCTCGGAAGAAAGGCTCAGCCATGTTCGCCGCGGGCGAACGCCTCGATGGCGCTCCGGTGGAATCGAAGCAGGCCGCCGATGCGGATGCAAGGGAGTTTGCCGGCCTCAGCCTTCATGTAGACCCAGGACCGGCTCGCCTTCAGGTAGGCAGCGACGTCCCGTGCATCCCAAAGCGACTCTCGCTGCCGTTGCTCTCGCCGCTCCACGAACGAACCCATGTTGCTCTCCGAAAATGAGTTATAATTGACTCTATCGTGGATGCTTCTCCAAAGCAACGTACCGCTCCAGAAGCAGATTGACCAAGTAGTCCCGAAGGTCGTGCGCCTTGCGTTGCTTGCGGTCGCGCTCGAGGACCTCGACGATGGGCTTCGGAAGCCGATACCACGAGCGAGCGTCCTCGATGAGGTCGTTGATCACCTCGTTCAAGGACTGCCTGCCGGTCTCTTTCATCCGCTGTTCCAGCCAGCGCCTGGTCTCCAGTGGGAAGCGAGTGCTGATGCTGGAGAGCTCGATCGTACGCGGGGTGCGTGCCATGCGAAAGAGCCTACTCGATCTGAAACCAAATCTGAAGCACAAATGAAATTTTGTGGACGCGGGGTGCCTTCCAGGGTGCCCTCGCGGGTGCCACGGAGGGTGCCTTCCAGGGTTGCCGTCAAACAGGGCACCCGGCGTGGCACCCTGGAAGGCACCCTGCGAGGCAGGCAAAATCTCGCAAGTGGGCGAAGTGCCTGGCCCCGACCGCCCCCTCCTCCGGCTGACTGCCAGGGGGATTGCAAGGCTGGCCTGAGACCCGACCCCACTCCCCCAACCACCAGGGTAGTGGGGTCGGATCTCAGGCCGGTAGTCAGGGGTTGGAGAAGAGAGGAGGAGGGGGCGGTCGGGGGGAGAAACGGGATCAGTGCAGGGAGGTTTTGGTGGAGAAGTTGGAGTGGTGGAGAA
>JAYWAJ010000519.1:0-8235 GCA_043782525.1 Deltaproteobacteria bacterium | reverse complement strand
TGGACCTCGGCGGGGGCGCTGACCGAGATGTCCACCGGCACCTTCTCGCGCGGCCGGTACTCTTTCTTCGGCGTGGTCAGCTGGACCTCGAGCCGCCGGGTGGAGGTCCCGACTTTCAGGTTCACATAGCCGAGGCGCATCGAGGGGCGGCCGGGATCGTCGCTCGGCTCCTGGCCGCCGCCCTTGACGCGCTCGCGGACGAGGATGACGCCGGCGAAGACGTTGGGGACGTGCTCCTCGCGAATGGGCACGTCGACGGTGGCGGCGTTGCCGGCGAGCTCGACGACGCGGGCCTCGGTCACGCCCTCGCGCTCGACGGAGAGGAGCGCGCGGCACGACGGGTAGGGCGACTTGATGAGCAGGTGCGCCGTCTCGCCGACCTCGTACGACGGCTTGTCGGGGACGATCTCCACCTTCTGCGAATCGCTGCCCTGCCAGGCGGTGGCGCCGGCCCCCACGGCGTAGATGCTGGCGGTGGTCAGCGCGAGGCGGCCCTTCTCGTCGCGGCTCTCGGCGCGCAGGTTGTAGAAGCCGGGCCGGGCGAGCAGCAGCTTGCAGTCGGTGCCGCTCTGCACCTCGCACCGGGCGGCCTCCTCCTCCACCGGCTCCTCGATGGTCTGGTAGATGCCGTTGACCCCGCGCTTCCTGACCGCGTGCCAGGAGCGCAAGAGCGCCGCGACGCGGACCTTGGCCGGGAGGCGGGCGCCGTCGGGGGCGGCGGCGATGATCGGCAGCGTCAGGGTCTCGCCGACCTTGGCGAACGAGCTGGTCGGGCCCAGCCCGACGTAGTACGCCGCCGGGTGCACCAGCACCGAGGCGCGGCCCGCCACCCGCTGCCGCGAGACGTCGGCGACCTCGGCCTCCAGCGTGTAGCGCGCGGCGCGGTCGCCCGGCGCCTCCACCGTGCCGGCCTTGACCGCGAAGGTGCCGTCGCGCGCGACCTCGCCCTGCCCCGAGGCGAAGAGGCCGTTGTCGTGGGCGGGCGCGTGGTCGTCCCAGTTCCAGGTGTTGCGGCCGAAGCGGAAGCCGTCGGCCCGGGGCGGCGCGAAGTCTTCGGTCAGGCGGGCCGCGCTCCACTGCACCTGCGCGCCGCCCATCGCGCCGCCGAAGAGGTAGCGGGCGATGACGGTGCCTTTCAGCTCCTCGCCGGCGGTCAGCGCCGGAGCGGCCACCTGCACGTCGACGCGGAACTGCGGCGCGCGGTACTCGGCGACGAGGAAGCTGCCGTAGCCGTAGGTCATGCCCTTCGGCACCGCCGCCGCCAAGGTGAACTGGCCGAGGCGCGCCGTCTTCGGGATGACCGCCTCGGTTCCGAAAGTTCCGTACTTCGAGAGCGTCACCGCCTGGCTGACGACCGGCTTCGAATCGGAGTCGCTGATGGTCAGGAGGAGACCGGCGCCGGCAGGCGTGTGCAATTCGCCGGCCTCCTCATCGCGGAGGATGCCCTTCACTTGCACGGTGTCGCCCGGCCGGTAGATGCCGCGGTCGGCGAAGACGAGGCCCCGGCCGTCCTTGTGCAGGACGTCGAAGTTGCGGTTGACCTCGACCGGCGCGCCCTCGTCGCTCGCGCCGCTGGTGGTGACGTAGCCGAGGTCCGGGCCCAGCGCCGCCGCGATGAGGAGGCGCGGCGCCTCCCAGCCCGAGCGCTTCTGGTCGAGCCGGCCGTAGCCGGGCAGCGTGGCGAGGCCGCTCGCGTCGGTGATCGCCTCCGCCAGCACGGCGCCGCCCGCTCCGTAGACGGAGATCCTGGCGTTGGCGACGCCCTTGCCGCTCTCGACCGAGGTCACCCAGGCGAGGCTGCGGGTGGCGCCGATCTTGGCGTGCACGGCGAGGTCGGAGATCTGCGCCAGCACCCGCAGCGGGTGGCCCTCGAAGTCGGTGCCCGGCGCCCGCAGCCGCACGGCGACGAGGCCGGTCTTCGCCCCGTGCAGCGCGGCGCGCAGGTCGACGCCGAGCAGGTGCGGCTCGTTTTTGGGAGAGGACGGCAAAAGGCGCAGCGGCGCGTCCGGGGGCCGCTTCGGCGCGGCCTCGCTGGTGTTGCCCAGCTCGAGCTGGGCCATCTCCGGCGGCGTGGTCGCCCAGAGATCGGCCTCGAGGGCGGTGAGGTTGGTCACCTGCACCGGCAGCTGCCCGTCGCCCGACGGCTCGAGGAGCGCCAGCGTCTGACCGACGTAAAGCGAGGGCAACAGATCGTCCAGCCGCACCGTCGCCTCGTGGGCGGGCGCCGGCTGGTCGAGCTGGTCCTTCACTCCGGCGTCGAGGTGCACGGAGTAGGTGGTCCCCGGCTGGAACTTGCCGAAGAGCACCGCGTGGGTGCGGTTCTGCTGCAACTCGAGCCCGAGGTCCGGCGCGCTCTCGTCCCATTCGAGCGCCACCTCCGGCTTCAGGTGGATCCGCTTGCGCAGCTCGGCGACGTCTCCGAGGGGATTCGAGAAGTCGATGGAGATCGGCCCGTGCGCGCAGTGTGGCTCCGCCGTGCCGGCGGTCGCCTCCCCGAAGCAGCGCGCGATGCCGACGATCTGCATCGCGCCCATCACCCGGCACTCTTGCCGCCACTCGCGCCCGGCCGGCAAGGTCCCCGCCGTCCCCAGCGCGTCGCCGTCCAGGCCGACCGCGAAGCGCGCGTCGCGCGGCAGGTCCCGCGCCGGCTGCACCTCGTACCGGACGCCGTCCTTGACCGGCACGGGGCCGGTGACCCTGGCCGCCACCATCTGCTTCGCCGCGCCGGCCTCGAAGAAGAAAGCCTTGGCCGCGTCCTTGATCGGCTGGTTGACGACGATCCCGAAGCGCTGCAACGGCGCCGACCACTTGCAGAGGTACTCGGGCGGATCGACCGCGTAGCGCAGGACCTCGAGTGTCGGGGTGGTGAAGTCCAGCTGCCAGCCCGTCTCGAGCGGCGTGCCGTCCAGCGCCTTGAAGCCCGCCGGCACGATGACGTGGAAGGCGGTGGAGAACGGCCACGGTTCTTCGGCGACGAACTCCACCGACGACGAGCCCAGCCAGCGCCAGCGCCCTTGGACCGACGGCTCGAGGCGGATCTGCGACGAGGGGTCCTGCTGCCCGAGCGTCTCCAGCGCCACCACCGGCTCCGAGAACGTCAGGGTCGGCCGCGCCTGTCCTTGCAGCTTGCCCTGGGGCCGGCCCGCGACCACGCGGAAGCCCTTGTCGCCGTCGGGCTCCCTTCCCTTCGCCAGCTGCAGCGCGGGTGGCGGCGGCGCTTCAGTGAGCTGCCGCGGCTTCGCCTCTTCCGCCTTCTGGCACGCGACCGAGAGGAGACACGCGAGCACGATCCGTTTCATGGCCGTTCGTTGTACACCGTCCGGATGGCGACCCACACGCTGGTGCTGCTGCGCCACGGGCAGAGCACCTGGAACCTGGAAAACCGCTTCACCGGCTGGACCGACGTCGACCTGACGCCGCAGGGAGCGGCCGAGGCGCGCGAGGCGGGGCGGCTGCTGCGCGAAGCCGGCCTTTCGTTCGACCTCGCCTACACCTCGGTGCTCAAGCGCGCCATCAAGACGCTCTGGCTGGCGCTCGACGCGCTCGACCTCGACTGGCTGCCGACGGTCAAGGCCTGGCAGCTCAACGAGCGCCACTACGGCAATCTCCAGGGGCTCGACAAGGCGGAGATGGCCGCCAGGTTCGGCGAGGCGCAGGTGAAGATCTGGCGGCGCAGCTACGACGTGCCGCCCCCGCCGCTCGACGCGCAGGACCCCCGGCATCCGCACTTCGACCGGCGCTATGCGGAGCTCTCGGCGGCGCAGCAGCCCGCCACCGAGTCGCTCAAGGAAACGGTCGCGCGCATGCTGCCCTTCTGGCACACGCAGCTCGCGCCGCAAGTGAAGGCCGGCAAGCGGCTCCTCGTCGTCGCGCACGGAAACTCGCTCCGGGCGCTCATCAAGTACCTCGACGGGATCAGCGATGCGGAAATCGTCGAGCTCAACGTCCCCACCGGCATCCCGCTGGTCTACACCCTCGACGAGCAGCTCAAGCCACTCGCGCGCCGGTACCTGGGCGACCCGGTGGCGGTGGCCCGCGCGGCCGAGGCGGTGGCCAGGCAGGGGCAGGCGAAGAAGTGACGGCCGAGGCGCTCGCACGCGGGGCGGCGCTCTTCAACCAGGGGCTCTACTGGGAGGCGCACGAGGCCTGGGAGGAGCTGTGGCTCGAGCTGGACGACGAGCCGAAGCTGTTCGTGCAGGGGCTCATCCAGGTGGCGGCCGGGTACTTCAAGGCGACCGTGCAGCTGCAGCCGCGGGGCTGCGTGAAGCTGCTCACCACCGCGCTCCAGAAGCTCGACCGGGCGCCGCCGGATTTCCTGGGCGTCGAGACGCAGCGCTTTCTTCCCGCCGTCCGGCGCACCCTCGCCGAAGCGCAGCGCTGGCTGGAAGGGGAGATCCCGGCCATCGATCGCGCACTCTTGCCTCGCGTCGAATTGATCGGCGGCTAAAGGCAAAAGCACACCGCGAAGGCACGAAGATCCGCGAAGGATCGCGAAGGTTTGGTTGGTGGTTTCAGCCCGGGCCACCTCCGAGCCGGCGCGTGGGCTCGACCCAACCCAATCTCTTTTCTTCGCGAAACCTTCGCCTCCTTCGCGCCTTCGCGGTGTGCTTTTGCTTTTCGCAGCGTGGCGCGCGGTGTGCAGATGGTCCTTTGCGATGTCCATTTCGACGCAGCTGCAGAGAGCCGCGCTGGGCGCGCTCGATCTGATCTTTCCCGCCCGCTGCGCCGCCTGCGACGCTCCTGGCGCCTCGCCCTTTTGCGGCGTCTGCGCCGAGACGCTGGTTCCACTCGCCGCCGGCTGTCCGCTCTGTGGCGCGCCCGGCGACGAGTCTCTCCTGCCGTCGCTGCGGCCGCGGCGCTGTCCGCAGTGCCGGACGCGCCCGCCGCCGTTTGCCCTCGCCGCCGCTCCCTACCAGCACGGAGGCGCGCTGGCCGAGGCCATCCACCGGCTCAAGTACGACCAGCGGGAGGACCTCGGCTTTTCGCTGGGCGTACTCTTCGAAGCCTGCGCCGTCCCGAAGTCGGACTGCCTCTGTCCCATTCCGCTCCATCCGCGCCGGCTGCGCGAGCGCGGCTACGATCAGGCGCGGCTCCTCGCGGGCGGGGCGTCGAAGCGCTTCCGCCTGCCGGTCGAATCGCTGCTCGCCCGCGTCCGCGATACCGGGCAGCAGGTCGGGCGCGACCGGGCCGCCCGCGAGGGCAACGTCCGCGGGGCCTTCCGCGGGTTCCCCCGCGCGCGCGGGCTGCGGATCTGCCTCATCGACGACGTCCTCACCACCGGCGCGACTGCCGCTGCCGCTGCGGAAGCCCTGCTCCTCGCCGGGGCCGCCCGGGTGGAGGTGCGCACGCTGGCCCGCGCCCCCTGACGGCGGCGACGCTCCCCGCGGCTGCCTGGCTCGGAAGCAAGCGGACGGCTGTCTACCGGGAGGTGTGGCGGACGGGCCCTCGCCGCGCTACAGCTTCTGGCCAGAGGCAGAGGAATGGGGCGGCCCGACCCTCCGTTTGTCCCTCGCGGGGCGTCCCCTCTGCCCGCTCTCCGGGAGTCCGACCGAATGCACAGCCTTCTCCTCATGGCAGCGCTCGCCTCCGCCGCGCTCGATCCGGCGACGGCGGCCCTGCAAGCGCGCATCCTCGGTGAGCTGGACACGGCGCAGGCCGTCCCGGACCTCTTCCGGCTCTACGAGCGCCGGGAGGAGAAGGGCGACCTGGCTCCGCTGCTCGCCACCCTCGACGCTGCCGCCCACTCCCCCCGGTCGCGGGCGGACGTGCGCGCGCTCGCGCTCGAGATCCGCGCCGAGCTGGCGCTGGCTCAAGGACAGCTGCCGGAGGCGGCGCAGGACTTCGAGAAGCTGGCGCCGCTCCATGCCTGGAGCGTGATCGGCCCGTTCGACAATGAAGGGCGCGCCGGCTTGCTCGCCGCCTACCCGCCGGAGAAGGACGGCTTCGACCCGAAGGCGGTGTACCCCGGCAAGGAGCACGACGTGGCCTGGCGGACGCTGCCCGCGGGCCACGCGCCGCACGCCTTCGTCGACCTGGGCGCGGCGGTCTACCCGCGCACCGACGTGGCGGTCTACGCGGCCACCGTGGTGCGCGCGGGCAAGGCCCAACCGGTCCTCTTCCACCTCGGCGCGAGCGGCGCGGCCCGCCTCTGGCTCAACGGCAAGCTCCTCCACGAGAGCGCGGCGCTGCATCCCTCGCGCTTCGACCAGGACAACTTCGAGGGGACGCTGCAGGCGGGCGACAACTTCGTGCTGCTGAAGATCGCGCACTCCACCGGCCGGCTGGGGTTCAGCCTGCGTCTCGCCGACGGCAAGGACGCGCCGCTGGTCGAGCTGGCCCGGTCGGCCCGCGCGCCCGAGGCCCGGGCGGCGGCGTTCGCGGCGGCGGTCATCGAAGGCAGGCGCAAGAAGGCGGCGGCGGGCGCAAAGCCGCTCGACGCCATCGCCGAGCTGAAGTCCGCGGCACGCCTCTCGCCGCACGATGCCCGCGCCCAGGAAGACCTGGCCATCGCCCTGCAGTGGCGGCGCCCCGACGACGAAGGCGAGCGCATGCCGCTGCGCGCGATGGAGCGCGTGCTGGACGCCGCGCCCACCGAGCCGGAGGCGGCGCTCCGCTACGCGCGCCTGGAAGACCGCGACGCCAACAAGCGCCGCGCCGCGCTGGACGCAGCGCTGGAGAAGCACCCGGGCAACGCCGCGCTCCTCGACGCGCTCTCCGACTACCGCCTCGAGCGGGGCGAAGGCTGGGCCGCCCTCGAGCTGGCGCAGAAGGCGCGCCGGGCCGCTCCCGGCCTCGCCGATCCGATGATGACCGAAGCCCGCGCGCTGGACGCCGTCGGCCTCACCGCCCGCGCCTCGCTCTTGCGGATGGAGCTGGGCAAGCAACATCCCGACCTGGCCCGCGCCCACCGCTCCGCCGCCGCCGCCCTGCACCGGCTGGGCCGGACTTCCGAAGCCAAGGGTGAACTGCAACAGGCGCTGGCGCTGCGCTTCGACGACTCCGAAGCCCGCAGCGAGCTGGTCGCATTCCTGCTCGACCAGGGCGACCTCGACCCGGCGCTCAAGCTCATCGGTGAGACCCTCGCGCTCGAGCCGGGCTCCCTCCATCCGCGCCTGCGCGCGGCGGAGCTGCTCTCGACCAGCGGCCGCGCCCAGGAGGCCGAGAGCGCCTTTGCCCAGGCCCTGCAGCTGGCGCCCGACGACCCCGAGCCGCACGAGCAGCTGGGCCGCCATCGCCTGCGCGGACCGGACGATGCGGGGGCCCTGGCCGCCTTCGCCCGCGCCTTGAGCCTGCGCCCGCAGAACCCGGCCCTGCGCGAATTGGTGCGCTCGGTCCGCCCCGAGGAGCAGTACGCCGCGCCCTACCTCTACGACGCCCGCGCGCTGGGCAAGCTCGTCCCGCTGGCCGGCGAGGACGTCGAGACGCTCGCCGACCTCTCGGTCACCAAGGTCTTCGCCAACGGGCTCTCCTCGCGCACCCACCAGCTGATCCTGCGCGCCTCGAGCCCCCGCGGCGTCGACGCGGCCCGGGTGCAGAGCGTGCAGTACTCGCCCGACCGCCAGGTGGTGAAGATCGAGCGGGCCCGCATCCTCAAGAAGGACGGCACCGTCCTCGAGAGCAAGTCCGAGGGCGAGCGCAACCTCTCCGAGCCCTGGTACGGCCTCTACTATGACGTCCGCGCGCGGGTCATCTCCTTCCCGCAGCTGGAGGCGGGCGACCTGGTCGAGCTGGTCACGCGCACCGACGACTCCGGCGCCAACTTCTTCGCCGACTACTTCGGCGACTTCGCCTATCTCCAGTCCACCCAGTCGCGCCGCATCTCCGACTATGTCCTGCTCGGGCCCGCCGGCCGGACCTTCTACGCCAGCGTCACGCCGCTGCCCGGCCTCTCGCACAGCGAAGGCAAGCTGACGGACGGCGGCACCTGGCAGCGCTGGACCGCCCGCGACGTCCCGCGCCTGGTGCCCGAGCCCTCCATGCCGGGCGCCTCCGAAGTCCTCGCCTACGTCCACGTCTCCACCTACAAGACCTGGGAAGAGGTGGGCCGCTTCTACTGGGGCCTCGTCAAGGACCAGCTGCGCGTCACCGACGAGATCCGCAGCGCCGCGCAGGAGGCCGTCAAGGGCGTTCCCGAGGGCGACGAGCAGGGCCGCATCCGCGCCGTCTACGACTTCGTCGTCTCGCGCACCCGCTACGTCGGCCTCGAGTTCGGGATCAACTCCTTCAAGCCCTACC
>JAYWAJ010000518.1:0-8269 GCA_043782525.1 Deltaproteobacteria bacterium | reverse complement strand
GGAAGGCGCGGAAGAAATCCCGCGAGTCGGCCGAGACCGCACCACCGACCACGACCTTCTTGCCGCGCGCCTTCGCCTTGGCCGCGCTCTCCCTGGCGATGTCGAGAACTTGCTGTCCGTTGACCGAGTCGCGGTCGAGGCCCATCGAGCCGGTGAGGTCGACGCGTCCGATGACGATGCCATCGAGATCCTTCGCCTCGGGGATGTCGAGCATGGCGTCGAGGTTCCTCACCGTGGTGATGGTCTCGACGTTGATGAGGAACTCCATGTTCTCGCGCTGGTCCTCGGGAAAGGCGGTGCGGGTGGCGCCGATGAACTTCTTCAGGGCGTAGGGCGTCTCGACCATGGGGCCGACCAGGTGGTCGCAGCCGATGCTGCCGGACTCGAACATGTCCTTGATGGCCTCGCAGCCGCCCACCTTGATGCTCATCTCCAGGCCGGCGCGGAGGCTGACTTCCTTCAGCCGGAGCGCCTCCTCGATGCGCGTTCCCTCGGCCTCGAACTCCATCTTCACGCCGCTCACGTGGTACTTCGCCTTCATCACCTTGAGCAGTTCCAGCATCTGGATTTCAGTGCGGTTCATATTCACCTCGTTGCCCAACCCGGAGCGCGCCGCTTGGGGTGGACCCGTTGTCGGACCGGGGGAAGTGGCGCCATATACCACGGTCGAACGCGGGCGAGAGAAAAGTCGATTCGATACCCGCGCCCGGGGCGCGAACCTCAGGTTTTCGAGAGGTGGCGGCGCTCCGGCAGTATGGGCTGCAGGGCCTCGCCGAAGTTGATGCGCTCCTTCTCGATCACCAGCGGCCGGCGGGCCAGCTGCGTGTGCACGGCACCGATGTATTCGCCGAGCAATCCGAGGAAAAACAGCTGCACCGAGAAGGTGGCGAAGATTCCGATCAAGAGCGGCGCGACACCCATCTGGAACTGACTCCAGAAGAGGAGCTTGGCCACCAGATATCCGAAGGCGACGAAGAGGCTCAACCCGGAGAGACCGAATCCCGCGATGGTCGCCAGACGCAACGGAACCTTGGAATGCGTGGTGAAGCCGAGCATGGCCATGTCGAACAGCGTGTAGAAGTTGTTGCTGGTGATTCCGCGCTTGCGCAGCGGCTGGTCGTAGGGAATGCGAGCGATGGGAAAGCCCAGCTCAGCCAGCATTCCGCGGAAGTAGGGATAGGGGTCGGCCATGGCGCGGAAGATGTCCATCACTTCGCGATCGAAGAGCCCGAAGCCGGTGGCGTAGGGGACCATGTCCACGTCGGAGAGCCGGCCGAGGAGGCGGTAGTAGACGCCGCGGACGGAGGCCATGGGCCAAGACTCCTCGGTCGACGCACGGACGCCGAGCGCGACCTTGAAGCCGGCCTCCCACCTGGCGAGGAACTCCGGGATGAGTGCGGGCGGATCCTGGAGATCGGAGGCCATCCCGATGATGGCGTCGCCTCGCGCCTGCATGAGGCCGTGGGCGGGCGAACGGATGTGCCCGAAGTTGCGAACGTTGACGATGACTTTGACGTTGTGATCGGCGGCCGCCAGCTTGCGCAGCTCGGCTACGGTTCCGTCCTTCGAAGCGTTGTCGATGAAGATGTGTTCGTAGCGATACTTGTCCTGGAGCGGCTCGAAGACGGCGCGAATCTGCTCGTAGAGTTCACGGACGTTGCCCTCCTCGTTGTAACAGGGGGTGACGACGCTGATCAGCTTGGTGGGCATCAACCGTTGACCTCGATGGATTGCGCGGTTCCCCAGCCATGCCAGCGCGCGGTGCGCTGGATCGCCTCGACGAGCGAGACCCGCTGCGCGAGCCCCAGCTCTTCTCGTGCCCGGAGCGTGGAAGGAACATAGCGGTCCAGCCGCGTGCCGGGCGTAGGTGACTTGAGGATTTCGACCGGCACGGAGAAATGAGCACCCACCTGCGTCGCCAGCTCACGGATGGAGACCGCCTCCTCGGAGCCGACGTTATAGGCGCGGCCGGCCGCGCCACGGAAGAGGAGCGTCCACAGCCAGATAGCCAGGTCGGTCGCGTAGAGGTAGGAGCGGATGGTGGTGCCGTCGCCCTTGACGCAGATGCGACGTCCGGCGAGCCCGTCGGCGATGAAGTTGCCGATGGCGAAGTGCGCGTCGAGGGGCAGCCCGGGGCCGACGAACGCGAAGGCGCGCGCAACCACGGAGGGGCAAGTCGCCACGCACCAGAGCTCGGCCAGCCGCTTGGCTTCAGCATACGCGTTGCGCGGGTTGAGGGGATCGGGGCCACCCGCATGGGCTTCGCTGAGCTGCGCGGCGTCACCCTGAGGGCCATAGACAGCTCCGGAGCTGGCGAAGAGAAACCGGGGCGATCCGGATCGACCAGCCAGCTCGAGCATGCGACGGGTGCCGTCGACGATGACGGCGGCCATCTCGAGCGGCTGCTGATCGTTCAGCTGGGCGCTGGCCGCGGTAGCGCCGTGGAAGATGTGCGAGAAGCTTCCGTCGGGCGACCGGGAGCCGCGCACGTCGGCGTCGAAGAGCTCGAGGGCCGGATTCTCCGCCAGTTGCGGAGAGCGGATGCGCAAGCTGCTGGCGTGGCGGGCGAGCACGACGGCGCGGGCCCCGAGCCCCAAGCGGGCATTGGCGTGGGCGAACGTCTCCACCATCCAGGAGCCGAAGAAGCCGGTGCCGCCGGTGATGAGCACGCGACCGCCACGCAGGTCCTCCCACAGCGGCCGGGTAGCGTCGACGACCTCTTCGAGCTCTCTGGAGGCGTACGGCAGGGTCGCCACGGTGAATCACGTCACCCGCGCAAGGGAGGCCCCCACCGTTCCGCGGGGCACCTCTGGAAGGGCGGTGCGTATACCCCAGCCTTCCGACGGTGTCGATTGAAAGGGGACGGCTTCTTCCGGCCGTGCAATGCTGCAGGCGTGGACTTCCTCAAGGGCCGGGCACGACGTCCTTTGCGGTTCGTTCTGGTCGGGGCCTGGAACAGCGCGTTCGGCTACGGCGCCTTCGCAGCCTTCTATTGGATGACGCGCCGTCTTGGAATGCATTACCTGTGGGCCGTGCTGCCGGCGCATCTGCTCGCCGTGCTCAACGCCTTTCTCTGCCAGCGCTGGATTGTCTTCGGGACCCACGGGCCGTTCTTCGCCACCCTCATGCGCTTCTCGGCGGTGTACTGGATCTTCCTCGCCGTCAACCTTCCGCTCCTGCCGCTCCTGGTCCACGGTCTGGATCTCCACCCGCTGGTCGCCCAGGCCATTCTCATGGGTGCGAATGCAGTCCTGAGCTACGCCGCCCACGACCGCTTCACCTTCCGCGAGCGCGGTGCCTGAATGTGGTTGCCAGAGGACGCAGCGGCATGGAATATGGCCGCGAAAATGCGAGCCATCATCCTCTGCGGCGGGCAAGGGACCCGCATCCGGGACGCGAACGAGACGCTCCCCAAGCCGATGCTGCCCATCGGCGACAAGCCCATCGTCTGGCACATCATGAAGCAGTACGCGGTCCACGGCATCAAGGACTTCGTCCTCTGCCTCGGCTACAAGGGCTGGCTGATCAAGGAATACTTCCTCAACTACCAGGCCAAGACCACCGACATCACCGTCGGCCTGGGCGAGCACCGCGACATCGTCTTCCACGGCAACCACACCGAGGAAGACTGGAACGTCACCCTCGCCGAGACCGGCGAGGAGACCGGGACCGCCGGCCGCGTCGCCGCCATCCGCCGCTACGTCGAGAAGGACGATCTGTTCCTGCTCACCTATGGCGACGGCGTCTCCGACGTGGACATCGGAAAGCTCCTCGCCTTCCACCAGGAGCACGGCCGCATCGCCACCGTCACCGCCGTCCGCCCGCAGGGCCGCTTCGGCGAGATGCGCCTCGACGGCGGAAGAGTCGTCGAGTTCAACGAGAAGCCGCAGGCGACCGAGGGCCTCATCAACGGCGGCTTCTTCGTCTTCGACGCGCGCCGCATCTGGGACTACCTGGGGACCGACCGCAAGCTGCTGCTCGAGCGCGAGCCCATCCAGCAGCTGGCGCGCGACGGGCAATTGGTCGCCTATACCCATACGGGTTATTGGCAGCCTATGGACACCTATCGGGAGTTCATGCTGCTCAACGACCTGTGGAACAAAGGCCAGGCGCCATGGAAGAAATGGTAGCCGAGCTGCGCCAGGCCTATGCCGGCAAGCGGGTCCTCGTCACCGGACATACGGGCTTCAAGGGCAGCTGGCTTTCGCTCTGGCTGCGCGAGCTGGGAGCGACCGTCACCGGCTTTGCGCTCCCGCCGGAGACGAAGCCCTGCCTCTTCGAGGCCGCGCGCGTCGGCGAGGGGATGCGGCACCTCGAGGGAGACGTGCGCGAGGTGCCGGCGCTGCGAGCCGCCCTCGCCGAGGCCGAGCCCGACGTCGTCTTCCACCTCGCGGCCCAGGCGCTGGTGCGCAGGAGCTACGACGATCCGATCACCACGCTGCAGACCAACGTGCTCGGCACCGCCAACTTGCTGGAGGCGCTGCGCCTCGAGCGCCGGCCGTGCGCGGCGGTAATGGTCACCAGCGACAAGTGCTACGAGAACCGCGGCTGGTCCTACGGCTACCGCGAAGACGACCCGATGGGCGGCCACGACGTCTACTCGATGAGCAAGGGCGCCGCCGAGCTGGTCATCGCCAGCTGGCGGCGCAGCTTCTTCGCGCCTGAGTCGTTCGCGTCGCACCGCATCGCCGTCGCCTCGGCCCGGGCGGGCAACGTCATCGGCGGCGGCGACTGGTGCCTGGACCGGATCGTCCCCGATTGCGTCCGGGCGCTGGTGGCCGGCGAGGCGGTGCCGGTGCGCAACCCACGCTCGGTGCGGCCCTGGCAGCACGTCCTCGAGCCGCTGGGCGGCTATCTTCTGCTCGGCGCCCGTCTGCTCGCAGGACAGACCGACCTCTGCGCGCCCTGGAACTTCGGCCCGCGCCTCGAGGATGCCCAGCCGACCCAGCGCCTCGTCGAGCTGTTCATCGAGCGCTGGGGCGAGGGCCGCTGGGAAGACCGCCACGACCCGCGCCAGCCCCACGAGGCGAGGTTCCTCCGCCTCTCCATCGAGAAGGCCCAGGCGCTGCTCGGCTGGCTGCCGCGCTGGAACCTGCACAAGGCCGTCGAAGAGACCGCCGACTGGTATCGCGGTTACTATCGGGACCCACCCGCGCAGGGCATGCGCGAACTCTGCGTGCAGCAGATCCGGTCCTACGAGAAGAGCTGATGGCGGACAAGACTGAAGAGAAGCGGCTCTCCGCGGAGATCCTCGAGCGGGTCCGGCAGATCGCCCGCCTGCGGCTCGAGGAGGAGCGCGAGTTCGTGCCGGGAAAGACGCCGGTCAAGTATGCGGGCCGCGTCTACGACGAGCAGGAGATGGTCAACCTGGTCGAGAGCTCGATCGAGTTCTGGCTCACCGCCGGCCGCTGGCACCGCCGCCTGGAAAAGGACCTGGGCGAATGGTACGGCCTCAAGCACGCGCGCCTGGTGAACAGCGGGAGCAGCGCCAACCTGGTCGCGGTCACGGCGCTGACCAGCCACCTGCTCGGCGAGCGGCGGCTCCGGCCCGGCGACGAAGTGATCACCGCCGCGGCCGGCTTTCCCACCACCGTCGCGCCGCTCTTGCAGAACGGCCTGGTGCCGGTCTTCCTCGACGTCACCCTCCCCACCTACAACCTCGACGTCTCGCGGCTGGAGGAAGCGCTCTCGCCGCGCACCCGCGCGGTGGTGGTCGCGCACACGCTGGGCAATCCCTTCGACCTCGATGCCGTCACCGCCTTCTGCAAGAGGCACGGCCTCTGGCTCATCGAGGACAACTGCGACGCCTCCGGCTCACGCTACCGCGGCCGCAAGACCGGCACCTTTGGCGATATCGCCACCCTCAGCTTCTATCCCCCGCACCACATGACCATGGGCGAAGGCGGCGCCGTGCTCACCGCCGACGACACCCTCAACCGCGCCATCGAGAGCATCCGCGACTGGGGCCGCGACTGCTACTGCGCTCCCGGCGTGGACAATACCTGTGGCAAGCGATTCGAATGGCAGCTGGGCGACCTGCCCTGCGGATATGACCATAAATATACCTATAGTCACGTCGGATATAATTTGAAGGTCACCGATCTCCAGGCGTCGGTGGGCGTGGCGCAGTTGGCCAAGCTGGAGTCCTTTGGGGAGGCGCGGCGGGCCAACTGGAGCTTCTTCCGCAAGGCGCTGGCCGGCCTTTCGGACGCGCTCATCCTCCCCGAGCCGACCGAACACTCCGACCCCAGCTGGTTTGGCTTCCTCGTCACCGTCCGCCCCGGCGCGCGCTTCGGCCGCGACGAGATCGTCCGCCACCTCGAGGGGCGCAAGATCCAGACGCGCATGCTCTTCGCCGGCAACATGGTCCGCCAGCCCGCCATGACCCAGCGGGTGGCCGACTACCGCGCCTGGGGATTGCCGGCGCCCTTCCGGGCGGTGGGCGACCTGGCCAACAGCGACCTGGTGATGAACCGCGGCTTCTGGGTGGGGGTCTATCCGGGGCTGACCGAGGAGATGCGGAGCTTCGTGGCCGGGGAGATCGTCGGCTTCGTCCGCTCGGGAGCGACGCGGCTGCCGGTCGCCGCGCCCTAGGCTGAGGCGTTCCTATGGAACGCGCTCGACGTGGGCATTCTCGAAGCGCAGGACCATCTCCCGCGGATCTCCCGGCGCCCGGACGCGCCTCGCGTCGGCGTGAAAGCGGATGAGGTGTTGGCCGGGAGGGACGACCAGTTCCTTCTCGAACAGCGTCCCCGCCGAGGTGACGGCGACCGCCCCGCTGAGGACGTCGCTCTCGAAAATCACGGTCGCTGGTTTCGAATAGCCTGTCGACAGGCGAGTGCTCAAGCGCAACCTCGCCGGGCTCCGCCAGGGATTGTCCAGCATCAACTCGCCCCGCCCCCGGCACCAGCGCCAGTCGAGTCCGGGACCTCCCTCCAGGGCGAAGCATCCCAGGATCCACGCCAACCCGGGCGACGGCAGGTTCGCTTCTTGCACTCTGTGCAGGCGCGCACTCGCCAGCCTGAAGACGAGAACCCGCGGGTCCCCGGGTGCCTCGATCGGCCTGGCATCGGTGGAGAGCGAGACGACGTGGCGTCCTGGCGGCAAGCGTATTTTCTTTGAATACGGCGTCCCCTTGCCCGTGATTTGAATGGCCTCCTCGCTTCCTCCCTCGCTCACAGTGAGGGAGGACGGGCCCGCTCCTCCGGCCAACACGACCAGATCGAGAACGGCTTCCAGTGGACGGTCCGACAGGTTGTAGAGGACGAGTTCACTCTGGCCCATCGACCAGCGCCAGGTCGAATCCCCCTGGCCCTCCTGGTCGTGAAAACCATTCCCCCAGGTAAGCAGCAGCGGGTAGCGTGCCAGGTCTCTTCGCAGCGCGAACTCCTCGGGCGGGTAACGTTCCTGGAGAAGGTTCGCGAACGGGCCCAGGTTGAAGACGGCCATGCGTCGATTCGCGCTGACCAAAGGCGAGAGCTTCAGCACGCCCGAGATCCTGGCTTCGAGCGCCACTGCTCCGTCCCCATAACCCCAGCGATCGATATAGAGGGCGTCAAAGCCCGAGAGGGCCAGGGCCTCGAGCATGTCGGCGGTGGTCTTCGAGGTCACTTGTTGTTGCCAGAGATCTGTCTCGCGTCCGCGGGTGGCCCCATAGGACCATCTCAGGCTGCTGGAATGGAGATATGGGCGGGCCAAGCCATAGTCGGGGAGATTGAAGTGGGGAGGCTCCTCGGGAAACGGGAAATAGGGAAGCTCAAAGATTCGGGCGCCCGCGGGCAGCGATGCCTCGAGCGATTTGACGTAGGCTTCGTCGTGCCTGTATTCCGCAGCCCAAGAATCGAACCCTGCTGCAAATACGGGTGAAGTCTGATCATAGAGGCCGAACAAGGCCAGTCCGCAGAGCATTCCTGCAATACCAACGCGAGCCCCGGTAAATGAGCGCTCGAAACGGGCCGTGAGGCGCCCGAGGAGCATCGCTACGGCGGTGAGGGAGAAGAATCCAATGAAGATGCTGACCCGATTATAACAGCGAAGCTGCGGCGTCACGAGGAAGGCGAAGAGCGAGCCGAATCCCCCCATGACGCCGAGGAGCAGAATAGCGAAGTTCAAGCTGCTCAACGATTCCCACAGCTCGGCACGTTCGTCGTCCCGCCATTTGAAAACCAGCCTGAGGAGCAGGAGCAGAAAACCGATAGACCCAAGCAGCCCGAGCGTTGCCGCGTCGTTCTCGTTGACGAGCGGCGTGCTGTTGTAAATGTTCTTGAGC
>JAYWAJ010000517.1:0-3138 GCA_043782525.1 Deltaproteobacteria bacterium | reverse complement strand
CGACGCCGCGCAAGAACTGCTTCAAGCGGAAGTCGAGGCTCATGTTGCGCGACGACGAGGGCAAGAGGTGCACCGCCGAGGAAAGGAGCGACCGCAGCGGACGCGGCACCCGCGCGAAGAGCGCCGCCGGACGGTGGGCCAGGAAGGGATCGTAGCCGGCGAACAGCTCGTCGCCGCCGTCGCCCGCGAGCGCCACCGTGACGTGCTGGCGGGTGAAGCGCGAGAGCAAGAGCGTGGGCAAGAAGCTCGGATCGGCGAAGGGCTCGTCGAGCTGGGCCACCGCCGCCGGCAACAGCTCGAGGCACTCGGCGCCGGAGAACTTCTGCGCGAGGTGCTCGGTGCCGAGGCGGTCCGCCGCCAGCTGCGACCAGGGCGACTCGTCGAAGCTGTCCTCGGTGAAGCCGATGGAGAAAGTCCGCAGCGGCTTCTTGTGCCGGATGGCCAGCGCGGCGATGGCGGTGGAGTCGACGCCGCCGGAGAGGAAGACGCCCACCGGCACGTCGGCGACCAGGCGCTTCTTCACCGCGGCGTCGAGAAGCGAAAGGAGCTCTTCGGGCGCGTTCGCGGGCGCGACCTCGCCGGGCGCCGGCAGATCCCAGTAGCGCCGCAGCCGGAAGCCGCGCTCGTCGAGGACGCCCAGGTGCGCCGCCGGCAGCTTGCGGATCTCCCGGTAGATGCTCTGCGGCGCCGGCACGTATTCGCAGGCGAGGTAGGCGACCAGCGCGTCCGGGTCCAGCTCGCGCGGCACCCCGCCGTGCGCGGCCAGCGCCTTCAGCTCGGAAGCGAAGACGCAGCGGCCGCCGGCGACGAAATAGTAGAGCGGCTTCTTGCCCAGCCGGTCGCGGGCCAGCACCAATTTGCGCGAGCGCGCATCCCAGAGCGCCAGCGCGAACATGCCCTGGACGTGCTCGGCGAAGTTCTCTCCCCATTCAAGATAGGCGCGGAGCACCACCTCGGTGTCGCTGCGGGTCTCGAAGGAATGCCCCCGCCCGCGCAGCTCCTCGCGCAGCGCCGCGAAGTCGTAGGCCTCGCCGTTGAACACCAGCGTGACGCCTTCGCGGGTCATCGGCTGATCGCCGGTGACGAGGTCGATGATCGACAGCCGCCGGTGCCCCAGCGCCGCCGGACCCTCGAGGAAGAAGGTCTCGGCGTCGGGTCCGCGGTGGGCGATGGCCCGCGCCGCCCGGCGCACGCCCTCCACGTCTGGCGCGCCGTGCAACGCCACGTCGCCGCAGATGCCGCACATCTAGACGGCCTTCCGCGGCAGCGCCGGCGCCGCGGGCCGGTTCAGCTCCTCCGCGATCAGGTACGGCCGCTTGTCCTGCGATTCGTAATAGGTGCGGATGACCAACTCGGCGAGGAGGCCCATCAAGAGCGAGAGTGCGCCCACCAGCGTGAACATCACCGCCACCAGCGGCAGCGGCGTCTGCACGAAGTCCTTCAGGCCCGCGAGCTTGTAGTAGAGCGCCCAGAGGAAGGCGAAGAGCGCGCCGCCCAGGCTGAGCAGCCCGAAGCCGCCGAAGACATAGATGGGCTTGGTCGAGTAGCTGGCGAGGAACTTCACCACCATCAGGTCGAGCACGACCTTGAAGGTCCGCGAGAGTCCGTACTTGGAGACGCCGGCGCGGCGGGCGCGGTGGTTGACCACCTGCTCGCTGACCTTGGCGCCCTGCCAGGAAGCGTAGATGGGGATGAAGCGGTGCATCTCGCCGTACAGCTTCACGTCGCGCAGCACGTCGCGGCGGTAGGCCTTGAGGGAGCAGCCGTAGTCGTGCAGGCGCACGCCGCTGATGGAGGAGATGATCCGGTTGGCGATGCGGCTCGGCAGCTTGCGGCCGAACTCCTTGTCCATCCGGTTCTTGCGCCAGCCGGAGACGACGTCGGAGCCGGCGTCGAGCTGCGCGAGCAGGCGGCCGATGTCGGCGGGATCATTTTGCAGATCCCCGTCCATGGGCACGATGACGTCGCCGCGGGCCGCCTCGATGCCCGCGCTCATCGCCGCGGTCTGGCCAAAGTTGAGGCGGAAGCGGATGACCCGCAGCTCGGGCCGCCCCGCGGCGATCTCCGCCAGCACCGCGAAGGTCCCGTCGCGGCTGCCGTCGTCGACGCAGATGACCTCGTACGTCCGCCCGAGCCTGGCCAGCTCGCCGAAGAGCTCGTCGAGCAGGGCGCGAACGTTCTCCTCCTCGTTGAAGAGGGGAATGACGACGGAGATCTGCGGCCGGTCCATCGGCGCGGGTGGATAGCACGGTGTCCACCCTCCTACAACCCGGCGGCTGCCGATCGCCGCCCCGGCGCCGCCGTGAGAAGAATCGCCTGCGCTCTCGCCCTGGAAAGGATCGAACATGCCCTTGCTCGCCGCCGTGGTCGCCTCGCTCATCGCGCAGGCGACTCCGCCCGCTCCCGCCGCGGCCACCTCGCCCACCTGGTCCGGCACCGTCGCGCTCGGCGCCATCGTGCTCACGGGCAACTCGCAGACGCTCACGTTCAGCACCAACGCGGCGCTGGAGCGGAAGTCGACCGAGTGGATCTGGGGCGTCAAGGCCTTCAGCGCCTACGGCCAGAGCACCGCGTCGGGCGCGACCTCGCAGGTGACCGCGCTCAACGCCGGCATCCAGGCCCGGGGCGACCGGCGCTTCACCGACCAGCTCTCGCTTTACCTGCTCGCCGGCGTCGACACCGACCACCTCAAGTCGATCGAGTACCGGCCCTTCGGCGAAGTGGGCGTCTCGTACATCTGGTTCGACGTCAAGGAGGCCGACTGGCAGAAGACCACGCTGCGCACCGACCTCGGCTTCCGCTACGGACGGGAGTACCGCTTCCAGTACTACCCGACCCACCTCGGGCCCTCCCAGGATCCCGCCTTCGCCGAGGTGGACATCGTCGCGCCGCGGCTCGGCCTCTTCTACCGCTACGCCTTCAGCAAGGACGTCATCTTCACCGAGGACGCGAGCCTGCTCGCCAACGTCTCCGGACAGGCGCGGCTGCTCCTTACCAGCACCAGCAAGCTCTCGGCCCGGCTCACCGAAAAGATGTCGCTGGGCATCGGCTTCGTGGTCGGCGACGACACCGTGCCTCCCAAGGGCAAGGTGCCGACCGACACCGCGCTCACCGTCGGCCTCGAGATCGGCATCTAGA
>JAYWAJ010000516.1:0-8275 GCA_043782525.1 Deltaproteobacteria bacterium | reverse complement strand
CGTCGCCGGAGCCGCGGTCGATCTGGCGGAAGCTGGCGTCGAGCATGCGCTGCATCCAGTCGAGCCGGAAGAGGATGGGATAGTCCTGCCGCAGGTCGTTGCGGACCGGCAGCATCCCCTGCGCCTCGGTCTCGCGCTGCTGCAGGCCGCGCTGGTTGAGGAAGCGCGCCAGGTCGAAGGCCAGCTTCGGGTCGGGCGAGTGCACCGGCACGGCCCAGAGGTGCACCTCTTCGAAGGCGAAGCTGCGTCCTTCGCGGGCCGGCTCGCCGTGGGCGTCCAGCTCGACCGAGACGCCGCGCGGCAGCGTCGACCAGGCCAGGTCCCCCGCGCCCGGCATTCCCGGCGGCGCGTCGCGGCGGGCGCCGCCGTGCAGCCAGAGCGAGTCCTCCTGATCGACCGGCGCCCAGGCCAGCTTGCGCCCGTGCAGGAGGGAGTTGATGGCGCGGGTGTCGAGCCCCGCTCCGTCGCACTGCTCCGGCACCAGGCCGTGCTTGCGGAAGAGGGCGCGCCACTGCAGCGCGTCGAGCAGCGCCGGCGCGTCGGTCTTCATGAAGTTCTCGTCGGTGGCGCCGTGCCGGTAGAGGGAGGCGAGGAACTCGTCGCTGGCGTCCTCGTTGCTGCCGCAGGGATAGCCCAGCCGCGGCGCAATGACCGGCGGCAGCGGATGGTTGCCGAGCACCACCGCCGCCTCCGCCCACGCCGCCGGATGGTGGGCCCAGTGCCAGCCGGCGACGAAGAGGTCGTAGCTGTCCCACTCGTCGGGCGACTTCTCCAGCTGGTAGTGCGCGGGCAGCCCTCTGCCGTTGGCCTCCTTGAGCGCGGCCTCGATCTGCGGGCGATCCTCCTGCCAGTGCAGGTAGGCGTCCTCGACCGCGGGCCGGAGGAAGACCGCCACGTCCACCAGCGCCCGCTTGGGCAGGTACCACTGGACGTTGTCGATAAGGCCGCGCTTGCCCGCCTCGAGGATGTACTCGCCGAGCGCCTCCTGCAGCTCGACCGGCGCCGCGCCGTCGGCGATGGGCCGGACCACGGCGGTGGACTTCATCTCGTCGGCGTGCTCGTCGTCGATGTCGGCGAGCACCAGGCCGCTGGGATGCTCCTTCTCCTTGAGGAGGATCTGGTGGACCTCCTCGAAGTTGGCGGCGCTGACGAACTCGAACTTGAGGTCGTGCTGCTGGCCGTACTCGGAGAACTCGTTCTGCAGCATCCAGTCGATGCGCGGCTGCCCGGCCCGCAGCAGGAGCTTCACCGTCCGCTGCCGCGCCAGGTGCGGACGCTCGGGCGCGAGGTTGATGGCGAGGAAGGCGATGTTGACGCCGATGCCGAGGATGACGAGGACGTCGACGAGAGGCTTTTTGATCACTGGGGCGTTCTAGCAGGTTCAGGCCTCAGGCTTCAGGCCTCAGGCCTCAGGTTGAAGAATGACCGAAGAGCGCTCCTCGGACCTCCGGCAGAGCCTGAAAAGCAAAACGGCCCCGCTCTTCTGAGCAGGGCCGTCGGTGCTGCGGTTGCTTTTGGCCTGAAGCCTGAAGCCTGAAGCCTCAGGCTGAAGCCGCTCTACCTCTTCGAGAACTGGAACCGCTTGCGCGCTCCCGGCTGGCCGTACTTCTTGCGCTCCACCGAGCGGGAGTCGCGGGTGAGGAAGCCCGCCTTCTTCAGCGCCGGGCGGACGTCCGGGTTGAGCTTGAGCAGGCAGCGGCTGATGCCGTGGCGGATGGCGCCAGCCTGGCCGGAGAGGCCGCCGCCGCAGACGTTCACGGAGATGTCGACCTTGCCCAGCTGCTCGACCAGCTCGAGCGGCTGCTTGAGGATCATCTTGCTGGTCTCGCGCCCGAAGTACTCGTCGAGGGTGCGATCGTTGACGACGAACGCGCCGGTGCCGGGCTTCATGCGCACGCGAGCGATGGCGACCTTGCGGCGGCCGACGGCGGAGACGAGGAGTTCCTTGGTGGCCATGGTCTTCAGTCCTAGGCGTTGGCCGCGTCGAGCGCGGTCGGCTGCTGGGCGGCGTGGGGGTGCTTGTCGCCGGGATAGATCTTGAGCTTCTTCATCAGGGCGCGGCCGAGCGCGGTGCGCGGCAGCATGCGGCGCACGGCATCGTCGACGAGGCGGGTCGGCTTGCGGGCCACGGCCTGCTCGGCGCTGTAGGTCACGAGGCCGCCCGGGAACATGGTGTGGTGGATGTACTTCTTGTCCTTCCACTTGTTGCCCGAGAGCTTGACCTTGTCCGCGTTGATGACGATGACGAAGTCGCCGCAGTCGTCGTGCGGAGTGAAAATTGGCTTGTGCTTCCCGCGCAGGACGCTGGCGATCTGGGTCGCGACGCGCCCCAGCACCTTGTCCTTCACATCGATGACCACCCAGTTGCGCTGGACGGTCAACTTGCTGCCCATCACCGTCTTCATCGAGGAACTCCGAAAAAGGGTGGCGGGATCTACGCGATTGCCGCCGGGCTGTCAACCAGGGTCTTTCCGGAATCTTTCCAGAGGAGAGAGATAGCGCGGGGCTAGCAATCTGCTAGACTGCGCTAGCCATGGCCACCCTCTTCGTGAAGGACTTCCCCGACGACGTCTACGAGGCGCTCAAGGATCGGGCCCGGGCCAACGGCCGCTCCCTCGCCGCCGAGGTCCGCGTGCTCCTGCAGCAGGCGGTGCCGGCACGCCGCTCGCAAAAAGAGGTCGCCGAATCGATCCGCCGCTTCCGCGAAAAGATCTCCCGCGAAGGGCGGGGGATCCCCCTCGACGAGATCGTGAAGCTCGTCCGGGAAGATCGCGATCGATGAAGCTGGTCCTGGACGCGAGCTTCGCCATCGCCTGGGTCGCGAGCGAGCGCGAAGACTCGGCCGCCGTCCGGGAGTTCTCCGACAGGCTGCTCGCCGGAACGATCCAGGCGCACGCGCCCGAGCTGTTCGTGGCCGAGACCGCGAACGCCGTCTGGAAGAGCGTCCGCCGCGGACTGCGTACGCTGGAGGACGGCGTCGAGATCTTCGGCAACCTCATGGACGCGCCCATCGAGCTGCACCGGCACCGCGATCTTTCCACCGCGGCGCTCGACCTGGCGCTCCGCCGCGGCCTCTCCGTCTACGATGCTCTCTACGTCGCGCTGGCGCTGCGCGAGGTGCTGCCGCTCTTCACCGCCGACAGGAAGCTCGCCGCCGCGGTGGAGGATCTGCTCGAGGTGGTCACGGCCTGACGGCGGAGGCGATCAGCCCCACGCTGCGCACGCCGCCCTGCAAGGCCGCGGCAACTTCGGCTTCGAGGGTGGGCCGCAGGCGCTCGCCCGCCTCGCCCGCGTCGCGCAGCACGCCGGCGACCACCCCCGACCGCAACAGCAGCGACGCCTCGGTGCGGAGCGGCAGGGGCAGCGGCACGACCGAGACTTCCGCGAAGCCCGCGCCTGAGAGGAGGCGCACGAGGCGGTCGGGATCGGAGAGTCCGAAGGGCCCCGGCCCGGAAGCGGGGCGGTCCGGCCCGGGAAAGTGCCGGCGGACGACCCGCAGCGGTACGCTCGCCCAGGGGTTTTCGTCGAAGGGCCCCCAGACGGCGGCGCAGAGCCGGCCGCCCTTCCGCAGGGCCGCGTGCAGGTTGGCAAAGGCGGCGGCGGGGCCGTCGAAGAACATGACGCCGAACCGCGAGAAGACGAGGTCGAACTCTTGCTCGAAGCGATGCGTCTGCGCGTCGGCGACGAGGTAGCGCGCACCGGGCACGGCTTCGCTGCGGGCCACCTCGATGAAGGGCTGCGAGATGTCGACGCCGAGCGCGTCGCCGGTGCGCTGCGCCAGGGACGACGTGGTCTCGCCGCAGCCGCAGCCGACGTCGAGCGCCCGCTCTCCGGCACGCGGGTCCAGCCGCTCCAGCGCCGCCTCGCCGAAGGGCGCCACCATCGCGGTCAGCGCGGGGCGGAGCTCGAGCCAGCGGCTGGCGTTCCCCTGGTTCCAGATCTCGATCATCGCGGCGTTCGCCATGCCGGAAGCATAGCGCCGATTCACGGCTGGGGGTCGCCCGGGTCGTCGAGGAGGGCGCCCATGGCGGCGAAGAAGTTCTTCGCCTTCACCTGCTGCACCTCTTTGGCGCTCTCCGCCTGCGGCCCGGCCAGGTCGATGATGTCGAGCAGCCCCGGCGGGATGTCCTCGAGGAAGCGGGAGGGCGTGCGCGGAACCGGCTTGCCGCGCTTCACCCGCTCGGAGGCGCGGGTGAGGATGAGCCGCTCGCGGGCGCGGGTGAGGCCGACGTAGCAGAGGCGCCGCTCCTCCTCGAGGTTGATGGTGCCGTCGGCGTGGGGCTCGCCAGAGGCGTCGTCGAAGCCGCGGCCCGAGTGCGGGAGCAGCCCCTCTTCGAGCCCGGCGAGGAAGACGCAGCGCCACTCGAGGCCCTTGGCGCCGTGCAGGGTCATGAGCGTGACGACGTCGCCGCCGTCGCCGTCGGCGTCCTTCGAGTCGAGGGCGAGGCGCATGAGGTAGCCGGGGAGGCCGGAGGCGAAGCCGTCGTCGTCGGCCGCGGGGGCGGCCTCCGAGGCCTCAGGCTTCAGGCCTCGGGCCTCAGGCTGGAGTTCGGCGAATTCGCCGGAGGACTGCGGGGTGGGGGCGACTTCGGCCTGAGGCCCGTCTGCCTGGTTTTGAGGCCCTGCCGCCAGTCTTTCGGCGGACCTTTGTTCTTCGCGCTTTTCGTAGTCGATCAGCTGGCGCAAGAGGCTCTCGATGGCTTCGATGCGGCGGGCCTGCGCCGGCAGGCTCTGGGCGCCGCGGCGGGCCTCGTCGAAGAGCCCGACCTCGTCGACCAGCGCCCGCGCCGCCTCGGAGAAGCCGCGCTGGGACAGCTTCTCGCCGTACTTGCGCAGCACCGCCACGAACTCGGCGATGCGCCCTTCGGCGTGGCCCAGCTCCGGGGGCGCGCTGCAGAAGACGTCCCAGACGGTGGCCTTGCGGGCCCGCGCCAGCTCCTGCGCCCGGGCCACGGTGGTGTCGCCGATGCCGCGCGCCGGGACGTTGACGATGCGCAGGAGCGCGACCTCGTCGCGGGGATTGAGCGCCGCGCGCAGGTAGGCGATCAGATCGCGGACCTCCTTGCGGTCGAAGAGCGAGGTGCCGCCGACGACGCGGTACCGCACCCCGGCGAGCCGCAGCGCCTCCTCGAAGGGCCGGGCCTGGGCGTTGGTCCGGTAGAGGATGGCGATCTCCCGCGGCGGAATCTTCTCCTCGTAGGAGATGCGGACGATCTCGTCGGCGACGTGCTTCGCCTCCGCCGCGTCGTCGGGCGCGCAGACCAGCCGGAGGTTCGGCCCCGGCCCGCCGGCGGTCCACAGCTTCTTCGGCTTGCGCCCCGGGTTCTTCCCGATGACGGCGTTGGCGGCCTCGAGGATGTTGCCGCTGCTCCGGTAGTTCTGCTCGAGGAAGACCTCGACGCAGCCCGGGAACTTCTGGTCGAACTGCAGGATGTGCCGCACCTGGGCGCCGCGCCAGGCGTAGATGCTCTGGTCGTCGTCGCCCACCACGCAGAGGTTGCGCCGCAGGCCGGCCAGCATCTCGAGCAGCTGCAGCTGGGCGTCGTTGGTGTCCTGGTACTCGTCGACCAGGAGATATCGATACCGCTTCTGATAGTTCTGCAGGACCTCCGGCGCCTCGCGGAAGACGCGCAGCGGCAGCAGCAGCAGGTCGTCGAAGTCGGTGGCCCCCATCGCCCGCAGGCCCAGCTCATAGCGGGCCTGCAGTTCGCTGGCCGCCAGCTCATAGTCATCGTCGATCGGCGCCGCGGCCTTCGGCCTCCGCCCGTCCCCCGGTACGCCGCTCATCCGCAGCCGGGAGAGGATCGACACCAGCCGCGGCACGTCGAAGCGCTTGTCGTCGATCTTCACGTCGCGCAGGAGCCGCTTCACCAGCGCCGCCTGGTCGCCGCCGTCGAGGATGGCGAACTTCGCCGGCAGCCCCAGCCGCTCGTGCTGCTCGCGGATCACCCGCACGCCGAAGGCATGGAAGGTGCTGACGGTGAGCCCGCGGGTCCGTTCCCTCGGGCCCGCCAGCTTGATGATCCGCTCCCTCATCTCCGCCGCGGCCTTGTTGGTGAAGGTCACCGCCAGGATGGCCCGCGCCGGCACGCCCTCGTCGATGAGGTGCACCACCCGGTGGGCGATGACGCGGGTCTTGCCAGACCCCGCTCCGGCGAGGACGAGCAGCGGCCCTTCGGTCTGCAGCACGGCCTTCTTCTGCTGCGGGTTGAGGAGCGAGAGATCCAGCGCCATCGGAAGCGCGTGCTACCGCGGGCGGGGCGCGCGAACCAGTCTTGATCTTGCTTCCGAAGCGTGCGTGGTCACCTTTGCGGGATGCGCAAGCTCCTCTGCCTGCTTCCCCTCCTCTGCGGCTGCTCGCTCCTCGGCAAGGTGGCGAGCGCCGCCTTCGAACGGCCGAAGCTCGAGTTCAAGGACGCAAAGCTCGACCACATCGACTTTACCGGCGCCGACTTCACCCTCATCTACCTGGTGACCAACCCCAACTCGGCTGGCCTCTCCCTCGCGCAGACGGACTACGCGCTGCAAGTGGAGAACCACCCGCTGCTCTCGGGCAAGCCCCAGGGTGGCTTGCAGATCCCCGGCAAGGGCAGCGCCGACGTCGCCTTCCCAGCCCACGTCGCCTGGAACGACCTGGCGCCGGCGGTGGAGGCGCTCTTCGCGCAGCAGAGCGTGCACTACCGGGCCACCGGCACGCTGGGGATCAACACGCCCATCGGCGTCCTCGCGCTGCCGCTCGAGCACGAGGGAACCTTCGCGCCGCCCCACCTGCCGCAGCTCGAGATCCAGTCGCCGAAGATCGTCTCGATCGGCCTCACGGGAGCGCGGCTCTCGCTGCCGCTCAAGATCGGAAACACCAACAGCTTCGCCCTCCCGCTGGGCGGCATCCTGGGCTCGGTCGAGATCGCGGGCGAGAAAGTGGGCCGGGTGGCGCTGCCGGCGCAGGGCGTGGTCGAGGCGGGCAAGGAGACCATCGTCAGCCTCCCGCTCGACATCAGCTTCCTCAGCACGGGAGCGGCGGTGGCGAGCGCGCTCAAGAGCCGGGTCGCCGAGGTGAAGCTCGACGGCACGCTGACCACCGGCATCTCGACCCTGCCGGTCCACCTGGCGCAGACCGTCAACCTGACCTCGCCATAATCGTGCAACCATCCTGCCGTAATCTGAGGCCTGAGGCCTGAGGCCTGAGGCCTGAGGCCTGACGCCTGAGGCCTCAGGTCCGAGGCCTCAGGCTTGACGCTTTCCTCACTCCTTCTTCCGCAGCGCCTCCAGGCGCGCCTTGATCTCCGCCTCCTCGCCGCTCTCGGCCGGCTCATAGAAGCGCTGCCCGCGCAGCGCGTCCGGCAGGTACTCCTCGGCGACGTAGTTGCCCTCGAAGTTGTGCGGATACTTGTAGCCGCCCGAGTAGCCCATCCCCTTCATCAGGGGCGTGGGGGCGTTGCGCAGCTTCAGCGGCACCGGCAGCGGGCCCTTCTCGAGCACCGCCGCGCGGGCCGCGCCGTAGGCCTTGATGACGGCGTTGCTCTTCGGGCAGCAGGAGAGAAAGGCCGCTGCCTGGGTCATGGGCAGGACTCCCTCGGGCAGGCCCATCAGCTCGAAGGCGCGCAGCGCGTCCACCGCCACCGAGAGCGCCCGCGTGTCGGCGTTGCCGATGTCCTCGGAGGCGAAGATGACCATGCGGCGGAGCAGAAAGCGCGGCTCCTCGCCCGACTCCAGCATGCGGATCAGGTAGTAGACGGCGGCATCGGGATCGCTGCCGCGCATCGACTTGATGAAGGCGGAGACGGTGTCGTAGTGCGCGTCGCCGCCCTTGTCGTAGAGGAGCGTCTTCTGCTGCAGCGCCTCCTCGGCGTCGCGCACGTCCAGCAGGTCGCGCCGCTCCGCCCGGGCGCGCGCCGCCGCCACCTCCAGCGCGCTGAGCGCCCGCCGCGCGTCGCCGCTCGAGTGCTGGGCGACGTGCGCGAGAAACTCCGGCGCCGCCAGGAGCGCGCCGCCCAAGCCGCGCTCCTTGTCGAGCAGCGCGCGCTCGAGCAGGACTTTCAGGTCCGCCTCCTCCAGCGACCGCAGCGCGAAGACGCGGGTGCGGGAGAGCAGGGCGGAGTTGACCTCGAACGAGGGGTTCTCGGTGGTGGCGCCGATGAGGGTGATGGTCCCCCGCTCGACGTGCGGCAACAGCGCATCCTGCTGCGCCTTGTTGAAGCGGTGGATCTCGTCGATGAAGAGCAGCGTCCGCTGCCGCGTCTCGGCCAGGCGGTGCTCCGCCTGCGCCACCGCCTCG
>JAYWAJ010000515.1:0-8284 GCA_043782525.1 Deltaproteobacteria bacterium | reverse complement strand
TCACCACTCGCCGGGGAAGGTCACGGCCGCCGAGAAGTTGTAGTCGCTGGCGCTGCTGGTCAGGCTCGGCACCGGGCCGAACGCCGCGTCGCAGGGGGTCGAGGCGGTCGAGCCGTCCTGCACCGCGCTGCCGGCCACGGTGGCGCCGCCCGCGTCCTCGAGCTTCATCATCCAGTAGCCCTCGGCCGGGGCCGAGGTGGTCTGGCCCTTGGCGCAGGTCACGGCCTGCCAGGAGTTGCCCGCCGCGATCTGGCCGCCGGTCGCCTTGGAGTCGCTGCGGCCGTGGACGCCGTCGGCGGAGTGATACCAGCGGGAGACCGTGGTCACGTCGGCCGCGAGGTTGGTGGAGTTGGCCGGGCAGAGCAGGACCACCGAGGTGTCGAACTGGAACTTGCCGCCGACGCCCGGCTCGCGCTCCCAGGAGTAGCTGCCGGTGCGGGGGCCGTGCGGGTCGTTGTCCTCGGGGAGGAAGGCGGTGAGGACGAGGGTGGCGCTGCGCTTCACGCCCTTGATCGGGTCGCGGACGTTGTCGAAGGTGTCGGTGATCTGGCCGCGCGCCTTCTCGGTCGTGACCACCGTCGCGAGCGCGGTGTAGTCGAAGGTGACGCTGCCCTTGTCCTCGACGCGGACGGCGGGGCCGGCGTCGGCGACGTGCTCCCCGGCGGGGCCGAAGTGCGTAACCGAGCCGCTCATCACCTTGACGAACTCGGCGGTGGCGCTGGCGGTGCTCTTCACGTCGAGCTCGAAGTCGTAGGTGGTGGAGCCGTCGAGGTTGGCCACCGCGGTCATGGTGAACTTGCGGTCGACGCCTTCCTTGACCTTCTCCCAGGTCTTGGTGCTGCCGCTGGCGAGCTTGGGGTTGTCGCTGATCATCTCCTCGACGTGGCCGACCAGCTTGAAGAAGTGCTTGTTGACGCGGTGGATGATCTCGCCGGTCCGCTGGAAGAGGTGCGGGTGGCAGTCGGGCGCGATGAGGGCCGTGGCGGTGTCCGCCGGAGCGTCCGCCATGGGCGCGGCGCTGTCCGAGTCGTTCTGCGTGACGGCCAGCTTGTCGAAGGTCGGCGCGTTGGCGCGGAAGGTGTCGGTGGACTGCGCGCTGCCGCCGCAGGCAACCAGCGCGGCGATGGTGCAGCAGGGAAGGATCAAACGGGTCAGCTTCATGAGTGCCTCCTGAATCGGTCTGCGCTGATGACCCGCGGGAGGGGCGCAGGTTAAGCGGCGTCGTCCTGTGGTACGCACACCGACCATGACCCATACGCCCAGGGGAGTGGCCTCGCTGGCAGCGGCGTTTCGCGACGGCAGCGACGATCCGGTGCGCGCCCTCGCGCGGGCGCTCCTCGCCGCCGACCGCGGCAAGGAGGACAAGGCGATCCTCTGGCGCGTCCCCGCCGCCCACGCGGAGGCGGAAGCGGCCAAGGGCCGTTGGCAGCGCGGCCAGCCGCTCTCGCCGCTCGACGGCGTCTGCGTCGCCGTCAAGGACTGCATGGACGTCGCCGGGCTCCCCTCGACCAACGGCACCCGCTTTCTCACCGAGCCGGTGCCGCACGACGCGCCGCTGGTGCAGCGCCTGCGCGCCGCGGGCGCGGTGGTCTTCGCCAAGACCAACATGCACGAGTTCGGCATCCAGCCCACGGGCGTGAACCCGTGGCACGGCACGCCGGTGAATCCGTGGGATCCGCAGCGCATCCCGGGCGGATCGTCCTCGGGCAGCGCCGTCGCCGTCGCCAGCGGCATCGCGCCGGTCGCGCTCGGCAGCGACGCGGGAGGCAGCATCCGCATCCCCGCCGCCCTCAACGGCCTGGTCGGGCTCAAGCCCACCTATGGAGCAGTGCCGCAGGAAGGGGTGGCCGGGCTGACCCTCGACCTCGATCACGCGGGCCCCCTGGCCTGGACCGTCGAGGACGCGAGGCTGGTCTTCGAGGTGATCGCGGCCCGCGCCGTCGATCGTGCGGCGGTGGTCCGCAGCGCCGCGCTCCTCAGCGATTTCTTCGAGGGGGGCGAGCCGGAGGCGATGCAGGCCGCCCGCGCCGGCGCCCGGGAGGCCTTCGGCGAGCTGCCCGCCGTCGCAACGCCGCTCTGCGCCTGGGCGACGGCGGTCGAGTTCATCATCGTCGGCACCGACGCGCAGAGCACCTGTTCTCCGCACCTGCGCGCCCACGCCGCCCAGATCGCGCCGGACACGCGGATGATCCTGCACCTGGGCGCGGGACTGCCGGCGGGCGATCGCAAGCGCGCCGACCAGGTGCGCGTCGGCATGCGGCGCGAGCTGGATGCGCTGCTGGAGAAATACGAGGTGCTGGTGGGTCCCGCCGTCGGCTGCTTCCCGCCCAGGATGCATCCTGGCGCGCAGGCGTACGGCGAGCTCGACACGGCCAAGATCGCGCAGCTGGCCGCGGTGTCCTTCGTCACCAACCTCACCGGCCATCCCTGCTGCGTGGTCCCCTGCGTGCGCGAGGGCCTCCCCATGGGACTGCAGATCATCGGTCGCCACGGCGACGAGGCCCGGGTGCTGGCGGCGGCAGGCAATGTCGAGCGCGTGTTTGGTCCGCGCAGGCCGGGCCGATGGCACGGCTGAGGGGCGTCATCTACGACCTCGACGGCACGCTGGTCGACTCCCGCGCGGACCTCACCGACAGCGTCAACGCGATGCTGCGGCGGCTGGGCCTCCCCACCCACGAGGACCGCGTGGTGTGGGGCTTCGTCGGCGAAGGGGCGGAGCTTCTCCTCCGGCGCGCGCTCGGTCCTCTCCACCAGGCGCGCTATCCGGAGGCGGAGCCGCTCTGGCGCGAGGAGTACGGCGCGCGCCTGCTGGACAAGACGCGCCTCTTCGACGGCATCGCGGAGGCCCTGGCGGCGCCGCCCGCCCTGCGCGCCGTCCTCACCAACAAGCCCGGCGCCTTCGCGCGCCGCATCGTCCACGGGCTCGGCGTCGGCGCCGCTTTCGCAGCGGTGCTGGGAGGAGACGAGGCGCCGCGCAAGCCCGCTCCCGGCGGCCTCCTGCTCCTCTGCGCCCGCCTCGGCATCACACCCGAGGAGGCTTTGATGGTCGGCGACCTTCCGGTCGACATCGCGACGGGCAAGGCGGCCGGCGTCCCCACCTGCGCGGTCGGGTGGGGACCGGGCGCCCCCTCCACCCTGGCGGCGGCCGACCACCTCTGCGAGACGCCGGCGGAGCTTTGCGCGCTGCTCGGCCGCCTCGGTACTTGACTCTTGAGCCGCGCCGCGCGAGAGAGCCTCGCGCGGAGAACTCACCAAGAAGGAGCTGGCCGTGGGAGAGAGCGTTCGCATCACCGCAGGCAACCAGGAGCTCGAGCTGGCGGTCACCACCGGCAGCGAGGGCGAGCGGGGCATCGACATCTCGAGCCTGCGGGCCAAGACCGGCCTCGTCACCCTCGACCCGGCCTTCATGAACACGGCCTCGGTGGAGAGCGCCATCACCTTCCTCGACGGCGAGAAGGGCATCCTGCGCTACCGCGGCATCCCCATCGAGGAGCTGGGGCAGAGCAGCACCTTCATCGAGACGGCCTTCCTGCTCATCTACGGCCACCTGCCCACCAAGGACGAGGCGCAGAAGTGGGAGCACCTCCTCACCCGCCACTCGATGATCCACGAGGACATGAAGCGCTTCTTCGACGGCTACCCGATGACCGCGCACCCGATGGCCATCCTCTCCTCGATGGTCACCTCGCTCTCGTCGTTCTATCCCTACGCGCTCAACGCCAAGGCCGACGAGTTCCGCGACATCACCATCATCCGGCTCATCGCCAAGCTGGCGACCATCGCGGCCTTCTCCTACAAGAAGAGCATCGGACACCCCTTCGTCTATCCGCGCAACGACCTCAACTACTGCGCCAACTTCCTCCACATGATGTTCGCCGTCCCGGCCGAGGAGTACCGGCCCAACGCGGTGGCGGTGAAGGCGCTCAACCTCCTCCTCATCCTCCACGCCGACCACGAGCAGAACTGCTCGACCAGCACGGTGCGCATCGTCGGCTCGGCGCAAACCAACCTCTTCGCCAGCATCTCCGCCGGCATCTGCGCGCTCTGGGGCCCATTGCACGGCGGCGCCAACCAGGAAGTGGTCGAGATGCTCGAGGACATCAGCAAGAAGAAGCTCTCGGCCAAGGAGTTCATCAACCAGGTGAAGGACAAGAAGAGCGGCACCCGGCTGATGGGCTTCGGCCACCGCGTCTACAAGAACTTCGACCCGCGGGCGCAGATCATCAAGAAGGCCTGCGACGACGTGCTCCGCCAGATGGGCATCCGCGACCCGATGCTCGACCTCGCCAAGGAGCTGGAGGAGGCGGCGCTCAGCGACCCGTACTTCGTCGAGCGCAAGCTGTACCCCAACGTCGATTTCTACTCGGGCATCATCTACAAGGCGCTGGGCATTCCCACCGCCATGTTCACGGTGATGTTCGCGCTGGGCCGCCTGCCGGGCTGGATCGCGCACTGGAAAGAGATGATCGAGGACTCGGGGACGAAGATCGGCCGGCCGCGCCAGATCTACACGGGGCCGCGGGAGAACCACTACCTGCCGGTGGAAAAACGCGGCTAGAAACAAAGCCGAAATCTGCCGGGCGGGACTGTCCGGGTAGAATCCCGCCCTTCTCGAGTCCAGGAGGACGGATGTCGCGCAACGTGATGGCGGTGCTCTTCGCGCTCTCGGCGGCCTGTGCCGCGCAGAAGCCACAGCAGAAGACGGCGGCGAAGGGTGAGGCGCAGTACAGCAGCGAGGGCCAGCCGAAGCCCAAGGGCGTGATGCGCTGCCACATGGAGCAGGAGACCGGCTCCAACCGCATGGAGCGGGTCTGCGCTTACGAGGACAAGAACGACGCGGGCGACTCGGCCATCGACGACGCCATGATCAAGGCGCAGCAGCGCGCCGCCCAGCACCAAGGTCCGGGCGGCAGCTAGCCTCCTCCGCTATTGGACGAAGTATGGAGACACGACAGACTCGACCGTGACGCGTAGCCGTGAGCCAGACAGGCCGCCGGCGATATCGACCTGGTTGTAGCGGGCAATGGTCAGCGACTGGTTGTTGTTCGCCGGATTGCCGGGGCCGGGGATGGTGAAGGAGCCGGTGTCGGTGGTCGCCGCGGGTCCGTAATTCCTGGTCTTGATGGTGACGCCCAGGGCCTGCGACGGCGTGGTCCAGCTGAGCTGCAACAGCATGTTCTTCGGAACCACGGCGTTCTGCGCCGGCCCGTTGATGGCGTGCACGCCCGGACCTCCGACCACCACGTTCTGCACGTTGGCGGCGAGGCCGCTGGGAAGGAGCGCGGTGACGCTGAGGCCGAAGTCGCCCGGCGGAAACCCGACCTTGGAGCCGACGTACTGGCCCGACGGCGCGCCCGACTCCGCCAGCGTGAGGGAGCCCCAGGTCGGGTTGGAGATGATCACCAGCGCGCCCGAAACCGCGTTTCCGACGGAGTCGCGCACGTCGACCTGCAGGTCCGTCGAGGAAGGGGTCGCGTCGATGTCGGCCTTGACGAGGAGGCTGGCCGTTCCGGTGCCCGCATTGTTTCGGGAAACGGCGCTGCCGCTATTTCCGCAGGCTGCGAGGGACAGGGCAAGCGCAATGGACAGCGATCGGGACTGCATGAAGGGTCTCCTCCTTGAAAGCCAGGACATCCTGGTCAGGAGAAAGACCCGAACCCCCGCAAAGCGGACACACTCACGGCGCGGCACCCTGCCTCACAGCGCGACTACGGCCCGCCCTTGATCAGCGCCACCACCCCGGTGGTGATGGCCGGCACGTAGGTGATGAGCAGGACGCCGATGGCCATGATCACCAGGAAGGGGAACGCCTTGCGGTAGAGCAGCGGCAAGGGCTTGTTGAAGCGCGAGGCGCTCAAGAAGAGGTTGAGCCCCATCGGCGGGAAGAGAAAGCCCAGCTCGAGGTTGGCGAGGAAGACGACGCCGAGGTGCACCGGCTCGACGCCGAAGGCGACGCCCAGCGGCGCGATGAGCGGGGCCAGCACCACGATGGCCGAGTAGATCTCGAGCACGCTGCCCAGCACCAGCAAGAGGACGTTGAGCGCCAGCAGGAAGACCCACTGCGAGTGGATGTGCGCCTGCACCCAGGTGAGGAGCAGGGTCGGGATCTCGGCGTCGACGAAGTAGCTGGTCATGCCCAGCGCGACGCCGAGGAGGATGACCACGCTGCCCACCAGCGTCGAGGCGTGGACGAGGACGCGGGGCAGGTCGCGGATGGGATGCACGTCGCGGTGCACGGCCAGCTCGACGATGATGGCGTAGGCCGCGCCCAGCGCCGCCGACTCGACGATGGTGGCGAAGCCGCTCGCCACCGAAACGATGATGAGCAGCGGCAGGCCCAGATCCCACTTGGCGACCCAGAGCGCCTTCCCGGCGGCGCGGGCCTCGAACGGGGGTCTCGGCGCCTTGCTCTTCACGCCCACGTAGACGCCGTAGGCGGCGACCAGCACGATCATCAACAGACCCGGCACCACGCCGCCGATGTAGAGGCGATCGATGGCGACGCCTGCGACCACGCCGTAGAGGATGACGGGCAGAGAGGGAGGGAAGAGCAGGCCGAGGCTGCCCGAGGCGGTGACCAGGCCGAGCGAAAAGCCTTCCGGATATCCTTCGCTGATCAGCGCCGGAAGGATGATGCCGCCCAGCGCCAGGATGGTGACGCCGCTGGCGCCGGTGAAGGTCGTGAAGAGGGCGCAGACGAAGGCGGCGACGATGGCGAGGCCGCCCGGCATCCAGCCAAAGACGGCCTGCGCGGCGCCCACCAGGCGCTTGGACGCGCCGCCCTCCGCCAGCACGTAGCCGGCGACGGTCAGCAGCGGAATGGCCGGCAGCGTCGGCGAGACCACCAGCCGGAAGGCCTCCGCCGGCACCGAGGCGACCGGCGTCCCCGCTAGGAAGAAGAGCAGCAGCGCGAAGCCGGCCATGACCACGAAGACGGGGGCCCCGAGCAGGAACGAGGCAAAGAGCAGCAGCGACCCGGGCCAGCCGAGCAGGCCGCTGTGGCCACGCAAGAGCGTCGGGCCGTCGGGCATGACCAGGCCGGCGCCGCGGCCGAAGAGGACGCGAGAGACGACGAAGGGCAGCACCACCGCGATGATGGCGCCGCAGAAGATCTTCGCCTTGCGGAAGGGCGCCATGCGGGCGGCGCGCACCGACATGACGGCGAAGCCCACCGGCATGATGATCTCGAACCACCACTCGGGCACGCCGCCCGCGAGAGTGTCGACCCGGCCCTTGTCGGCGAGCAGCATGTCGAGCGAGGCGAAGGCGAGGACCGCGCAGACCAGCGTGGTCACCGCGCTGCCGAAGGCGCGGGCGAAGTTGCGCCAGCGCTCGGGCAAGAGGTCGACGGTCGAGAGGGCGAGGTGGTGGCCGGTCGCGGTGGCGAGGAGCGCCCCGATGAAGCCGACCCAGAGGGTCAGGTGCTCGGTGTAGACGGCGGCGCCCGGCACGCCCGAGCCGGTCAGGCGCCGCACCGCCGCCTCGAGCGTGGGCAGGATGACCATGGTGAGGACGATGAGGACCAGCAGCCAGCGCTCGAGCGCGGTCCCGCCCGGCTTCTCGCCCGGCGCCTCGGGAGCGCCGGCGACGTGGCTGGCCGCGGAATGCGCTGGGACTGGGACTACCGGTGCGGCGGCACGGGGCTCGGCCAAGTCGACTCCGTCGTCATGCAAAGGTTGACTTCCGCGTCGCCGTCAATATCACTTGGCGCCATCTTGCGCCCGATCAAGTTGGTCCTGCTCCTCGCCCTCCTCGCCTGCTCGCCGAAGCGGTACGCGCTCAAGCAGGTCGCGTCGGCGCTCTCCTCCAATGGCGAAGGCGGCGCCTTTGCCCGCGACGACGATCCCGACCTGGTCCGCGACGCGGTGCCCTTCGCGCTCAAGACCATGGAGACCCTCGCCGACGAGCTGCCCGACGACGTGGGCCTGCGGCTGGGCCTCGCGCGCGGCTTCACCCAGTACGGCTTCGCCTTCGTGCAGCAGCCCGCCGAGTTGGGCGCGCCGCCCGAGGCCGCCGCTGCCGAGCTGCTCCGGGCGCGCAGGCTCTATCTGAGAGCGCGCGGCTACGGGCTCGAGGGCATGAAGCTCGCGCGCGGCGTCACCGAGGACGAGCTGCGCAAGGCTCCGGCGCAGGCGGCGGCGCGTTTCCAGAAGGAGGACGTGGCGCTCGTCTACTGGACGCTCGCGCCCTGGGCCGCCGCCATCGCCGCCAACAAGCGCGACCTCGAGCTGGTGGGGGACGTCCCGGTGGTGGCGGCGCTGCTCGACCGGGCGCTCGCCCTCGA
>JAYWAJ010000514.1:0-8288 GCA_043782525.1 Deltaproteobacteria bacterium | reverse complement strand
CAAAGGGAATGCCCAAGGCACGCAGCCAGCGGTCGAGCAGCTCGATCTGCTCGGCGTCCACCCGCGGCCCGGCGCTGCCAAAGGCTTCGATGCCGATTTGGGTGAACTGGCGGTACCGCCCGCGCTGCTGCCGCTCGCGGCGGAACATGGGACCGAGGTACCACCACTTGGTGTCCGGCTCGACCTGGCTGACGTTGTGCTCGAGGTAGGCCCGCACCATCGAGGCGGTGCCCTCGGGACGCAGGGAGACGCGGTCGCCGTGGTCGTCGAAGGTATACATCTCCTTGCCGACGATGTCGGTGACCTCGCCGATGCCGCGGACGAACAATTCGGTGCGCTCGAGGATGGGAGTGCGCGCCTCGCGATATCCATACAAGGGAAAGAGGTCGCGGGCCGCCTGCTCGACCAGGTGATAGTGCGCGATCCGCACCCAGGGATCGTCGTCCTTCACGTAGGTCTCGGTGGGCAGCACGTCGCGCGTGCCTTTGACGCCGCGGATCTTCTGGCTCATTCGAGAGCCTCGCCCAGCTTGATGGGCAACCCGGGAGCGAGGCGCGCGGCCAGCTTCACGCCCGACGCGAAGAGCAGCACCACGGTGGAGCCCATCTCGAAGATGGCCAGTTCGCCGCCCTTCTCCACCGGCACCGGCTGGGGGAAGATCTTCCGCGCCGGCTGGCGGGTGCGGCGGGCGTTGGTGACGACGTCGTCGTAGACGGCGCGGATGCGGCCGACGTTGGTGGCGCCGACCGCGACGACGGCGCAGGCTCCGCGCGGCGTCTTCAAGAAAGTCGTCAGCCGCTCATTGACGCAGAAGAGCTTCTCGACGTTGCGCACGCCGACGGCGTTCACCGGCCACAGTTGCCCCGGCATGTTCACGTATCCGGTGATCGCGCCGCCCAGCGGCGCATGGATGCGGTGATAGTTCCAGGGGGCGAGATAGATGGTGCAGAAGCTTCCGCCCGCGAACTGCGCCGCGTCTTCCTCGGCGGCAGGCCCGCCGATCAGCTCCGCCAGCGTGTAGTCCTTGCCCTTCGCCTGGTAGGCGCGGCCGGCGGTGATCGCGCCCAGCTCGCCGACGGTGCCGTCCACCGGGCTGACCGGCAAGAGCGCCCCCGGCGCGATCGGACGCGCGCCCGGCTTGAGGCGGCGGGTAAAGAATTCGGTGAAGGTCGGGTATTGGTCGATAGGCCGCTCGGATTCGCTGGCATCGACGCCGTACTTCCTGGCGAAGGCCCGGATCGCGGCGCGCAGGACCGGCGCGGGCGCGTGGAGCCGGCAGGCAGCGCCGACGGCGCGGCTGAAGGTGTTCTTGGGAAGCAGGCGCAGCAGCGTATAGGAGAGCTCGGCCATCGGGCTGCGTGGTGTAGCAGGGACCGCGCCCGTCCGCTATCGCTGCGGCTCGGCGGGAGGCGGCGTGGCGCCGGGCTGCGGCAGGCCGGGAATGACCATCTGGACCTCGGGCTCGCCGGCATCCTGCGCTGCCGCAGGGGACGGAGCGGGCGGACGGACAGGCGCCTGCGGCGGCGGCCCTGCGTCGACAGGAGCCGCGGGCGGGGGCGGCGCGACGATGGAAGGATTCGGATCGACGAGGCGCCGGTAGATGCGGCCGTTGACGACCAGCACGGCCTGCCCGACGTAGCCCGGCAGCTTGCCGGCGCAGCCCGGACCCGGCACCAGGCGATAGACGGTGCCGCTGACGCCGGTGCCATTCTCGTTGAACGGCTCGTAGCCGCTCAGGCAGCCGCCGGTGCCGCTGTTGATCTCGGCCACCGAGGCGCCGGGGCCATAGGGATCCTGCGCGGGCCCGGCGTCGGGCGCGCTGGCGGCGAGGATCTTGCGCGGGTCGATCTCGACGGATGGCGCCACCACCTGCGCGGCGGCGGCCCTCTTCTCCCGGGCGGCGCGGGACCTGGCCAGCTCCTCGCGGCCGTGCTGGATGGCGCCGATCATCGCGCTGGCGGCCTCGCCGTCCTGCGAGTTGGCGTCGACCTGCTGCAAGAGGGCGAGCACCTCGTCCATCTTCGGGTCGCCGTAGGCGTCGTCGAGTTGGGTGACATAGAGCTGCTGGTAGATGCGCGACGCCTTCTGGTAGTTGGCGTCGGGCCGGCCCGTGGCGCGCCGGCAGCCGGCCGCAGCGAGGACGGCGAAGAGGATCAGGGCGGCGCGCCGGTTCAAATCAAGTCCCTCCGGATCGACAACTTGGGCGGAGGCTAGCACGGCATCCGACCGATGGCAGGTTTCCTGCCGTCCGCCGCAGATGCGCCGCCTCGGGAGAGTTCATGCGCCTGTTCAAGTTCGCCCTGCCCATCCTCTTTGCCGCCGGCCTTTTGCTCCTCGCCGCCCGGGCCTGGACCGACCAGGCCGACTCCGCCGCCCGCCGCCTTCGTGCCGCCGCCGCCCCGGGTGCGCGGCGGCGACTGGCGCGAGCTGGCCGAGACGCAGGTGTCGCGGTGCGGGAGTAGCGCGGGCCTTGATCTTCAGTCCGGCGGGAGCTTCAGCCTGCGCAGGATCGCCGCCATGCGCGGGTCGCCACGCACGCCGCGCATGACCGGATCATACTTGAGGTAGTTGAGGCCCGCGTCCTGGTGCTCGACCGCGTGGCCCAGCCACTCGAAGGCGAGGTCCGCTTCGCCGCGCCAGGCGTGGACCTGCGCGATCTGGTAGCTGGCCTGCATGCGGGAGGGTTGGGCGAGGATGAGGTCGAGCGCGCGCTGTGACTCTTCGGGGTGGCCCAGCGTGTGCTCCAACATCGCTTCGCCGATGCGCATGAAGAGCGGGTTGCTGGACCGGTGGAATGCCGCGCGCGCCTCGGGCAGGCGGTGCGCCAGCATCAAGGCGAAGCCCAGGTTCCGCGCCGCCCGCGCCTGTTCGGGGGAGATCTCCAGACCGCGCCTCGCCGTGGTTTCAGCGAGGTCGAGCTGCCCGGTGCCGAGATAGAAGCCGCTCAGCCGCGCCCAGCTCTCGGCGGAGAGCGGATCGAGAGCGGTCGCCTTCTGCAGGGTGGCGATCGCCTCGGGCAACCTGCCCAGCGCCCCGAGCAGCCAGGCGTAGTGCAGGAGGATGTCGGCGTTGCCCGGATTGAGGGTGCGGGCCCGCTCCAGATCGGCCTGGGCGCCTTCCCAGTCCTTGATGACGGCGACGCGATAGAGAGCGCGCGCGGTGTAGCCGTCGGACAGGTCGGGGGCGAGCGCAATCGCCTTCTCCGCCGCCGCCTGCCCTTTGGGCCACTCCACCTCGGGCTTGTACTCGGTCGGTTTCTGATCGGCCGCCCAGTAGAGCGCCTGCGCCAGCGCGGCCCAGGCCGGCGCGTAGCCGGGCTCGAGCGCAACCGACTTGCGCAGCGCCTGCACCGCGAGATCGTACGCATCGCCGGCGCCGCGGGCGATGAAGGCGCGCCCGAGGAGGAGCAGGTCGTGCGCCTCCGGATTGAGGGCGCGCTGCTCCTCGCGGGGCGCCGGCAGGAGCTTCAGCTTGAGCGCCGCCACCACCGCCTGCGCGATCTCCTCCTGCACCGCGAAGACGTCGGTCAGCTCGCGATCGAACTGCTGCGACCAGAGGTGCGATCCGCCGGCGGCCTCGATGAGCTGGGCGGTGATGCGCATCCGCTTGCCCGCCTTGCGCACGCTGCCCTCGAGGAGGTTGGCGGCGTTGAGCTGCAGGCCGATGGCGCGCAGGTCCTCGTTCTTGCCCTTCATCGAGAAGGACGAGGTCCTGCCGATCACCCGCAGGCCCTTCACCTGCGCCAGCGCGTTGAGGATCTCCTCGGCGATGCCGTCGGAGAAGTACTCCTGCTCCTTGTCGGAGCTGAGGTTGACGAAGGGCAGCACCGCGATGGAGGCGTCGGGCGCCGCCCGGGTCTCGGCCGGGCGGCTGCGCACCACGAAGTAGTAGAGCAGGCCCGGCGCCGCCGAGAGCGCACCGATGGCGGCCAGCACCAGCGCCAGACGCGGCCCGCGCATGGCTTCCCACGACGGCGTGCGCTCGAGGCCGCCCGCGCCGACGTCGAAGATCCAGGCGAGCCCGACCACGATGGGAAAGCCGGCCGCCAGCCCCACCACCACCCAGCTGAGCACCGCCTCGGGCCAATGCAGCCCGTGCATGATGGGCTCGATGATCTGCAGCACGGCGAAGGCGGCGACGGCGTAGCCGATCAGCGCGCGGATCACGCGCCGTCGCTTCAGCTCGATGAGCAGCGGTATTGCCAAAGCCCCCCCGCGACCTAGAAGCGAAATCCTCCGCTGCGCAGGTCCCAATAGAGCAGTGCCGCGCCCGCCGCGGCAAGGATGGCCGAGGTGACGTAGAACCCGCGCGCGAGGTGGGTGTCGCTCTCGACGTCGCGGTACGCCGCCGCGTCGCCGGGCTGCAGCTGGTTCAGCGACTCGCGCCGGTTCAGGTCTCCCGCGGTCGCGTAGGCCTTGGCGTGGAAGGCGATGGCCACCACTGCGCTGGCGGCGCCCAGGCCCAGCGCGGTCAGCGCCGCCGGCCGCATCCAGGGCTTGCGGTGGTCGTTGGCCAGCGGTTGACCGGGCAGCGCTGCCGCCGGCACCGTGGCCAAGAGCGGCTGCAGCTCGATGCGCGCCTCGGTGGTGGCGCCGAAGCGCACGTCCACGAAGGCGCTCGCCTCCTGGGCGCGGCCCTCGGCCACCACCCGCACGGTGTGCGGACCGGGCGCGAGCCCCCCGATGGGGTTGGTCAGCGGCGTGGTGCCGGCGGCCTTGCCATCGACGTAGAGGAGCGCCCCCGGAACTCCCGGCACCTCGATGAGGATGGCCCCGACGAACCGCCCCGGCGCCAGCAGCTGCACCACCGCCTCGCGCAGCACGTCGATGAGCGCGTCCTGCGAGCCGGAGACCGGGTGCGTCGAGCGGCCCAGCTCCTGCGCCGACCGCGCGTCGATGAGCTTGAGGTCGATCATGAAGGCGTCGCCGAGCTGGCTGGCGGTGCCCATGATCAGCTGCCTCGCTCCCGCCCTCCCCGCCGCCAGCGCCGCGCAGGTGATCTTCGCCTCGCAGTCGGTCTCGTGGTGGAGCTGATCGGCGACGTCTTTCTCGTTGGCCAGCCGGGCCTCGGGCAGGTTGGCGAGCTCGTTGTGCAGCGTGGTCTGGAGGGCCCGGACCAGCTCCGGCGGAACCCCCAGCGGGCGCAGCGGCAAGAGCGCCACCACCGGTCGGGTGTCGCGCGCGGGAGGAGCGGTGCCGGCCGCGAGGACCAGCGCTGCCAGTGCGGCCAGCATCGGGCTACATCCTCCCACGCAAGCAGCGGCGCTTCCAAAAGAAAGTTATACAATGCCCGCATGTGTCGCCTCTTCGGCTCGCGGACGCGGTCGCCCTCTGGGGTCTCGCACGAGCTGTTCCACGGGGCCAACGCCCTGCGGGTGCAGAGCCGCGAGCATCCCGACGGCTGGGGCCTCGGCTGGTACGAGGACGGCACTCCCCGGGTGGTGCGCAGCCTGACGCCCGCGCACGGCGATCAGGACTTCGAGAAGCTCTCGCAGTTCGTCACCGCCCAGACGGTGGTGGCCCACGTCCGCAAGGCCAGCGTCGGTGGCATCTGCGAGGAGAATACGCATCCCTTCCAGCGCGGCCGCTGGCTGTTCGCGCACAACGGCACGCTGCACGGTTGGGAAGCGGCGCGCGCGCGGCTGGAGGAGGAGATTGAACCGGCGCTGCGCAAAGGGCTGCGCGGCGAGACCGACAGCGAGCGCTGCTTCCTCGTCTTCCTGACGCGGCTGCGGCTGCGCTGCGACCTCGAGCGCGCCGACGTCGCCTCGGCCTCGGCGGCGCTGGTCGAGACGGTGGCGCTGGTCCGGGCCATCGTGGAGCCGGCGGAGAAGCCCGCCAGCACGACCTTCCTCGCCACCGACGGGCGGCTCCTGCTCGCCTGTCGGCGCGGACGGACGCTGTTCATCTCCTCGCCCCCGCCCGACGCCGCCGGCCGCTGCGAGTACGTGGCCATCGCCAGCGAGGATCCCGGCGAGCCGCCCCTCGGCGGGGAGCGCGACTGGCGGCTGCTGCCCGAGGACTCGCTGGTGGCGGTGGACGCGGAGCTGCGGCTCAGCGTGACATCGCTGCTCTGAGCAGCTGCTCGCCGCGCAGTCCTCTCGCCGTCAGGAGCGCCCGCCGCGCCCGCGGTCCGGCGTGCTCCAGCGCGATCTCGAGGCGATCCTGCGGCAGCGCCTCCAGCGCCCGGTCGGCCCACTCGCACAGCGTCGCGGCCGGCTCGGCGAGGAGATCGTCGAATCCGAGCGCGAAGAGGTCGGCCGGGCCGCCCAGCCGGTAGAGGTCGAGGTGCTGCAGCGGCACCCTCCCGCCGCGGTAGAGGTTGACGAGCGCGAAGGTCGGCGAGCTGGCCGGGTCGGTGACGCCGGCGCCTTCGGCGATGGCCTTCACTAGCGCCGTCTTGCCGGCGCCGAGGTCGCCGGTGAGGGCGACGAAATCAAAGGCTTCGAGCACGGCGCCCAGGCGCAGGCCGAGCTTGCGGGTCGCGGCGGGCGACTTCAGCAAGAGCGCGCTCATCGTCCCCAGCGGCGGAAGACGCGCGGCAGGCCGACCCGCGCCAGGTCGGTGGCGATGAGCGAGGTCTCGCCCATCTCCGCCGCCGCCAGATCCCCGGCGAAGGCGTGGAGGAAGACCGCCAGCCGCGCCCGCTCGCCGGTGCCGCCCGCGCCGCCCCGCCGCGCCAGCAGCGCCGCGGCGATGCCGGTGAGCACGTCGCCCGCGCCCGCCGTGGCCATGCCGGGATTTCCCGCGGCGCAGATGGCGCTGGTGCCTTCGGGATCGGCGACCACCGCGTGCGATCCCTTGAGGACGATGCAGGCGGAGAACCGCTGCGCCGCCCGCATCGCCGCCTCGACCCGCTCGGCGAGGATGCGCTCGGTGTCCTCGCCGGTGAGCCGCACGAACTCGCCCGGGTGCGGCGTGAGGAGCGGGCGGACGCGGGCCTTGGAGAAGAGGGCCGCGATCTGCTCGCGGCTCTCTGCCAGCGCGTTGAGGGCATCGGCGTCGAGCACCGAGGCGCAGTCGCCCGGCAGCGCCGCCAAAAGCTCGCCGATCAGCGCCGCCGTCTCCGGGCCACGCGCCATTCCTGGCCCGATGGCGAGCGCGGTCTTGTCCTTGAGCGCGGGACGGAGCACCTCGAGGTCGCGCAGTCCGAGGGGACCGTCGCCCGGCAGCGCCAGCGTCATCACCTCCGGAAGCGCGAAGAGCGCCGGCAGGACTTCCTGCCGCGCCGCCAGCGTCACCAGCCCCGCGCCCGCGCGCAGCGCTCCTTCGCAGACCAGCGCCGCCGCGCCCGACTTCCCCGGCGATCCGGCGACGACCAGCACATGGCCGAAGTCGTTCTTGTGCGCGTTGCGCGGCCGCGGCAGGAGCATCGCCCGCGCCCACTCCTCGTCGAGCAGCTCGCAGGCGGGGCCCGGCAACTTCTCCTCCAGCGCGCGCGGGATGCCGAGGTCCGCCACCTCGATGCGCCCGGCGCACTCCGCGCCCGGATGCAGGTAGAGCCCGCGCTTGGGCGCGTGAAAGGTCACGGTGAGGTCGGCGCGCGCCAGGTGGACCGGATAGACCGCGCCCGTGTCCGCCTCGACCCCGCTCGGCACGTCGACGGCGATCACCTGCGCGCCCTGCTCGCGCGCCGCGTTGAGGACGCGGATGGCCTCCGCCTCGGCTCCCTCGGGCGGCCGCGAGAGCCCGCTGCCGAAGACCGCGTCGACGACGACCAGGCCCGGTCCGCCGCGCAGCGCGCGCTCCGCCTGCCCGCCGCTCGACGAGAGCCAGGCCTGGGCGGCCAGCGCCGCGTCCCCCCGGAGCTGCTCCGGCGGTCGAGTATACCAGGTATACACCTTGCTGAGGCCGCCCTCGCGCAGCAGCCGCGCCGCCACCGATCCGTCGCCGCCGTTGTTGCCCGGCCCGCAGAAGACGACCACCTCGCGCGGCTGCAACTCGCGCGGCTGCGACGCGAGCACCGCCCGGGCCACCGCCGCTCCCGCCGACTCCATCAACACCCGCGTCGGCAGCTCGGCCTCGGAGGCGGCCAGCCGATCGAGCTCGCGCTGTTCGGCGGCGGTGAGCAGCCTCATCGGCGGCCCCCGGCAGCGCCGGCGCGCCCGCTCACTGGATCAGTTCCTTCATGTCGCGCACCGCGCGCTCGAGCCCGGTGAGCACCGCCCGGCAGACGATGGCGTAGCCGATGTTCAGCTCGGTGATCTCCTCGACGCGGGCGATGGGCTGCACGTTCCAGTAGTCGAGCCCGTGCCCGGCGGCGACCCGCAGGCCGAGCTTGGCCGCCGA
>JAYWAJ010000513.1:0-8290 GCA_043782525.1 Deltaproteobacteria bacterium | reverse complement strand
CCAGCACCTGCGCAAGGAGCGCGACGAGACCGGCGTGCAGCAGGACGTCCCCGACCTGGGCGCGCTCCCCGACCTGAACAGCTTCGCCGACGGCCAGTACATCCGCGTCCAGTACACCCTGCCGGACGCGCTGCGCCGGGCGGTGCTCAACACCGGCAGCTTCGTGCGGGCGCAGGCGCTGGGCATCTCCCGGCTGATCACCGGGCGCATCTCCAGCCGCGCCATCGGCGGGCCGCTCATGATCGCCGACGTCGCCCGCAAGGCGGCGGAGTCGGGCTGGCGCGATCTCATCGTCACCATGGCCGCCATCAGCGTCGTGCTCGGGATCATGAACCTGCTGCCGGTGCCGGTGCTGGACGGCTTCCACGTGCTCTCGGCGCTCATCGAGGCCATCCGCCGCCGCCCGCTCTCGCTGCGCTTCCGCGAGGTGGCCAACGTGGTCGGCATCGCGCTCCTGCTGACGCTCATGCTCTACGCGTTCCGCAATGACGCCATGCGGAAGTGGTTCGAGTGAGGGTCCTCGCCCTCGACACCTCGACCTCCACCACCACCTGCGCGCTCTTCGACAGCGAGAAAGGCCTCGTCTGGGAGAAGGCCATCCCGCCGCCCCTCAAGGCGGGCGACGTGCTGCCCGAGGCGCTGGGCGATCTGGAAGGCGTGCAGGGCATCGCGGTCGGCGTCGGGCCGGGGTCGTTCACCGGCCTGCGCGTCGGGCTGGCGGCTGCCAAGGCGCTGGCCTACGCGCGGCGGCTGCCCCTGGCCGGCGCCTCCAGCCTGCAGGCGCTCGCCCTCGAGGCCCCGGGCCGGGTGCACGCGGCGACCGAGGCGCGCAAGGGAGAACTGTTCCTCCAGACCTTCCTGGGCGGCGAGCCGCAGGGGCCGGTGCGCATCGTCCTGGCCGCCGATTTCAAGGAGAACCTGCTGCGCGGCGCCCCTCCCGCGCGCAACGTGGCGCGACTTTGCCTCGCGCGCCTGCGCGGGGCGGACTACGATGCGCAGTCGTGCTTCGCCCTCGCGCCGGACTACGTGCAGGGCTTTCCAGTCAAAGGTTGATCCGATGAAGAAGTTCAGGGTGGCGATCGCGGGCGCGACGGGGGCCGTCGGGCGCGAGATGCTCAATATCCTCGAGGAGCGCGACTTCCCCGTCGCGGAGCTGATCCCGCTCGCCTCCGAGCGCAGCGCCGGGCAGAAGCTCGAGTTCCGCGACGACGCGGTGGTGGTCCGCCGCCTCGGGCCCGACTCGTTCAAGGGCGTGGACATCGCGCTCTTCTCGCCGGGCGCCGCCGTCTCGAAGGAGTTCGCGCCCCACGCCGCCCGCGCCGGGGCGGTGGTCATCGACAACTCCAGCGCCTTCCGCATGGAGCCCGACTGCCCGCTGGTGGTCCCGGAAGTGAACCCCCGCGACGTCGAGCTGGCGGTGAGGCCGGGCGGCCGGCGCATCATCGCCAACCCCAACTGCAGCACCATCCAGCTGGTCGTGGTTCTGAAGCCGCTCCACGACGCGGCCGGCCTCGAAAAAGTCATCGTCGCCACCTACCAGAGCGTCTCCGGCGCCGGGCAGAAGGGCATCGACGAGCTGGAGACGCAGTCGCGCGCGCTCTTCAACCTGGGCGAGCTGGTCTCGGAGAAGTTCCCGCACCGCATCGCCTTCAACCTGCTGCCGGAGATCGGCAAGGACGCGGGCAACGGCTACACCGACGAGGAGATGAAGCTGGTGCACGAGAGTCGCAAGATCATGCACCTGCCCGAGCTGCTCGTCTCCGCCACCTGCGTGCGCGTGCCCGTCTTCTTCTGCCACTCGGAGGCGGCCCACCTGACCTTCGGAAAGCCGCTCTCGCCCGACGCCGCGCGCGAGATCCTGCGCAAGGCCCCGGGCGTGAAAGTGGTCGACGACCTTGCCCAGCACGTCTACCCGATGCCGGTCCTCGGCGCGGGCGACGACGCCACGCTGGTGGGCCGCATCCGCACCGACCTGTCGGGGCCGAACACGCTGGCCCTCTTCGTCGTCTCCGACAACCTGCGCAAGGGCGCCGCCACCAACGCCGTGCAAATCGCGGAGCTCCTCGCGCGCGACTACCCTGACAGCTTGTCCTCGGCCTCCTAGGCGCCGCTGACATTTTGTCAGCGGGCCCACCGGCCTGAAGCCTGAAGCCTGAAGCCTGAGGCCTGCCTCTCTGGCCCTTCTCTTGCTATACAGCGCGGCCACATGCGCCTTCTCCTCGCCGCGCTCCTGTTCCCGCTCGCCGCCGGCGCGCAGGCGGTGACGCTCCACAGCGACTTGAGCAGCGGCACCACGCCGCAGATCTACATCGGCCGCGACGCCTGCAAGACGCAGGTGATCAACTTCAACTGGGACGTCGGCGCCGGCCACCCGACCGTGGCAGAAGAGGTCGACGTCATCCATGCCCGCAGCACGAGCGCGTGCAGCAGCAACGGCGCCGTCTCCGCGCCCGACACCAGCGCGGTCGCGCCCAGCCAGGGGCAGACCGGCAACGACCAGGTCAAGGCCAGCACCCTCATCCTCGACCAGGCCGACGGCGGCTCGTTTCCGGGCGGCTGCGACAACACCGACCGCAAGTCGTCGAATCCGTACACCACCTACTACTGCGTGCAGCTCCGCTCGACCTCGACCACCGGCGGCACGCCGGCCTTCGCCAGCATCCCGGTCAACTTCGCCACCGCCAGCCCGACCCCGCCGACCGGCCTCGTCATCGCCCCCGGCGACCAGCACCTGAAAGTCAGCTGGAGCGCGGGCGACGCGGCGGAGAAGATCGCCACCTACGATGTCCACGTGCTCGCCGCCGACGCCGGCCTCGATCTCGCGAAGTACGCCGACCGCGTCAGCGCCGTCACCAGCGCCGACGTGCAGAAGACCGACGACGGCACCACGCTGCTGAACGACGTCGCCTACACGGTGCAGGTGGTCGCCAACGACAGCTACGGCAACGTCTCGACTCCGTCGCCGGGAGCCAGCGGCACGCCCAAGCACATCCTCGACTTCTACAACCTCTACCGCGACGAGGGCGGCAGCGCGGCGGGCGGGCGCGGCTGCGCGTCGGCGGGAGCGGCCACCTGGATCGCGGCGCTGGTGCTCCTCGTCGGGCTCCTCGCGCGCCGGCGGAAGAAGGCGCGCGGCGGCGTGGCGCTGCTGGTCGTGGGGGCGCTGCTCGCCCCGGGCGCGCGGGCCGAGTGGCGCGCCTCCGAGCGGCCGGCGCGCAAGCTGCTCTTCGCCTTCAAGATCGATCGCTACGATCCGAAGGTCGACTCCGAGTCGGCCTTCGCGGGGCTGCCTTCGGACCAGCGTCCCTACCGCCAGATCTTCCACGGCCGCGCGCCGCTGCGCTACCAGCTCGAGGCGGACTGGGAGGTCTGGCATCCGTTCGGGTCGTTCCTGGTCGGGGCCACCGCGGGGTACTGGCAGAACTTCGGCAAGGGCCTGACCGCCGACACCCGGACCACCTCCAGCGACACCGCGCTGCTCGACGTCCTCCCCTTCGGCGTCATCGGCACCTACCGCTTCGACTGGCTGGCCGACCACTTCCCCCGCTTTCCCCTCATTCCCTACGCGCAGGCGGGGCTGATGCGCGCGCTCTGGGCGTCGTTCTCCGGGACCGGCGCCGTCTCCAGGGACGCCACCCAGGGCGGGCGCGGCTCGGGCTGGACCTGGGGCTACACCACCGCCATAGGCTTCGCCGTCAACCTCGACGCCATCGATCCGGAGCTGGCGCGGGAGGCCTACGTCGACACCGGCATCCAGCGGACCTCGCTCTTCGCCGAGTACGGCTGGACCCACCTCGACGACTTCCACAGGACCAAGCCCGGCACCGACCTGACGGCGGGCGCGCTCATCCTCAGCGACCGCGCCTGGCGGTTCGGCCTCGCCCTCGAGTTCTAGGCCTTTCGCACCCGCCCGGCGGCGGCGCTGGCGAAGCGCATCAGCGGGCTGAGATCCACCTTGCCCTGCTGGACGATGACTCCCACCAGCGAGCGGCCCAGCCGCGCCAGGTCGGCGAGCCTGCCGATACGCTCGGACACTTGCAGCAGCCGCGCCTGCTCTCCCGGCGCGCCCGAGCGCTGCAGCTGCTCGCGGGCGCGGTCGAAGATCTCCAGCGCCCGCTCGATCTGCAGCAGCTCCCGCTCGCGCAGGACGCGGGAGATCATCTTCCAGATGTCGGTCTCCGCCTCGAAGTACTCCCGCCGGTCGCCGGGCTTGCGCGAGCGCCGGACCACGGCCCAGTGCTCGAGCTCGGCGAGGGCCATCGAGGCGGCGCCGGTGGAGATGGCCAGCTGCTCGCAGACCTCGGCGGCCACCAGCGGCTCGCCGCGCAGGTAGAGCAGGGCCCAGATGCGGCCCATGACGCGCTTGAAGCCCCAGAACTCCATCAGCGAGCCGACGGCGTCGGCGACTTCGTTCAAGAGCTCCATCTCCTTCATAGGTCACCCAGTTGCTTCAAAATCCAAAAAGCAAAGGCACACCGCGGAGGCGCGGAGGACGCGGTCTTTTTGGGTTGGTGCGGCGGCGGCGCCTTTGCCCGGGCGTGGCGTCGACTCGGACCAACCAAATCCCTTGCTCCGCGCCCTCCGCGCCTCCGCGGTGCGCTTGAAGCCGTTGTTCAATGCGACCGGGAGAGCAGCAGTCGGGCGACCTGTGCGAGCAGTTCGCGGGTGGGGCTCTCGGGAATGAGTTGGAGGGCAGCCAGCGCCGCGTCGCGCTCCTTCTCGGCGATGTGCCGGGCCGCCCCCAGCGCGCCGGTGTGGGCGAGCCGCTGCGCGAAGGCCCGCGTCCGCACCCGCAGCTCGTCCTCGGGGAGCCCCCGCAAGAGCGCGGCCATCTCCTCGCGCAACGGGGGCAGGCGCTTCAGGGCGATGGCCAGGGGCAGCGAAGGCTTTCCTTCGGTCACGTCGGCGAGGACCGCCTTGCCCAGCGTGGCGGCGTCGGCTTCGAAGTCGAGCAGGTCGTCGGCGATCTGGAAGGCCGACCCCGCCCGCAGCCCGAACTCGTGCAGCGCCTCGCGGACGTTCTCGGGAGCCGCGGCCGCCAGCGCGCCCGCCTCGCCGCAGAAGGCGAAGAGCGAGCCGGTCTTGAGGTGCGCGATCTGCAGGGCGTCGTCGGCGGTGAAGTCCGTCGAGCCCCGCAGCGCCAGCTGCCGCGATTCGCCCTCGACCAGCCGCCGCAGCGTGCGCACCAGCGACTCGACCGCGCCCTTGGCCCGCGAACGCAGTGCCAGGTCCAGCGAGGCGGCCAGCAGCCAGTCGCCCGCCAGCACGGAGACGGCGTTGCCGTAGGCGGTGCGGGGCGCGGGCAGGCCGCGGCGGGTGAGGCCGTCGTCGATGACGTCGTCGTGGAGCAGCGTCGCCGAGTGCACCAGCTCCGCTGTCAGCGCCAGCGCCACCCTGCCGCGGGAGCGCCTGCCCGGGGCCGCCGCCCGCGCCGAGAGCAGGACCAGGAGCGGCCGCACCCTCTTGCCGCCGGCACGGACCAGGTCGGCGGCGGCTCCCTTCAGCCCCCGGGGCGCGGTCAGCGCGGCGGCGAGCAGCATCCGCTCCAGGCGCGGGATCCCCTCCAGCGCCTGCGCGGTGGGCAGCAGCTGCGCCGCCGAGGGACGGGCCTCGGGTTGCGCTGCCGCTTCCTGCAGCTCCGCCAGGCCCGCCGACGAGATCGCACCCATGCTCAGCCTCTCCTCAGAACTTTCAAAATCTTGTGAAAGATGTAACGAGCGGAGGGGAACCTGTCAACAGCGCACCGGCCGCGCGCTGTGGTAGAGGAGCGCCATGCGAAACCGCCTGCTCCTTGGCGTAGCGGCCGTCCTCGCTTCTTCCTGCATCAAGCGCGTCGCGCCCACGCCTCCCGACGAGCGCTCCTGCACCTCCGGAGCGCCGCTCACTTTCAGCGAAGCGGCCGAGCTGCCCGAGGGCTCGCAGGTGATCTGGGACTTCGGCGACGGCACTCCGCCCGCCACCGGCAAAAGCGTCCGCCACGCCTTCCTGCGGGCCGGCGTCTACACCATCGTCGAGACCATCCAGGACAAAGACGGCAAGACCCGCACCGGGCGCACCCACGTGGTCGCCAGCCTGCGCGCGCTGCCCATGGCGGTGCCGGGCGACGTCCGCGCCGCCCTGCTCTTGCCGACGCCCTGGGCGAAGGTTCCGCTCCACCGGCAGGTCGCCGGCAAGCTCGGCCTGGGCGGCTTCTTCGACGAGGTGGCGCGGACCGTCAGCGAGGCGGCGGGCTTCGAAGTGCTCGACGCCAAGGCGGCCGAGGCCAGCGGCTTCGATCCGGCCAAGGGCTTCGCCTTCTTCACCGTGCCGCAGGATGCGGAGGCGCTGGTGCTGGCGGCCGGCATCCTCGACGAGGCGAAGTCGCTGGAAGCGGCGCGGCGGCTCCTGGCAAGCCAGAAGGCGGTGGGCCGCTACGGCGGCGGCGCTTTCCAGCTGACCGAGGCGAAGCTTCCCGACGGCACGCCGGTGCTGCTCGGCCAGAACGCCGCCGGCGACAGGGTTGGCGTGCTGCAGCGCTACGGCTACCTCTACCTGCGCACGGCGGGCGCCACCGATCCGCTGCTGGCGCTCCAGGGCGTGGCAGCGCTTGCGCCCGACGCGGGGCTCTCCGCCGACGCCGGCTTCCGGGGCGCGGTGCGCCACATCGGCACCGGCGACGCCATCTTCTATTCGAAGGCGGCCGACGGGGCCGGCGGGATGCGCTACGGAGGCGAGCTGGGCGGCTCCGCCTTCGCCGTCCTCGAGAACCCGGAGCTGCTCCAGTTCCGCATCTTCTCGCAGCTGAAGAACCTGACCGGCGACGCTTTGGTGGCGGCCTTCAAGCCGCAGCGCGATCCGCCCGACCTGGCCGGCCGGCTGCCCCCGGGCGCCTCGGCCTACCTGCGCCTCTCGGCCGCCCCCGACGCGCTCTGGAAGGAGCTCTCGCGCATGTCCGGCGCCGACGCCGCCCGCCTGCGCGACCGGGTGCAGGAGACCACCGGCCTCGATCTGGAAAAAGACCTGATCCCTTCGTTTGCCGGCAACGTCGGCGTCGCCGTCTACCTCGACGCCACCTCGCTCATCGAGGCCATCATGGGCGAGGAGGTGGGCTCCTTCGACAAGTCCGCCTTCGTGGTCGCGGCGCAGCTCACCAACGCCGCCACCGTGCAGGCGGTGCTCGAGCGCGCCCTCAAGGCGCGGCCCGACACCGAGGGGCGCGGCACCGGCGAGCGCGTCGAGCTGGGCGGCGCGACCGTCTTCCGGTTCGGCGAGGCGGCCCAGGCGGCCATCAAGGACAACCTGCTCTTCCTCACGCTGGGCGGCGCGCCGCCTCCTCCTCCCCCGGAACCGTCGCCGAAGAGGGGCAAGGCGCGGAAGGCCGCTCCGCCGGCAAAGCCCGCGGTCACCCTGGAAAGCCTCGGCATCCTCGGCCGCATCCTGGCGCTGGCCGAGAAGGGGCCCTCCCTCGGACAGGAGCTCAAGCGCGGCGGCGTGCAGGGCTTCGAGGTCCCCGGCCAGCAGAACCTCTGGGTCAACATCGCCGGGGTGGTCCGCGCCATCGAGCGCGCCGGCGTCGAGCAGGGCGGGGTGGCCTCTGCCGGCGCGCGCATGTTCGCCGCCCGCGCCGCCGACCTGCGCGACGCGCTCTTCGAGGTGCGCCCGGGCAAGGACGGCGTCGACGCCGACCTCTGGGTCCGCTTCCTCAAGCCGCAGGCGAAGTAGATGGGACAGATCGAGGTCATCTGCGGCCCGATGTTCTCGGGCAAGACCGAGGAGCTGATCCGCCGCCTCAAGCGCGCCGCCATCGCCCGGCGCAAGGTCCAGGTCTTCAAGCCGCGCCTCGACACCCGCTACGATCCGGAGGCGGTGGTGAGCCATTCGCAGCAGCGCATCCTCTCCACGGTGGTGACCCGCGCCAGCGAGGTGCTGGAGAAGCTGGTGCAGGACGTCGAGGTGGTCGGCATCGACGAGGTGCAGTTCCTCGGGCGCGAGATCGTCCCGGTGGTGAAGGACCTCGCCAACCGCGGGCTGCGCGTCGTCGTCGCCGGTCTCGATCAGGACTTCCGCGGCCAGCCCTTCGAGCCCATGCCGGAGCTCCTCGCCGAGGCCGAGTACATCACCAAGGAGCTGGCCATCTGCGTCGTCTGCGGCCAGCCGGCCAACCGCAGCCAGCGCCTCGCGCCGACCGGCGCAGCAGGTTCCGCGGAGCCTCCCCCCGCCGGCCAGGTGCACGTCGGCGCGGGCGACGCCTACGAGCCGCGCTGCCGCAAGGACTTCTCTCCCGAGCCGCGCCCGGCCACCACGCCTTTCT
>JAYWAJ010000512.1:0-3169 GCA_043782525.1 Deltaproteobacteria bacterium | reverse complement strand
GCGGCGGCGGACCCAGCGTGGCGGGCTCCAGCTCCCGCCCCTTGCGCTTCATCCCCACCGGCGGCCAGAGCGCGTAGTCGAGGTTGTCCTCGGCGACGTGCAGCGCCAGGTCCATCGCCGCCGCGATCTCGCCGACCAGGAGGTGCCGCGCGTTGTCGTACAGCTCGCGCTCCTTCGGCGGCAGCGGCCGCACCCGGCTGAGCGCATGCAGCCCGCGCAGGACTTCGACGGTGCCGAACAGCCCGCCGCCCGACATGCGGTCGGCGTTCTCGCGGTGGCGGACCTTCCAGTCGAGCTGCGGATCGTTCGAGGGCGAGGCCAGCTCGTCGAAGACCTTCTCGATGGCGGCGACGTCGGCGACCTTCCGCAGGCCGATGCCCATCACCTTGGCGCTCGGCACCATCACCGTCGCGCCGTCTTCCTCGCGGGAGAGGGTGACGACTTCCCAGTTCTGCCCCGCGATCTGCTTGGTGGAGACGCCGGTGATCCGGCAGATCCCTTGGTTGGGATAGACGACGCGATCGCCGACGTGCAGGGAGCCGTCTCCGATGACCGGCTCCTGGGATTTCTGTGCCATGGCGGCTCCTCGCTATCGCACACAGGGCAATCTCGCAAGGCGGCGGAGGGAAAGTTGACGGAACGCGCGGCGGTGCGAGCCTGCTCCCATACAGGGAGGGATGTCATGAAGCTGACGTTCGCAGCCGTTGCCGCAGTGATCATCTGCCTCTTCTCCCTCGCGGCGCGCTCCACCGCGATGCGCGCGCTGGCGAAGGCCACGCCGGAGAAGGCCTATCTGGAAGAGGAGCGCCTCGCCCTCGACGCCATCGACGGACGGCTGCGCGCCAAGCTGCAGAGGCTGGCGAATCGATAGCCCCGCCGCCGAAGGTCCGCAGGATTTACCGAAAACCTGGACCGGGACCGGATCTGGCACGTGCGTTTGCAGCGGGCAAGGGCTTGGCGGCGTTGGAGGGCAATTCCTACTTCTCTGGGAACCACCCCAACCCCCTTCGGAAATGTCCACCTGCAAAGTCCTGATCATCGACGACGACGACGACGTCCGCGAGTCTCTCATCGCGCTCCTCATCAATGAGGGCTACGACGCCGCCGGCGAGCGCAGCGGCCTCGCTGCGCTGACCACCATGACCTGGCAGCGGTACGTCCCCGACGTCATCCTGCTCGACCTGCTCATGCCGGTCATGGATGGGGGACAGTTTCACGCCGTCTTAAAGAAGCATCCCGTCTGGTCGCGCATCCCCATCCTGCTCTGCACCGGCGGCCCCGGGAGCGTCTCGCTCGCGGTCTTCGGAGTGCTGGAGAAGCCCTTCGACCTCGATGCGATGCTGGCCCTGGTCAAGAGCGCCTGCGCCTCGCGCCCGACGACCTGACGCCGGCCCGACCGCAACCCATTTGTCATTGCGCAGGGTGTCAAGCGCGCATAACATCCTGAACGCACCGCGTCATAGGAGCTTCCCATGGCCGAGCCGGTCCAGGATGTCCCTCCCGCCGAAGTCCCATCGCGCGGCGGTTCGTTTCTCTTCGAGCCGGTCGGTGCGCGCTCCTTCATGACGCCCGAGAAAACGAGTTCCTCCGGGCGGAAATCCTGCCCCGCGCCGAGAAGCTGGAGCAGAAGGACAACGCGCTCTTGCGCGAGCTGCTCGGCAAGGCCGGCGAGCTGGGGCTTCTGGGAGTCGACGTCGCCGAGGAGTTCGGCGGCCTGGCGCAGGACAAGGTCACTTCGATGCTGGTCGCCGAGACGCAGGCGGGCGGCTACGCCTCCTGGGCGACGACGTTCGGCGCGCACACCGGCATCGGCACGCTGCCGCTCGTCTTCTTCGGAACGCCCGCGCAGAAGGCGAAGTTCCTGCCCGACCTCGCCAGCGGGAAGAAGGTCGCCGCCTACGCGCTCTCGGAGGCAGGCAGCGGCTCCGACGCGCTGGGCGCGAGGACGGTGGCAACGCTCTCCGCCGACGGCAGCCACTACCTCGTCAACGGCGGCAAGATGTGGATCACCAACGGCGGCTTCGCCGACGTCTTCGTCGTCTTCCTCAAGATCGACGGAAGCCGGTTTACCGCGTTGATCATCGAGCGCGGCACTCCGGGCTTCACCGTCGGCCGCGAGGAGCACAAGCTCGGCATCCGCGGCAGCTCGACCACGCCGCTCATCTTCGAGGACTGCAAGGTCCCGGCAAGCAACGTGCTCGGGGAGGTCGGCAAGGGCCACAAGATCGCCTTCAACATCCTCAACGTCGGCCGGCTCAAGCTGGCCGCCTTCGCCGTCGGGGGCATGAAGGCGTCCTTGAAGAACGGCGTCGAGTACGCGCTGCAGCGCAAGCAGTTCGGGAAGTCGATCGCCGAGTTCGGGCTCATCCGCGAGAAGTTCGCCCGCGCCGCCGCGCAGATCTACGCCACCGAGTCGATGACCTACCGCGCCGCCGGCGCCATCGACGAGGCCATCGGCAGTCGCACCAGTGAGACCTTGGTCATGGCCGCCATCGAGGAGTACGCCATCGAGGCCAGCATCATGAAGGTGGCCGGCTCGGAGTGGATGTTCCAGGTCATCGACGAGATGCTGCAAGTGCACGGCGGCAACGGCTTCGTCACCGACTACCCCATCGAGCGCGCCTACCGCGACAACCGGGTCAACCGCATCTTCGAGGGCACCAACGAGATCAACCGCCTGCTCATCCCGGGGATGATCTTCAAGCGGGCGATGAAGGGCGAGATGCCGCTGATGGAGGCGGTGACGCGCCTCGACGAGGAGCTGTCGGATCCGCGGTCATTCGCCGCCAATGCCTCCGCCTTCGGCTCCGTCCCGGGTGCCAGCCACGCCGTCAGCCTCCTGCCGGTCGGCAGGCTGGCCGCCGAGCGGCGCGGGGCGGAGATGGCCAAGCGCCAGTTCCTCTTCGCCGCCAAGTGGGCCGCGACGCTGGGGCCCGCGCTCGAGGAGCGGCAGGAGGTCCTGGCCGCGCTCGCCGACTGCGCCATCGAGATCTACGCGATGGACTCGGTCCTCGGCCGCACGCTGGAGACCCCCGACGCTCCCGGGCTGCGCGACGGGCTCTGCCGCTTCTTCTGCATGGAGAGCCGCGAGCGCGCCTTCGACCGCGCCCGCACCGCGCTCTGCGCCACCGTGCCGGCCGGCGAAGTGGAGGCCCAGCTGGAGCAGCTT
>JAYWAJ010000511.1:0-22177 GCA_043782525.1 Deltaproteobacteria bacterium | reverse complement strand
TCGGCGTCCGATCCCGGGACCACGTACACGGGCTCGGAGCGCTGCTGCAAAGGCTTCACCACCTCTTGCATCCACTGCTGGCGATCGTCGAGGAAGGGCCGGATGACCTCCTCTCCCGCCGGGCACACCGCGAGGCAGTAAGCGGCCTTGTAGTTGGCGCCGAACGACAGGCTCTGCCAGCGGGAGGCCGACTCCGAATCGCTCACCCGGCGCCGATACTCGCGGGCCGAGCCGCTGTCGGCGATGGTTTCAAACCACTGGGTCATCCCGCCGAGGAACTCCTGGTAGTTGTGGTTCGCGCAGGCAGAGAAATCGAACTGGCCGTCGGACTTGATCGCCCCCACCGGACAAGCCGCGACGCACAGCTTGCACTCGAGGCAAGGGTTGTAGTCGATGGGGTGATCGTAGGCGGAGGCGTCTTTGGCGATGAGGATGGTGTCGAGCAGGACGAAGTTGCCGAAGCGGGGATGAATGACGTTGCGGTGGATGCCCATCCTGCCGAGTCCGGCCGCAACCGCGATGGGCTTGTGCGAAACGACCCAGATACGCCCTGGAAACCGGTCCATCTCCATGGGGAAGCCGCGGCGCTGGAGACAGCGCGGACGCCCATGGCGTTGAGCCGCTGAACGATTCGCCGGCCCACTTCGTTGGTCTCGTCACCGCTGTGATGAAACTCGAGGTTCGCCACCGACCGCAAGGGTGATCGGATGGGATCCGGCGCCATCCGGCAGACGAACGAGAGCAGGGTTCGCGTCCCTGGCAAGCACTCGAGCGCGTGGGCTCGTTCGGACGCGACCGCCGGCCTGTCGATCTCGACCAGCCCGCAATCTGCCGCGCCGCACTCGAGCGCCAGTTGCTTGAGCAGGGCGGCGTCGAGAGGGGCAGCAGCACCATCGCCCCGGCGAAGTTCGCCGCCTTCCCGCAGCTTCACCACGGTCGGATGTTCTTCCAGCTTGATCGCCATCTGCGGGTACCCTTTCTGGAGTCGGGGAACCAGATGTGACAGTGTCTAACCAAGCCGTTAGACACTGTCACATCTCGAGTGAACCGCTCTCGCTTGCGGTACGGTCAGGACCCATGGCGCGCGATCTGGACAAACTTCGTCGCAAGGTTCTCGACGCGAGCATCGCGCTGGTCGCGGAGCACGGGGTGCGCGCGGTCAGCTTCCGCGAGGTCGCGCGCCGCGCCGGAGTCAGCCACCAGACCCCGTACCACCATTTCGGAGATCACCTCGGCATCCTCCACGCGGTCGCCAAGGAGGGCTTCGCGGCCCTGACGGCGGCCATGACGGCCGCGGCGGCCTCAGCCGGCGATGATCCGCCGGGAGCGCTCCACGCGGCGGGGGTTGCCTACGTCGCCTTCGCGCGCTCCCACGTGGGCCACTTCCGCGTCATGTTCCAGCGGACCCTGGTGGACGTGCACGACGAGCAGATGCCGCTGCCGGAGGCCGACCAGACCTACGGCACGCTGGTGCGGCTCGCGACTGCGGTGCATCGCGCCGGGTATGGCGGTCGGCTCTCGGCGGAAGGCGTGGCCCACCTCTCCTGGTCTACCGTCCACGGACTCTCCCTCTTGCTGGTGGAAGGCATCATGGCCTCGAAGAGGCCGTCGCGGCGGGCGAACGATGCCGATCTCATCCGCCAGGTGGTGGGTGGGCTGGACCTCTTGCTGCGGACCCGGCGACCTGCCCCGGGCTCCAAGGCTGCGCTGCCGAAAGCAACGGCGCGCCGGCAGCGTTAAGCAGCACATCCCGACCCAAAGGAGCGCGGCCGCAGTCGCTATTTTTCAACGTTGTAGGCGATCGAGCGGATCTCGAATCGACCATACGTCCACTCCCCGGATGTCTCCACCCAGTTCGCGTCGCCCAGGGCACCTATCCGGATGCCGTCGACCTCCCGGTAACCGGAGATGGGCGTCGACCAGGGCACGTTGCGGGTCCCTTTGGCGTCCTCCTGCGTCCGGTCGTTGGAGAGAAATCCGACCAGATCGCCGGTAGCGTCAAACGTAAGCGCGGCGGACACGGTGTTGCCGGCATTGCTGAACGTCGCCAGGACTGACCGCTCCCCGGCGGTCTTCCAGGTGAACGGCAGATCGAGCACGGCCGCCGGCGCCATTACCACGATGTCATTCATCAGCGTCACGGTCTCGGCGCGCGTGAGTACGGGGCCGGCCTTGTCCACTACAGGGAACAGGCTCGCGATCCGCACCTGGAACGTCGCCGCGCTGTCGATGTAGCGGTGGTAGACGTCGAACGGCACGCCGCCACGCGAGGCGTTCATGTAGAACAGGCGCGCCGGTGGATCGAAGAACTCGTACTGCGTGGCGGTGGACTGCATCCACGGCGAGGTCGCGCTGCTGCGCATCTGAGCCTGGAAGAGCAGACGCAGGTTCCGGACCCGAGGCCGGCCGACCGCGCCGACGCGCCGCAGGTATGTCTGCACCAGCGGCGGCAGGCTCGCGAGATCATCCTCGGTGACCACCGGCGCCGGACGCACGGGGCGCGCCAGCAGCGCCTCGCGGTCGTGCGCGAACCGCGTGCGGAAGCTGGACGGGCGGGCATCCAAGGCGAGCAGCGCGAGGGGAATCGCCAGCAGCACGTTCGCGATGGTCCCGAACTTCGCGTCGCTCCACGATTGGGTGATCAACACCTGCGACAGCACCATGCCCGGCAGGCCGAGCCACCACCACCGTTGCGTGCCGAGCGCGACACCTGTCGCGGCGCCAACGAGCAGAATCGCTGCGACCATCCAGAGCGCCCCGCCGAAGTGGGAGATCGGGCTACGCAGCAGCTGCACCTCGGCCCAGCCGAATGCTTTGCTGGGGCCGAGCAGGTGAATCAGGCCGTGAATTCCGATCAGGATGGCAAAGGCGATTCGCATGACATGCTCCTCGATCGTGCGGAGTACCGCGCGCGGGGCAATACCACCTACCCGGCCGAATCATCAGTGCGGGTTGCTAGCCTCGCGGTCGAGCACCGCCGCGAGGACCGCGGCTTGCTCGTCGAGGTCCTGGCCCTCCTCGTCGAGGACGAGGATGTGTCCCATCTTGCGTCCGGGCGTCGGGAGCTTCTTGCCGTAGAGGTGAAGACGGGCCGCCGGACGGGAGAGCACCGCGTGCCAGTCGGGCGGGCCGGGCCGCCACAGGTCGCCCAGGAGGTTCAGCATCACCGCGGGGCGCAGCAAGGAAGGGTCGCCGAGGGGCAGCCCGCAGATCGCCCGGAGGTGCTGCTCGAACTGGGAGGTGACACAGGCGCCGAAGCTGTAATGGCCGCTGTTGTGCGTGCGCGGCGCGATCTCATTGACGAGCAGTCCTCCCTCCCGCGTCACGAAGAGCTCGACGGCCATCATCCCGACGAGGCCCAGCGCGGACGCGATGCGGGCAGAGAGGCGCTTGGCCTCGGCCTCGAGCTCCGCCGAAATCCGTGCCGGCACCCGGCTGGTGTGGAGAACGTGGCGCCGGTGCGTGTTCTCCGCGACGGGATAGAAACGAAGATCGCCGTCGAGGCCACGGGCCAGCAGCACCGAAATCTCCTTCTCGAAATCGACGAAGGACTCGACCAGAGCCGGAGCCCCCCCGAGTGCGCTCCACGCGTCATCGAGATCCCCCAGCCCGCCGAGCCGGGCCTGCCCCTTGCCGTCGTAACCGAAGCGCCGGGTCTTGACGATGCAGGGGATCCCGACCGCCGCCGCCGCCGCCCGGAGAGTCGGCGCATCCGAGAAGCCGGCAGTCCGCGGTTGGGGCACACCCAGCGCCTCGAGGAACCGGCGCTGCTCCAGCCGATCCTGGACGACGCGCAACACGCTCGCCCCGGGGCGGACAGGCTTCATCCCTTCGAGCTGCTCCAGGATCCCGGCGGGCACGTGCTCGGTGTCGAGGGTGATGACGTCGCTGCGCGCGACCAAAGACCTGGCTGCCTCGAGGTTATCGAGAGCGCCCTGGACACAGAAGTCCGCCACCTGCGCGGCCGGTCCTTCCGGGTCCGGATCGAGAACCCCTACCCGATAGCCCATCCGCCGGCCCTCGAGGGCCAACATCCGCCCCAGCTGCCCGCCTCCGATGATGCCGATCGTTCCCCCGGGCAAGATCCGGTTCACAGCGTCTCCCCGAGGACGGTGGCGGTCTGTCGCGCTCGATAGGCATCCAGGCGCTCTCGCAGCGCGGCGTCGCCGAGGGCGAGGATGGCGGCGGCGAGCAGCGCGGCGTTGGCCGCCCCGGCCTCACCGATCGCCAGCGTGCCCACCGGTATGCCCTTGGGCATCTGCACGATCGAGAGGAGCGAGTCCAGGCCCTGCAGCGCTTTGGATTGCACCGGGACTCCGAGGACCGGCAGCGAGGTCTTTGCTGCCGCCATGCCCGGGAGATGTGCCGCGCCTCCCGCGCCGGCGATGATCACTTGAATCCCACGTGCGCCGGCGTTGCCCACGTAGTCGAACAGCAAGTCCGGGGTCCGGTGCGCCGAAACGACTTTCGCCTCGTAGCCGACTCCGAGCTCCGCGAGCAGCTCGGCCGCGCCGCGCATCGTCGCCCAGTCGCTCTTGCTTCCCATGATCACCGCCACCCGTGGTGCGTCTTGCATCGTTCTCTCCTCCCCATGACACAGGCCGTTCTGGCTTCAGCGGGCCGCGGGCTCACGCGGCGAGGGCGGCCCCGGCGTCCGGGATCTGCTCCCAGCCAAGCTGTCCGACGTATCGACGGGTCACCACGCCGGCGTCGCCGAGCGCAAACAAATGGAGCCAACCATTGTCGACGAGCGCCCGGACCGACGGGTGCTTCCGGAGAACTGCGTTCATCGCCTCGATCGGCGCCTCGATGAGGACGCTCAGGCGCAGCGGCTCGTGCACCAGGCGTTCGCCGTCGTGGAGCGACTGCCAGGGCAAGCCGACGCGGAGGTCTCCTCCGTTTCCCTCGAGCACCCCGACCGTGCCGACCACGTTGTGCAGGACCTTGTTGCCGCAGCCGTAGACGCGGTTGTCGACGGTCGACGCGTAATACCCCAGGCTGATCCAGCTGCCGACGACCATCGGCGCGGTCATCACCGACTCGAGCACCGCGAATCCCGCTGGCTCGTCTTTTTGCCATTCGTAGGAGTGAAGGAACGAGCGGCCGCCGAGGTCGATGCCGGCGGTGCGGTGGCGCGGCGCGGCGATGAAGGTCGCGCACCCGGCGAGCCCCCACTCCGGGCGCACCTGGGCCCAGTCGCGGCTGCGCGAGAGCATCCGCGCGTCGGCAGTGGCGTCGCCAGGATCCTCGCCGAAGCGCGGCGAGCGCAGCCGGCGTGCCAAACTCCCGGCGGCATCGAGGCGGTCGGCCAGCCGCGTGAGGTCCCCGGCGTGCGACGCAGGCAGCAGGTGGCGGTCGAAGACGGTGACCACGTCCGTGGTGGTGTCGTGCAGGCAGCCGAGGAAGACCGTGTCTTCCGGGAGGTCGAGGCCCCGGGCGGCGAGCCCCTGCCGCACCGCGGGCTCGTTGAGCACCATCGCCGCGATCCGGGCGCTGGCCTCGCCGGTCTGTCCGCCGCACGCCCCGCAGTCGAGCCCGGCTGCGTGCGGGTTGTTCACCGTGGTCGAGCCGTGCCCGACGAGCAGCACCAGCCGGGAAAACCCTGCCGTGAGCGACATGCCGCAGAGGAGTCCGTGGGCCATCGCCAGCCGCTCTTCGTTGGTCAGGCCGACCTTTCGCCCTTGGTGCTGGCGGGGCGCGAGATCCGGGCCAAGCAGCGTGCGCGCGCTCACTCCGTCGCGCGAGGGATGGGGTACGGTCCGGGTCATTCCGAGCGCGTCCGTGAAGAGCTTCGGCAAGTACGCGAGCCCCACCGGTCCGACGAAGCCGAAGCAGGAGATGGCGCTCGTCTTGAAGGACTTCCAGGCGTTGCGCGCGCGCAGTGCGAGCAGGCGGGCCTCAGCCGCGCGCACAGGCTCGTCGCCCGTGACGCCGACCACGGACTCGGCGACCACGCCCCTTGGCGCGAGCAGCGCAGGGCAATGCGCGCTGCCGCGTGCTTGACCCAGGGGCACGACCTCCACGGGAAAGCCAAAGAAGCCGGCGAAGCCCAGGGTCTCGCAGTGCGGGTCGGCCTCCTCGAGCGCGCGCCGGAAGACCTCCGAGCGCACGTCGATGCAGAACGCCGCTTGCACTTGTGGTCGCGCGGTCCGCGGCCGCGGCGTCCCGGTGGCCCGGACGGCGATCTGGTCGAGCAGCTGCTCTTGCCACGCCTTTTCGTAAGCGGCCTGGAGGACGAGGTCGATCGCCAGATCCTCCCGGGACGGGTCGCAGGCAACTTCGAGGGCGGGGCGCGCTGCGCGCCAGGCGTCCTCGGCTCCGACCGGCGCGAAGACCTCGAGCAGCGCCACCTCCCAGGCGAGGCGGATCGCGAGCACCTCCTCGACCCACGTGTCCTTCTTTCCGGACAGCTCGCTCTCCCAGACTTTCCGCCGCGCGTAGGCCGCCCACCCGCCGATGCTTGCGAGCAGCCGCTGGCAGTAGAGGTCCAGGGAGGGCTCGGGAACACCAAGGCGTGCGAGCGCGAGCAGCGCTGCGCCGCTGGCGTCGCCGGGCAGCTTCTGGATGGCGGCGCGAAATCCGCGCGCGCCGAAGATCTCGGGCGTGAGGTCGAGGGATGCCTCTGCCCGAAACGCTTCGTAGGGCTGGCGGTTGCGCCACGGCGAGCGCCAGGAAGCCTGGCCTTCGTCGAAATAGGTTGCGGCCCAGGCACCCACGCGCTCCACGAGGATGCGATTCCAGTCGCGTCCGGTCAGCGCCGAGACGACGTCCGCGACCGTCGGCGCCAGCGGTGCGGGCAAGGGCTTCTCGTCCGCGCGGATCCGGGCCAGCAGGCTGGCCGCGTCGGGCGGCAGCCTGGCCTCTGCTTGCGCGCGCGCATCGGCCAGCGCCGCAGCAACGTGGCTCTCGCCCATGCGTCCGGACGCGACCGCCTCGGCATAGAAGCGACGCGGCATCGTCATGCGGGCGCCTGCGGTGCGGGCCACGGTATGGGCCGCTTCGGCGACGGTGAGATGGGCGAGCCCGACGAACGGGTTGACCGCGACGAAGTTCTCGAGCGGCCAGACCGGCGCCACGGCGCGGGTCCTGCGCTCCAGCAAAGCCTTCACCGCGTCGGGCGAGAGCGGGAGAGCCTCGCCGTCGACTGCCCTCTCCCTCGGCCTGGCTGCGAGCGCGCTTCGCGAGGCTGGAAGCCTGGCAGCGCCGACCAGCTGATCGAAGACCGAGTTGGCGTAGAGCCCGTTGCGCGCGAGGACGTAGGCGGCGGCCCATCCGGGTGACTCCCGCAGACCGGGCAACAGCAACTGCACCAGCGTGACGAGCCCGAAGGCCACCATCACGGCGCCCATCAGCGCCAGCAGCACGGGATTGCGGACGTTCCCGTCGGGGATCGCGCGGGCGAACATGGCGCCCCCGACGCGTTCCAGCGCGTAGAAGGAGAGCGCGGTGGCCGCGACGGCCAGCGCAGTCTTGCCCATGACCTGTGCGCTCGCCTCTCCGCTGGCCCCGCGCGCCATCAAGTGGGAGAGGGCCAGGACGAGGAGAAGCGCGAGCGCTCCGCTCGCGGGCGTTGCCGTCAACGCAACGCCGAGCAGGGTGGCGACGGCCCAGACGATGAAGACGGTCGCGACGAAGGACAAGAGGATGCGTGCGAGCGGAATGCTCTCGTTCTTGCCGGGCACCCGGGCCGCACGCGCGGTGTCCACCGCGCTGCCCGACGAGAGAAAGGCGTGCGCCTTGTAGAAGGAGTGACCCACCAGGTGGACGATGGCGACGGAATAGGCCCCGATTCCGCAGAGCAGCAGCATGAACCCCATGTGCGCGGCGCTCGACCAGGCCAGCGTGGCCTTCATCCGGCTGTCCGTCACCATCACTACTGAAGCAAAGAGGGCGGTGAAGCCGCCGGCCACGACGAGCCCGCCCAGGACCGGCGGGGAGAGCTGGACGACGGCCGCAAGGCGCACGACCAGAAAGGTGCCGCCGTTGAGGATTCCCGCGTGGAGGAGCGCGGACACCGGCGTGGGCGTCTCCTGCATCTCCACCAGCCAGCCATGGGCGGGAAACTGCGCGGCCTTGGCCACCGCGGTGAGGCCAACCAGGGCGGCGGCGAGGTGCACGGCGAGTGGCGCCTGGCCGGCGCGCGCCAGGCCTTCCGCGCCCTTCAGTACGGCACCGAGGTCGCCCGACCCGAACTGGCGACTGAGCAGGAAGGCCGCGGTGACGAGGGAGGCGTCGCCGACGCGCGCGACGATGAACTTCTTGCGCGCCGCAATCACGGCACCCGGCCTGTCCCGGTAGAAGAGCAACAGGCGGTGCAAGGCGAGGCTGGTCGCCACCCACCCGGCCACCAGCTGCGCCAGGTTTCCCGAGAGGACGAGGACCATCACGGACGCGACCGTCAGCGCGAGGCCTCCCAGGAATGCGCCCTGGCGCGGGTCGCCGTCGAGATAGTTGCGGCTGAACCGGAGGACGGTCGCGCCGAGAATGGCCACCAGGACGAGCATCACGGCGCTCAGCTCGTCGAGGCGGACAGACAGGCCGAGTCCGTGGGAGCCGACGAGCGGACTGACGAGCGGCGCGCGGAGCACGGCCAGCCCGCCGGACAGCCCGGCGATGACCAGCGCGAACCTCGCCGCCGCGCCAGTGCTCCGCAGCGCCCACCGGGGGCGGGGGCCCCGATCGCGCCGGGCGAGGAAGGCGGCGACCGCCAGGGCGAGGGGAGCGAGGAGCGGCACCAGCGCGAGCGGGCTTTCCATGCGCCGACAATTCCCCAGGCCGGGTGATGCTGTCCAATAGATTGAATGGAACGATTTGTTCTGAAATAAAGAACATTCGAGGGGACCTTCCCGTGCTCAACTTTCACCACCTTCATTACTTCTGGGCGGTCGCGCACGAGGAGAACCTCACCCGCGCTGCCCAGCGGCTCCACGTCTCCCCATCGGCGGTCTCGATGCAGATCGGCAAGCTCGAGGCCGACCTCGGCCACCCTCTCTTCGAGCGGCGGGGCAAGCAGCTGTTGCTCACGGAGGCCGGCCGCATCGCCCTCGACCACGCCGACGCCATCTTCGCCCGGGGCGGCGAGCTCGAAGGCGCTCTTCAAGAACGAGGGGAGCAGCGCCGTGTGCTGCGGGTGGGCTCGCTCGCGACCTTGTCGAGGAACTTCCAGCTTGGCTTCCTCAAGCCGCTCCTCCGCCGCGGCGACGTGGAGATCGTCGTCCGCTCGGGTGCCTACGCCGAGATGCTCCGCTCGCTCGAGGCGCACCTGATCGACGTGCTGCTGGTCAACAACGCACCGCCCCGGGACGCAGCCACGCCCTGGGTCGCGCACGCCATCGCCGAGCAGCCCGTCAGCCTGGTGGGGGCGCCCACGCGGAAGCGGCGGACCCGCGACTTGAAGGAGTTGCTCGGCAGCGAGCCCCTGGTGCTGCCGGCGGCCGAGAGCAGCATCCGGGCGGGCTTCGACGCGCTGGTCCACCGCCTCGGGATTCGGCCACGCATCGCCGCCGAGGTCGACGACATGGCCATGCTGCGGCTGCTCGCGCGCGAGCGCATCGGGCTGGCGGTGGTCCCTTCCATCGTGGTCCGGGACGAGCTCCAGGCGCGCGTGCTGGTCGAGCTCGCCCCGCTGCCGCAGCTGAAGGAGACGTTCTTCGCCATCACGCTTCAGCGGCGGTTTCCCAACCCGCTGCTCAAGCTCCTCATCGCCCGCGGCGCGAGGTGATGCCCAGCAGGACGAGGTCGATGAGCCGCTCCAGGTAGGCATCGGTGCACCGCGCCTGCTCGATGAGCAGCCGGTGCATCAGCGCGCCGGCCAGCGTCTTCAGCACCAGGGTGACGTCGGCAGAGGCGGGGAGCTCGCCGCGAGCGACCGCCCGCGCGAACACCTGGCGCGGCCCGGCGCCCTCCTGCTGGCGAAACACCGACGCCGCGAAGGCCCGCACCTCCGGGCTTGGTCCCCCGGCGAGCAGGGTGCGCAAGACTCCCTCCCCCAGCGGCGACTCCACGAAGCCAACCGCGCTGCGCGCAAACTCGAGGAGATCGCCGCGGAGCTCCCCGGTATCCGGCAGCGGGCCCTGGGGAGCCATGGAGGCCTCGAGCGCCTCGCGCACCAGATCGCCCTTGGTCGGCCAGCGCCGGTAGACGCTGGTCTTGTTGAGCCCGGCGCGTTCGGCCACCTCCGGCACGCTGAGCCGCTCGTAGCCCTGCGCCCCCAGCAGCTCGAGGGTCGCCTCGAAGACCCGTCGGACCACCGGTTCTCCGCGCCGCCTCGGCTCACTGTGGGCTCGTCGCGCCATCGCCGCCGAAGGCTACGCCCACCAGGAGTGCGCTGCAAACACAAAGCAACAAGTGGTTGCATTAGACGCAGGCCTCTGCTACCAATGCAACCGAAAGTTGCAATCACGATCGGAGGCGCCCCTTGCTCGCTCCAACCCAACCGCTGGTGATGTTCCTGCAGGCTTTCCTGACCCAGACGGCTGGCTACTTCGGGCTGATGGGGCTCATTTACCTGGTGGTCTGGCGTTGGGGTGAGGAGCGATTCCGCGGCGCACGCATCCAGCCGAAGAGACGTTTCAACCGGGCGCAGTTCGTCTTCGAGGCGCGCCACAGCCTGGGAACCCTTGCGGTCGGGACGGGAACCGCGGTGGTGGTCTCGCTGCTCTACGCCAAGGGCCTCACCCGCCTCGTCGCCAACCCCGGTTCGCTGGGCTGGCCCGCGGCCCTGGCCGGCCTGCTCGGGTTCCTCCTCTACAACGACCTCTGGTTCTACGGCTGCCACCGGCTGCTGCACCACCCGAGGGTCTACCGGTACGTCCACGCGGTGCACCACCGCAGCGTCGATGTGGGCCCCTTCAGCGTCTACTCGTTCCACCCGGTCGAGGCCCTGGTGCTCGCGGCCGCGGTGGTGCCTTGGGTGCTGCTGGTACCCACTTGCCTCCCCGCCATCGGCATTGCCCAGGGGGTTGGCCTGGCCAACAACGTCATGTCCCACCTGGGCTACGAGTTCCTGCCCCGCTGGTTCAATGCGGTCCCGCCCTTTCGGTGGATGAACACCTCGACCTTCCACAACCTCCACCACACCCGGGTCAACGGGAACTTCGGCCTGCTGCTCCGGCTCGCGGACCGGCTCTTCGGCACCGAGCTGCCCGGCTACGAGAAGGCCTTCCTCGAGCGGGGCGCGCCACCGTCGGGGGCCTGGGGAGCGGATCGAGCGCCTGTCACACTTCGCGCCGGGCCGGGCTCCAAGAGGTCATGAGACAAACTCTCGCAACCCTCGCCGCCAGCGCCGCCGCCTTGGGTGCTGTCACCCCTTCCCCCGCCGCACCGGAGAGATCCGCGGGGGTGGGTCCCCTGCAGTCCCGCGCACTGGTGATCGTCCGGGTCCCGGCTCCTTGGGGGGCGCCGCGGTTTGTGATCACGGGCAAGTTCATCGACACCATCCCCGAGTACGCCGCCGCTCCGGGCCTTACGCACAAGGCCTATACGCTGAGCGACGACGGTCGCTTCGGCGGCGTCTATCTCTGGGAGTCGCGCGCCGCCGCCGAGGCCTGGTTCGACGAGGCGTGGCACCGCCGCGTCAAGGAGAAGCGCGGCGTCGACGGAGACGTCCGCATCCTCGACGTGCGCGGGACGGTCGAGGGTGAGGCCCGCGCGACGGGCCAGGCGCTTGCGCAACATGCCTTGCGCACCGACGCCGTGGTGACCTGGCTGAGCTCGGTCGCGGGGATTCCCGCCGAGAATCGGGAAGGGCAGCTCCAGGCACTCGGCGCGGCGCACGAGCTCGCCCCCGGGCTCATCCGGAGCAGCGTCGTCATCGCGCAGGACGGGGCAGTGGGGGTCGTCGCGCTGTGGGCCTCGCGCGCCGCGGCGAAGGCCTTCTGGAGTGGCGACCGCCAGGAGCGCTTGTCGCGCGCCGCCGGATCGGAGCTCGCGGTGACCTGGTTCTCCGCACCCGTGCTGCTCGACGCCGCCGCGGCAAAGCGCGACCTCGCTCTCTCGCTCCCGGCGGACGCCGCCGTGCCCGCGCAGGCGAGCGCGCCGCGATGAACGCGACCTGGATGGACACGACGCGCCTCTTCGGGCAAGCAGGTCGCGTCCAGGAAGATCGCGCGTTGGCGACGAGACCGGGGCTCTCCTTCGTCGAGACCAGCGGCGGCAAGGTCCGCGTGCGACGCGACCGATGTCCGGGAGGACCGCGGCTCCTCTTCGCCACCGACGGGCCCAACGTCATCGAGCACTACGACGAGCTGCTGGGCGAATTGGCGGGCAGGGCCGACGTGGTCGTCTTCGAGCCGCCCGGGACCGGTGCCTCCGCGCCGGCCCGGGGCTTCGACTTCACGCTCGAGGCGCTCACGCGTGCCTGCGGCGAAGTGCTCGAGGAGTTCCAGCCGCGCACGCTGGTCTTCCCTTGCTATCTCGGCTTCGTCGCCCAGGCGCTCGCCCGGCAGCGGCCGCAACTCGCCCCTCGCGTCATCCTTCCGCAGACGCCTTCCTGGCGTGACCTCGGGCAGTGGAGCGAGGGAGTGGACCCCAGACGCATCGTGCGCACGCCCGTCGTCGGCCAGGTGCTGATGACGCTGAGCCGCAGGCGGGTCGCGCAGGGCTGGTACGCGGCCAGCACGGGCGACAAGCGCTTTCGCGCGCCGTTCAACGCCGCCGCCGGGGCGGCGTTCGACGTGGGCGGGTGCTTCTGCCTCGCTTCGTTGATGCAAGGCCTCGCACGGGGTCCGGCCCCGGGACGCGGCCCGCTGCCGGTCCCCGCCGCCGTGGTCTGGGGTCCGAACGACCGGACGCACCGGCGCACGGATCCCGCGGCCTCCCTGCAGGGCGCCGAGGTCGTGCGCTTCGAAGGCTGCGGCCACAGTCCCGACCTCGAGGCGCCGAAGCGCTTCGCAGAGTGGCTGCTCGCGTGGCATGGAGAAGACACATGAGCGGGGACGAGCTGGGTGGGCTGGCAGCGCAGGCGGTGGACGGAGACGGCAAGGCCCTCGCGGAGCTGTGCCGCCGCCTCGAGGCTCCGGTATACCGGTTGTGCCTGCGCATGTTGGGCGACGTGCGCGATGCCGAGGACGCCGCGCAGGACGTGCTCGTGAAGGTGGTGACCCATCTCGCGCGCTTCCAGGGGCGGAGCGCCCTGATGACGTGGGTGCATACGATGGCGGTGCGCCACGTGCTGGGCCTGAAGAAAAGCCGCGCCGAGGAGCGCGCTCTCGACGAGGACGCTTTCGCGGCGCGGCTCGAGCAGGGCCTTGCCTTCGGCGCGACGCAGCCACCGCCGACGCCGGAGGACCGCACGCTCATCACCGAGGTGCGCCTCTCCTGCACGCAGGGAATGCTCCTGACTCTCTCTCGCGATGAGCGGCTGGCCCTGGTGCTCGTCGACCTGCTCGGACTCGACGCCGCCGAGGCGGCCGAGGTGGCCGAGGTCTCCCACGAAGCGATGCGGCAGCGAGTCTCGCGGGCCCGTGCGCGGCTGGGCGCCTTCTTGCAAGCAAAGTGCGGCGTCGCAAATCCCGAAGCTGCGTGCCGCTGCGAAAGACAGCTGCCGGGAAAGAAGGCGCTGGGGCTGACGGTCGACCGCCAGCGCTTCGCGACGCTCGCCTCGGGCGACCTGGCCATGCGCGAGAACCTCTCGGTGGCAGCGGCCGAGCTGAGGTCGCTGCGCGCCGTCGCCTCGGCGCTGGGTCCGCGGGGCGCGTGGGAGGCGCCGGCGTCCCTGCACCAGCGCATGCAGCGCTTGCTCCCGACCCTCCTTGGCGGCTGAGACCAGGGCGTCACCGCGATCCCGGCGCTGCAAGTGGTGCCTCGCGCGGCGGGCAAAGAATGACTCATTTGGCGTCGGCTGGTCGCGCCTCGACGACGATTTCCACCCGCCGGTTGTTGGCGCGGCCCTCAGCGCTGGCATTTTCGGCGAGGGGCCGGTTCGATCCCTGGCCCACGGCGCGGATGCGCTGGGCCTCGATTCCGCGCGGAACGAGGTAGTCCAGCACCGACTGCGCGCGGCCCAGCGACAGCTGCTGGTTGAGGCCGACCGATCCGCGCGAATCGGTGAAGCCCTCGACCAGGATGGTCCGATCGCTCGTCTTCAACGCCTGGGCGACCTGGTCCAGCCGCTGCCGCGCCGCGGGAAGCAGCTCGCTCTTGCCCGAGGCGAAGAGCACGCTGCCCGACAGGGTGATCACCATCCCGCGCGCCTCCTGCCTGACGGCGGCAACCTTGCTGAGCGCGTCGACGGTGCTCTGCTCGGCCGCGAGCCGCGCCTGGCGCTCGGCGTCGACCTGGCCCTGCGCCTGTGCGAGCTGCGCCTCGGTCCGCTGCTGCGTCGCCGAGGCCTCCGCGAGCTGGCCGTGCATCTCCTCCCGCGACTTGTGCTCGGCGTCGAGCTGCGCCTGGGCCTGCGAAAGCTCTTTCTGCGTCTGCGTCTGGGCCGCGGAGGCGGCGGCGAGCTGCTCCTTGGCGGTTGCCAGCGACTTGTCCTTGATGGCCTGCATCTGCTCCTGCGTCTGCTGCTTCTCGCGTTCGGCGGCGGAGGTCTTTCCCTGCGCGTTGGCCAACTCGGCGCGCCGCAGCGCCAGATACGCGCGGTGGGTGGCGCCGGGCGAGTCGCCATCGCTCTTGGCGGCCTCTTCCGCCTGGTCGAGGAGCACCCTGGCGTCATGCAGATCGGCCGGGGTCAGCTCCTTCGCCGGTCCGCTCTCGGCGGTCTGGTAGGCCTCGCGCGCCCTCAGCAGTTCTGGCGAGGGCTTCGCCACCGCACACGACCAGGCGCCGATCAGCGTGCCACTTCCAATCCATGCTGCCGCAATCTTCGCAATCGTTTTCATTTTGATATCCTTTCAGGTCGAATGGGCCAGCGATGGAAGCTTCACTTGGCGGACTGAAGCAAACGAATCTGCTCCACGGCCTGGTGCGCTTCCTGCTCGGCCTTGGCCTCGCGCGCCAGCCCAACCGCCAGTTCCGCGTCCGCCTTTGCCTGCTCGAGCACGCGGGCAGCATCGCCGTTCTTCTGCTGCGCGATGAGCTGCTTGGCCTGCGCGATCTCGTCCTGTGCGAGCTTGAGAGCGAGCCTTGCCTGCGGTGCGCCGTCCGCCCCCGCTTCCTGAGCGCCGCGGTACGAAGCCTCCGCGGCGGCCATTCGATCGGTGGGAACGGGTCCGGCGCCGGCGCAGGCTGAGCCAAGAGCCGCCGCAAAGAGAGCAGTGATGAATCGTTTCATGTTCTTCTCCGAGTCCATGCGCGAGGTACTTCGAACGGCTTCTTCATCGAATCAGGCGGAAGGGCTCAGAGTACTTTGCGTCCCTGGATCACCCTCACCAGCACCACCACCACCGCGACGACGATGAGGATGTGGATGAACCCTCCCATCGTGTAGGAGGTGACGAGCCCCAACATCCAGAGCAAGAGGAGAATGACTGCGACGGTCCAAAGCATGGTGTCGTCCTTTCTCAGCAGAGGCGAAGGCTGTTGCTCTACTCCTTGCCGCGAAGATCTCCGCCCAATTCGTCTGCGACCTGGAGCCCAGGGCTCCGCCGCAGACCGGGCAAGCAACCCCTGAGCGCCCGCCCTCTTGCCCAGCTCACCACCTCGGCGCGGCGCCATTGCCGCTCGCTCGTTAATCGACATCTTCCGCTTCTGATTCCGGCGCGCATCTCAGGTAAAGGAGGGGCATGGATCCGCTGGCCACGCTGGGCCGGGCCTTGCGCGACACGGGCTACGCGTTCGTCACGCCGACGCCCGAAACGCATCGCCGCGTGCTCGCCCGCGGCGGCGAGGCGCGGAACCTGCGCGACGTCTTCGGCTGGAGCCGGCCCTTCCCTCCCGGCTTCCTGCCGCTGCCGTTCGAGGCGCTGCTCGAGCAGGCCTCGGCGCTCCTGCGCGAGGGAGACCTTTTGCGCAGCGCGGTCCGCTTCTCCTCGCTGGGACCGCTGCTCTGCGCGCACTCGGCCTATCCGACCACCGAGGCGGACGCCGTCTTCTTCGGACCGGACACCTACCGCTTCGCCGCGCTCATCGAGCAGCGCATCGCCTCGGCCGGCGCCGTCGCCGACGTCGGCTGCGGCTCGGGCGCCGGCGGCCTCCTCCTCGCGCGGCGGGCGCAGTCGGTGCAGCTCCTCGACATCAACCCGCGGGCCGTCCGCTTCGCCCGCGCCAACGCCGAGCTGAACGGCCTGCCCGCGCGCGCCCTGCAGAGCGACGTGCTCTCGGCCGCAGAAGGCCCGTTGGACCTGATCGTCGCCAACCCGCCCTACCTCGCCGACGACCTGGGCCGCGCCTACCGCGACGGAGGCGAGGACCTCGGCACCGCGCTCTCGGTGCGCATCGCCCGCGAATCCCTGGCGCGTCTCGCGCCGGGCGGGCGCCTGCTCCTCTACACCGCGACTCCCGTCGTCGACGGCGCGCACCTGCTCTGGCCGGCGCTCGAGCGGCTGCTCGAAGGCACGCGCTGGGACTACCGCGAGCTCGACCCGGACGTCTTCGGCGAAGAGCTGGATCGGTACAACTACGCAACTGTCGAGCGCATTGCGGTCGTGGCCCTGGAGGCGACTCGCCGCTGAAGCTCCGTGCCTATCATCGGCGTATGGACCCGACCAAGCTGCACCTCGCGCTCGCGCACTTTGCCCAGCGGCGCCTGCGCCCCGCGCTCCCCGAGACGCCGATCCACCAGCCCGAGGACCTGCGCCTGCGCGCGCTGGAGGCGGCCTTTCTCGAGGACGAGCGCGAGGCCGTGGCCGACCGCGCAGCCGCTGCGCCCGAGGAGCCGGAGGCGTTCGTGCGCTGGTTCGAAGCGCTGCGCGAAGAGGGGCCCGGACAGGGCGACCCGCTCTTCCCCTGGCTGATGACGCGGGCCTCGCTCGCGCAGATGCGTTGGTTCTTGCAACAGGAAGTCGCGGGCGAGGCGGGCTTCGACGACCTGGTCGCGCTCACGCAGGTGCGCATGCCGGTGCGGGCCAAGCTGGAGCTGGCGCGCAACTACTGGGACGAGATGGGCCGCGGCCGCGAGCCCGCCATGCACGGCCTCTTGCTGACGCAGCTTGCGCAGGCCGTCGACGCCGAGGCCGACCCCGCGCACACGGTCTGGGAGGCGCTGGCGCTGGGAAATCTCCTCGTCGCGCTGGCGCTCGACCGGCGGTACGCGTACCACTCGGTGGGAGCGCTGGGCGCGGTCGAGCTGACCGCGCCCGGCCGGGTGGCGCAGGTGGACCAGGGCCTCGCCCGGCTGGGCCTGCCCAAGGCGGCACGGCGTTACTTCACGCTGCATGCCACGCTGGACATCCAGCACAGCGCCGCCTGGAACCGCGAGGTGCTGGCGCCCCTGGTCCTGGAGGAGCCGCGGGTGGCGCGGGCCATCGCCGAAGGCGCCTTGATGCGGCTGCGGGCCGGCGCGCGCTGCTTCGAGCGCTACCGGCGCGAGCTCTGGCAGTCAAAGCCAGCCGAGCTTGTGGAGCAGGGCGCCCTCGTTTGACAGATAGCGGTCGCCGATGTCGATTCGATAGCGCTGGTTGGGAATGAAGACCTTGCGCAGGAGCGCATAGGCCGCGCGCTGCGCTTCCGGGACGGAGCCCCCGCGTCCGGTGACGACCAGCGCATATCCCGACGGCCCCGAGGTCTGCAGCACGCCGTCGACCAGCTTGACCTCGCCGTAATGAAGGTGCCCTTCCTCGTCCGCGGAGAGCCGCTCCCGGAGGATCACCGGCTGTCCGTCGGCGGGTACGGTCGCCTGCGGATAGGGAAAGGGCGGCACCGTCAGGACCACCCCGACCGCGAATCCCGGGTGGACCCGGAAGCGGCGCGGCGAATCGCGCCGGGCCATCTTCCCCAGGATGACGGCCCAGTCGTCGACGTGCAAGGCGTCGAGGATGGCAAATCCGGGATATCCAAACCGGCAGGTGAATTCCAGCGGCCAGATACCGCGCTCATTGACGATGGTATTCAAATTGATATAGCCGCAATACCCGCCGTCGCGGAGCAGCGGCGCCAGGCGGCCCAGGGTGGCGGCAAAGAACTTTTCGCCGCCGGTATAGGTCACGAGGGTGCCCATCTCGCCGGTCAGCTCGCCCAGGTCGCCGGTGAAGAAGCGCTTGTGCTCCCAGTCGAGGCAGGCCGGCGCGAGAAACTGCTCGCCGTCGAAGTACGCTCCGGTGCCCATCTCGACCCCGGCGACGTGCTCCATGAGGACGTAGGAGGGCGGCTCCGGCCAGCGCCACTGGGCGCGCTGCAGGGCGAGGAAGGCGGAGACGTCGGACCCGTCGGCGAGCTCGCCGACGTAGTTGCGGGTCGAGGCGAACCCGCCGCCGTTCAGCTTGAAGACGTAGCGGCCGGGGCGCGTGCGCAAGAGCTCGAGTCCTGCCTCGAAGCCCTCGAGCGTGTGCGTGACCGCGGTCTGCAGGCCTGCCGCACGGAGCGTCTCCTGGCCGAAGGCGCGGTCGTTCTCCAGCCGTTCGCCCAGGGCGCCGCCGCCGATCACCGAGAAGCCCTCGCGCCGGAGCTGATCCTGCTCCGCGCCGAGCGCCGTCTGCTCGAAGACGACCAGGCCCTCCTTGCCGACCCACGGGAGCTCGCGCCGCCAGTCGCCGGTGCGGGGGACCAGGCCCTCGAGCACGCCGGAGCAGGAGGCCTCGGCGGCGAAGACGCGGACCTCGTGGCCGGCGTGGAGCAGCCGCCGGTAGAGGTCGCCCAGATCGTTCGCTTCGCCCACGCCGAGGACGCGCATGGGGGACACCGTAGCCAGCCCGCGCGGGAAGCGGTAAGGAATTCACCCCTCTTCGAAGGAGCACTCCGTGGGCAAGACCGTGATCGACGGCGCAGCCGGGCTGAAGGCGTTGGTGGGCAGGGAGCTGGGCCAGACAGCGTGGACGCCGATGACCTACGACGCCATCGTCAAGTTCGCCGACGCCACTGGCGACCACCAGTGGATCCACGTCGACAAGGCGCGGATCGCGAAGGAGTCACCCTTCGGCAAGCCCATCGCCCACGGCTACTTCACCCTCTCTCTCATCGCCGGGCTCTTCTTCGAGCTGGTGGAGATCAAGAACTTCGGGATGGTCATCAACTACGGCCTCAACAAGGTGCGCTACCCGGCACCGCTCAAGGAGGGCCAGAAATACCGCCTCAACATGAAGCTGGCGGAGACGAAGGAGATCGCCGGCGGCATCGAAGGGCTGCTCGCCGCCACCGTCGAGATCGAAGGCGAGCAGAAGCCGGCCTGCGTGGCGGAGATGGTTTTCAGATTTTACGGCGCTTGAGTGGGTCGGTCGATGGGCGGACCGGTGCGAGCGAGCCCGGCCCGGCCATGAGCGAAGAAGACCCGCTGCTCTCACCGGCGCGGGGCTCCCGCTTTCCTGGCGGGGTGGATTCCCGGCGGGCGGATTCGCGGTAAGACGTCGCCATGCGCGAGTACAACTTCGACGGCCTGGTGGGGCCGACCCACAACTACGCGGGGCTCTCGCACGGCAACGTGGCCTCGCTGCGCAACGCGGGGCGGCCCGCCAACCCGCGGGCGGCGGCGCTGCAGGGCCTGGGGAAGATGCGCTTCGTGGCCTCGCTCGGCGTCGGCCAGGCGGTGCTGCCGCCGCACGAGAGGCCTTCGCTGCGGACCCTGCGGCGGCTCGGGTTCCATGGCAGCGACACCGAGGTGCTGGCGCGGGCGGCGCGCGATCCGGAGCTGGGCGATGCGCTGCTGCGCGTCGGCTCCAGCGCCGCGGCGATGTGGACCGCCAACGCCGCCACCGTGGTGCCGGGCGCGGATGCGGCGGACGGGCGGCTGCACCTCGTGCCCGCGAATCTCTCGGCCATGTTCCACCGCTCGCTGGAGGCGGAGACGACGACGCGGGTGCTGCGCGCCATCTTCGGCGACGCCCGGCGCTTCGAAGTCCACGACCCGCTGCCGGGAACCGCGCACTTCGGCGACGAGGGCGCCGCCAACCACACGCGGCTCTTCGCGCCGGGGCAAGCGGCGGTGCACCTCTTCGCCTGGGGGCGCCGCGCGTTTGGCGCCACCCCGGAGCAGCCGGCGCGGTTTCCGGCCCGGCAGACCCGCGAGGCCTCGCAGGCGCTGGCCCGGCTCGGGCAGGTCGATCCCGCGCGGGCCCTCTTTCCGCAGCAGCATCCGGCCGGCATCGACGCGGGCGCCTTCCACACCGACGTCGTCGCCGTCGGCAACGGCAACGTGCTCCTGCTGCACGAGCGCGCCTTCGTCGACCACGAGAAGCTGCTGGCCGACCTGCGCGAGCGCCTTGCCGGCACGCTGCACGTCTTCCTCGCCACCGAGGCAGAGCTGCCCGTCGCCACGGCGGTGGCGGCCTATCCCTTCAACTCGCAGCTGCTCTCGCTGCCCGACGGGACCATGACCATCGTCGCGCCGCAGGAGTCGCGGGAGGACCCCCACGCCCGCGCCTTTCTCGAGCGGGTCACGCAAGCGGGCGGGCCGGTGCGCAGCGTGCACTACCTCGACCTGCGCCAGTCGATGGAGAACGGCGGCGGCCCCGCCTGCCTGCGGCAGCGCATCGCGCTCTCCGACGATGAGCGCGGGGCGGTGCAGGCGCGCGTCTTCTGGGACGAGGCGCTGGGCGTCGAGCTCGAGGAGTGGGTGCGCCGCTTCTACCGCGACCGGCTGGTGGCGGAAGATCTGGCCGATCCCCAGCTCCACCGCGACAACCTGGCCGCGCTCGATGCGCTCTCGGGCATCCTGCGCCTCGGCAGCGTCTACGACTTCCAGCGCTGACTACTTCTTCGCCGGGGACCTGGGCGGGGGCGGCGGGGAGGACGGCCGTGCCGCGGGCTTCTCTTCCTTGCGCACCAGCTTGCCGTCGGGATCGACGAGGTAGTCGGCGTCGTCGTAGCCCAGCGCGAAGAGTCCGTCCTCGCGCAGCGTGATCGAGGCCGGCGCCTTCTTGGCGAGCAGCGCGGCGGCATCGCCCGAGATCTTCAGCGTCGTCGAGGGCGCCTGCGCCTCGGTGTCCTGCTCGGCGGCGTTGCCGGCGGCGGCGGCGGGCGGAGGGGCGGCGTGCTTCTGCTCCTCCTTTTCGCGGTCGAGGTCGGCAGCCTTGGCGCGGACCTTCGCCCTCTCCTCCGCAGAGAGCGGGTCCAGATCGCCGGTGGAGCCCGGCGCGTCCCTGGACACCCGGGCTGCGGCGTCGTGGAAGGGCGGCGGCACCGGCAGCGGCGCAGGGGCGAGCTTGAGCAGGGCGGTGGCGGGCCGCTTGGCCAGCCGCTCCTCGCTGGCCTGCGCCTTGCGCAGCACCTCGAAGGCGGGCTTGAGATCGGCCTGGGTCAAGCCGCCCTTGGCCTCAGCCAGCGCGCTGGCCAGCTCGTCCGCGGCCTGCAGCGCCTCGCCCCGCAAGCGCCCGGCGCGGTCGAAGCCTTGCGCCAGCTGCGGGTCGTTGTCGTCGCGCAAAAGCTCCAGCGTGGTGTCGCGGATCCAGGTGGCGCGGTCGCAGGCCTGGATGAGCCGCTGCAGCTCCTTGCGGGCCGCGCCCACCGAGCCGAAGTCGCTGGAGCGGATGCTCTCCAGCTGGTCCTTGGCCGGCCGCGCGTCGAGGGCTTCTTTGGCCCAGCGCTCCTGCCGCGTCATCTCGCGCAGGATGCGATCGTCGCGCTGCAGGGCACCGCTGCCCGCGAGGCAGCCGGAGCAAAGCAACAAGGTGAAAAGGATGCGCCGCATGCAAGAACCTCCGGGCCCACTCATCATGGGCCGCGGGCGCCCCGTCAAGCGGTTGTGCACCGCACGCCAAAGGCGGCCGCCGGTCGCCTTCGGCCACGGCGCGCTGTAGAAGACGCCCATGATCCTGCTCCTCGCCTTTCTCCTCGCCGCGCCCGACGATCTCGAAGGCAAGCTGCGCCACCTCGACTCCGCCGCGGCGGCCTGGGCGCCGTCGCCGTCCCGGGACAACAGCCGCATCGCCTTCGTCACCACGCTCTTCGGCACGCGGCAGGCAGCCTCCATGCCAGCCGACGGGGGCTTTCCCAGCCAGCTCACCGACGAGCCGGGCGGCGTCCTGGCGGTCCGCTCTTTCCCCTCGGACGCCGGCCAGCTGATCGCGCTGGCCAACCGCGGTGGCCGGCGGCGCATCCTGCTCCTCGACGAAACCGGGTCTCCCGCGGCCGAGATCGATCCCGCGCCCGGCGACCAGTACGTCGGCGGCTTCGCGCGCGACGGCAAGCGGCTCTACTACGCGGTGGT
>JAYWAJ010000510.1:0-8370 GCA_043782525.1 Deltaproteobacteria bacterium | reverse complement strand
TTACGCTGGGTCGCAGGGCCGGACTTCTCCTTCCCCTCTCGTCGGTGCGCGGGCCTTCGGGAGATCTGGGCAGCTACACCGACGCGGGCGAGGTGGCCCGCTGGCTGGTCTCGGCCGGCTGCACCCTCTGGCAGCTCCTGCCGCTCAACGAGATCTCTCCGGGCCAGGACAGCCCCTATGCGGCGGCGAGCTCCTGCGCGCTCGAGCCGGTCTTCGTCGACCTCCGCGCGGTGCCCGACGCCTCCGCGCTCACCGACACGGAGAAGGCCACCCTCGACGAAGCCCGGGCCGCGCCCGCCGTCGACTTCAGCAAGTACCGCGCGGTCAAGCGCAGCGCCCTTGCGCGCGGTTTCGCCAAGTTTGCCAGGAGCGGCGGCGTCGAGAAGCTGCGCGCCTTCCGCGAGGAGCACCGCGCCTGGATCGAAGACTGGGCCATCTACCGCGCCCTCCACGAGCGCCGGCAGAAGAGCTGGCGCGACTGGGAGCCGCCGCTGCGCGACCGCGATCCGGCGGCGCTGGAGAAGGCGCGCGGCGAGCTGCGCGAGGCCGTCGACGAGCTGGTCTACGTGCAGTGGATCGCCGACCAGCAGTGGCGTGAAGGCCGCCGCGCCGCCAACGCGCTGGGCGTGCAGATGCTCGGCGATCTCCCCTTCATGGTCGCCGAGGACTCCGCCGACGTCTGGAGCCTCCAGCACCTCTTCCGCTTCGACGCCACCGTCGGCGTTCCTCCCGACGCCTACAGCGCCGAGGGACAGGACTGGGGCCTGCCGGTCCCGCGCTGGGACGAGATGCGCGCGCAGGGAGATCCGTGGCTGCGCCTGCGCGCCCGCCGCGCCGCCGAGCTGTACGACGCCTTCCGCGTCGATCACGTGGTCGGCCTCTACCGGACCTACGCGCGACCCGTGGACAAGAGCGCGCCCTTCTTCATTCCCGCAGACGAGCCGCGCCAACGCGAGCAGGGCGAGCGGATCCTGGCGCTGCTCGGCGAAAACGCCGAGGTGCTGGCCGAGGACCTCGGCACCGTGCCCGACTTCGTCCGCGCCTCGCTCGCGACGCAGGAGATCCCGGGCACCAAGGTCCTGCGCTGGGAGAACGACCTCGGCGTCCCGCGCGACGCGACCAGGTTCTCGCACGTCTCGGTGGCCGTCACCGGCACCCACGACACCGAATCGCTCTGGACCTGGTGGGAAGCGCTCGCCGGCTGGGAGCGGGATCACCAGCTCAAGCAGCCGCAGCTTCTGCACCTGCGCGGACCGGAAGAGGCGCGCTACACGCCGCAAACCCGCGACGCGCTCCTCGAGCTGGCGTATTCGGCCTCGAGCGACGCCCTGCTCACGCCCATCACCGACGCCCTGGGCTGGAAGGACCGGATGAACACCCCCGGCACCGTCGGCACCCACAACTGGACGTTCCGCCTGCCCTGGACGGTGGCCCAGCTCTTTTCCGACCCCGTGCCGGTGGCAACTGCGCGACAGCTTGCACATCTTGCCCAGAGGTACGGCCGCACGCGGTGAGATCTTCTCCGCCGGCTCTGGGAGGCGGAATGAGGGTGGAACGCGAGATGGTGCGGGAGCGGGCGCGCCGGCTGCTCGACGAGGTGGCGGCCGAGCTGGCGTCTGCCCGGCAGCCGGTGGCTGCCTACCGCGTGCAGCTGCACCAGGGCTTCGACTTCGATGCCGCCGCTGCCATCGCCCGCTACCTCAAAGACCTCGGCATCACCGACCTCTACACCAGCCCCATGCTCCAGGCCGCGCCGGGCTCGATGCACGGCTACGACGTCATCGACCACACCCGCCTCAACACCGAGCTGGGCGGCGCCGCAGGCTACGAGCGGCTGGTCGCCCGCCTGCGCGAGAACGGCGTCGGACACCTGCTCGACATCGTCCCCAACCACATGGGGCTGGGCAGCGGCAACCTGCTCTGGCTCGATCTCCTCGAGAACGGCCCTTCCGCGCACGCCGCCCGCTTCTTCGACGTCGAGTGGCACCCGGTCAAGGAAGAGCTGGCCGACAAGGTGCTGGTGCCGGTGCTGGGCGACCGCTACGGCGCCGTGCTGGAGCGGGGAGAGATCAAGCTCGAGCTGGCCGAGGGCGCCTTCCGGGTCCGCTACTACGACCAGCTCTTTCCGGTCAACCCGCGCTCCTATGGCCAGATCCTCGGCTACCGCATCGAGGCGCTGGAGAAGAGCGAGGCGCTGGACGAGCTGCGCAGCATCCTCTTCGAGCTGGAGAACATGCCCTCGCGCCGGGAGCAGGATCCGGGGCGGCAGGAGGAGCGGCGGCGCGAGAAGGAGGTCGTCAAGCGGCGGGTGGCGGCGCTCTGCGCCGGAAGCCCGCGGATGCGCGCGCACCTGGAAGAGACGGTCCGCGCCTTCAACGGCACCGCCGGCAACGCCCGCAGCTTCGACCTGCTCGACAAGCTGCTCGACGCGCAGGCGTACCGGCTGGCGCACTGGCGGGTCTCGTCGGAAGAGATCAACTACCGGCGCTTCTTCGACATCAACTCGCTCGCCGCCATCCGCATGGAGGACGAGCAGGTCTTCGAGCACGCGCACCGGCTGCCGCTGCAGCTGCTGGCGGAGGGGAAGCTGAGCGGGCTGCGCATCGACCACCCCGACGGGCTGGCCCTGCCGCGGCGCTACTTCCGGCTGCTGCAGGACGCGCACATCCTCCAGCGGGCCCGGGCCCGCGTGGAAGCCGCCGGCCTCGACTGGGGAGAGATCGAGCCGGCGCTGCGCGAGGAGCTCCTGCGCAGCAAGGACCCGCGGCTGGAGCGGCCGCTCTACGTCGTCGCCGAGAAGATCCTCGCCCGCACCGAGGCGCTGCCCGGCGACTGGGCGGTGGCGGGCACCACCGGCTACGACTTCCTCAATGCCCTGAACGGCATCTTCGTCGCTCGCGAAAACGAGGAGAAGCTGCAGAAAATCTATTACCGGTTCATCCACGGCGAAATCGATTTCGCCGAGCTGGTCTATCAGAAAAAGAAATTGATTCTCTATACGGCGATGGCGGCGGAGATGAACCTGCTCGCCCGCCAGCTCAACCGCATCTCCGAGGACAACCGCTGGACGCGGGACTTCACCCTCTACTCGCTGCGGGCGGCGCTCATCGAGCTGATCGCCTGCTTCCCGGTCTACCGGACCTACCTGGAGGAGCCCGGCCACGTCGAAGAGCGGGACCGGCGCTACGTGCTGCAGGCGGTGGCCGGGGCCAAGCGGCGCAATCCGGCCGACAACGCCTCCATCTATGATTTCATCGCCGACATCCTCTTGCAGAAGTTCGCCGCCTACGTCGAGGCCAGCGAGCGGCCGGCGCAGCACGCCTTTGCCCTCAAGCTCCAACAAGTCCTCGGCCCGGTGATGGCCAAGGGACTCGAGGACACCGCCTTCTACGTCTACAACCGGCTGGTCTCGCTCAACGAGGTGGGCGGCGAGCCCGAGCACTTCGGGACCACCGTCGAAGCCTTCCACCAGCAGAACGCGCAGCGGGCGGAAAAGTGGCCGCGCTCGCTGCTCACCACCGCCACCCACGACACCAAGCGCGGCGAGGACATCCGCACCCGCATCGACGCGCTCTCGGAGCTGCCCGACGACTGGCGCAAGACCGCCATCCTCTTCGCGCGCCGCACCGAGGACCTGCGGCGCGAGGTGGACGGGCGCTGGGCCCCCGACCGCAACGAGCAGATGCTGCTCTTGCAGACGCTGGTCGGGATGTGGCCCAACGGGACGCAGTTTCCCGCGCCGGAGGAGTTGGCGAGCCTGCGCGATCGCCTGCAGCAGTACATCTTCAAGGCGGCCAAGGAAGCCAAGGTCAACACCAGCTGGATCCAGGAAGACCAGCGCTGGGAAGAGGCGCTGCGCGGCTACGTCGAGGGCGTCTTCGCGCTGCCGGAGCGGCATCCGCTCTGGAAGAAGCTCTTGCCCTTCGCGCGGCGCATCGCCGAGATCGGCATGCACAACTCGCTCTCGCAGGTGCTGCTCAAGCTGGCCTCGCCGGGGGTGCCGGACATCTACCAGGGCAACGAGCTGTGGGACTTCGCGCTGGTCGACCCGGACAACCGGCGGCCGGTGGACTTCGCGCTGCGGCAGAAGCTGCTCGACGAGCTGCGCGAGTCGGCGCTGACGCGGGCGGAGCTGGCCCGCGATCTCTACGAGCACTGGGAAGACGGCCGCATCAAGCTCCTGGTGACCCACGCCGGGCTGCAGGCGCGCAAGGCGGCGCCGGGGCTCTTCGCCGGCGGAGGATATGCGCCCCTCGAGGTGCAGGGGCCGCGGGCGGCGCACCTTTGCGCCTTCGCGCGGACGGCGGAGGGCGGCCAGCTGGCCATCGCCGTCGCACCGCGGATGGTGGCGGGGCTCCTGCGCGGCGCGCACCTTCCCGCCGAGGCGTATGCGGGCACGACGATCGGGGTGCCGGCGGAGGGCGCGTTGCGAGACGCCTTCACCGGCGAGGAGCGGGCCATCCACGACGGCAAGCTGCGCGCCGACGAGCTCTTCGCCACGCTACCGGTCGCGCTGCTGGTCCGCTAGCGCGCGCAGCCGCTGCGCGATGCTGGAGAGGCCTTCGCCCGAGGGCACGATCTGCAGCGGCGCCAGCTCTGCCGAGAGCCGGGCGGCGCGGGCGTCGTCGTCGAGGTCGGCGAAGAGCAGCGCCGGCAGCTGGATCCCGCGGGCTCGCAGCGCGCGCAGGATGAGGAGGCCCTGCACCTCGGCGGTCTCGCGGGAAGCCTTGGCCCCGGAAGCGTCGACCAGCAGCGCCGGATCGGTGCGGCGGAAGTCGAGGTCCAGGAGCAGCGCGCGGGCCGAGGGCAGCTGCGCGAGGACCTCGGCGAAGTGCGCCGCGCGCAGGAAGCGGAACTCGGCGCCGAGGAAGCGCTGGAAGCGCTCGGTGTATTCGGTGCCGTCCTCGCAGATGAGCAGCGTCACGCGGGCGGCGCCGGGAAGCAGGCGCCCACGGCCTTCTTCCACGGCGGCTCCTCGGCGCGGATGACCAGGTGGCCCTGCCATTCGCGGGTCAGGTCGCGCACCAGCGCCAGCCCGCGACCGCTCTCGCGTTGCTCGATGGCTGCCAGCGAGACGGTGTTGGCCGACGAGTCGCCGACCAGCAGCACGGTGAGGTTGCGCCCGGCGGCGTCGCGCTCCTCGCCCAGGCGGACGATGACCTCGCCACCGGCGGCGGCGACCTGCGCGTTGCGCAGCAGGTTGGTGAAGATGAGCGCCAGCGCCGAGCGCTCCACCGGGAACTCGACCGCCGGGCCCTGCAGCAGGACGGAAGGATCCTTCCAGGGCGCGCCCCCGCGCCGCATCTCCACCTCGACGTCGCGGATCCAGCCCGAGAGCGCGCCCGCGTCCAGCCTGGTGCGCGGCGAGAGGCGCAGCAGCGCGGCCAGCCGGGCGGAGTGCACCTCGCGGATGCGCTGGTCGATGCGGAGGAGCTCCTCCTCGCCGCCGGAGGACGCTCCCAGCAGCGCTTCCGCCCGCGCCAGATCGCGCACCAGCGGGCCGAAGACCGGCTCGCGCCCCAGCCGCCGCAGCGGCACGCCCTGCGCGCGCGCCGCCTTGCGCAGCGCCTGGTACTGCTGCGCGACCGCTCGCGAGGCGGGCTCGGGCGAGAGGAGCGAGCGGGCGACGTCGGTGCGGTGCTCCCGCGCCATCCCCAGCACGCTGGCGCGGTGCTTGATGACGTCGTGGCGGACATGGCCCACCGCCCGGGCGGCCTGCGGGAAAAGCCGCGGTGCCTTGCGCAGCGCGGACTCGAGGGGCGCGCCGGCCCAGAGAAGAGCCGCCAGGGCGAAGAGCAGCGCGCCCGCGCCCAGCGCCGTCCCCAGGCCGAGGCGGAGCCGCGAGGCGGCGGCGGCGGTGGTGCTGGCGAGGAGCTGGTCGCGGGCCGCGCGGGCATCGGCGAGGCCGGGATCGTCGTCGGGCGCGGCGGCGAGGAAGGCCTCGATCTGCAGCAGCGCCTCGCCGGTGTGTCCGCGCTGCAGCTCGATCCGCGCCAGCGCCCAGCGCGCCGCCGCGATGCCCAGACCCGCCGCCTTCCGCAGCTCCGGCTCGGCGCCTGGCGCGGGAGATCGCTCGGCCACCTGCGCGAGCCGCTGCAGCGCCTCGGTGACGGGCGCTGCCAGCCGGTAGCACGCCACCGCTTGTGGCAGCTCCCCCGAGAACTCGTGAACCTCACCCAGCGCGATCAGCAGCGCGGCCGGCGTTCCGGCCTCACAGCGCGTCCCCAGCGCCGCCAGCGCGGCCTCGGGGCGATCCTCGAGAAGACGCAGGCGGGCCTGGAGCGCGGCGACCTCGGTGCGGGGCGGCCCCTCGAGCCGGGCCCGCAGCGCCCGCGCTTCTTCGAGGTGCTGTGGCTGGGGCGAGGCGGCGTAGGCGAGCAGGTCGTCGAGCGCGCCCGCGCGGTCGGCCTGGACCTCGCGCAGCGTGGCCCGCGCCCACCGCGCCTCGGGGGCTCCCAGCGCCACCGCGCGATCGATCCAGGGAGACACCGTCGCCGCCGCGCCTCCCGTGCGCCGCACCTGCGCCGCCAGCTCGAGCAGGCCGGGCCCGTCGCCCTGCAGCGCCTGCACGGTGGTCTCCGGCAACGCGCCCGTGAGCGCGAAGAGAGCCGCCGCCGCTTCGACGAAGGCGGGCGAGTCGGCCAGCGCCGCGGTCAAGAGATCCTTGGCGCTCTCGGGCGGCGTCAGCGCCGCGCCGGCCTGCTGGAAGAGCGTCCGCGCCTGCAGGGAAGGCTCGCGCGAGGGCGGCTTTGCCTCGGCCACCGACTGTCCGGGAAGCCCGGCCTGGGCGCGCGCCACCGCCAGGAGCCGCGCCGCCTCGGGACCGCTGCCGCCCGCGTGCTCGAATCGATCGAGCGCCCGCAGCGCGTCCTGCGCGCGCCCCTGCCGCAGCGCGACCCGGGCGCGCAGGAGCCAGAGCTGCGTCGAGGAAGGCTCCAGCGCCAGCGCCTGCCGCAGCGCCTCGTCGGCGCGGTCGGCCTCGAGCAGTCCGCCTTGCCCGGCGAGGATCTCCCCCAGCCGCCGCCAGGCCTGCGCTTGCGAGGGCGAGAGCTGGGTGAGGATGCGCAGCTCGCCCGCCTCCTCGTCGATGCGCCCGAGCGCGTCCAGCGCCCGCGCCCGCAGCCACCGCGCCGCGCGCCACGCCGGCTGCTGCGCGCAGAGAGCGTCGGCCACCGCCAGCGCCTTCTGCGCCGCTCCCTGCGCGAGCTGCCGCGCCGCCGCCGCCAGCTCCGCTTCTTGCGCCGGGGAGACCTCCGGCTCGGGCCAGTCGGCTTGCGCGCGGGCGCGCTCCTCGTCGGCGATGCGATCCTGCAGCTCGCGGATGCGGCGCGACTGCTCCGCGCCCGGCTTCAGCTCCGCCAGCGCCTGCAGCCGCGCGCGGGCCTGCTGCGTCCTGCCGACTGCGCGTTCGAAGTCCGCCACCCGCAGTATTAGATTTACCCGGCCGGCAGGAGGCGCCAGCAAGAGACCGCGCGCCAGGAGCGCCAGCGTCTCGTCGGCGCGGTCCCAGCGGTCGGGCGCTTGCGCGAGCAGGTCGGCGAGGTGGGCGTAGGCGAGCCAGCGCGAAGGCTTCTGCTCGATGGACAGCCGGTAGGCGCGCTCGGCCTCGGCGCGGTCGTCCTTCTGCGCCCCCGTGCCGCTCCCTGCGGCCGCTGCCGCGGGCTCCGGCGCGCCCGCCAGAAGCAGCGCTGCCAGGAGCGCGATCACGCTCCGGCGCCTCGCAGGTCGCGCAGCCGCAGGCCGAGCTGGTTCATGCGCAGGTGGACCTTGCGCCGCGTCGCGCCCGGACCGAAGAGCTCGACGGCCATGCTGTCCAGGTCGCCCGCGTGGGCATGGAAGAGCGCCATCAGATATTGCCGCTCGACGTCCGCCGAGAGCTCGGCGAACGACTGCGCAGGCTTGAGCAGGATCTCCACCCGCCGGTCGCCGGGCGCGCTCTTCGGTCCCGTCCGCGGCCCCGCGATGACCGGCCCCGGTTGCTGCACGGCGGGCCGGCCCAGCAGCTGATCGATCAAGGCATCGCTGATGGAGAGGACGGCGGGAGCGCGCTGGCGGCCGCCCTCCGGCGCATCGAGCTGCTGCACCAGCGCGAAGACCAGCGCGTTCATGGCGAGGAGCTTCAGCTCGCGCTGGTTGCCCGGCCAGCCGTGGGCCTGCAGGCGGGCGAGGGACGACTGCGAGAGGAAGATGGAGAAGGCGTCGCGGCGCGCCGTCTTCGCCTGCGGCTTCGCGAAGGCGACGGCGCTGTTCTCCTCGAGGTAGTCGTCGGGAGTGGGAAAGCGCGCGAGGTAGGCGCGCACCAGCGGGCGGAGTGGCTCGCCGCGCAGGGCCTGGAGGAGGGCAAACTGCAAGAGGTGCGGGATGTCCTGC
>JAYWAJ010000509.1:0-8372 GCA_043782525.1 Deltaproteobacteria bacterium | reverse complement strand
GGCGCTGCAGGGCTGCGGCGTCGATCCGGCCCAGACGCTGCTCCGCGAGGAGAACGAGCGGCGGCTCAAGGCGCAGGGAGAGCTGAGGAACCCGTCTGCGGCGGTGCGGGCGCAGGGGGCGCGGGAGCTGGGGCTGCTCGGGCGCGCCGAAGATCGGGCGCGGCTGGCGACGCTGCTCGACGAGCGCGACGGAGTCGTCGTCGCGGCGGCGGTGCGCGCGCTGGGGGAGAGCGGCGCCCAGGACGCCGCGGCGCGGATTCGCGCGCTGCTCGGCGAAGGCGGCGAGGTGGCGGCGGCGGCGGCCGAGGCGCTGCTCGCGCTGGGTCCGGCGGCGGTGGGGCCGGCGCGGCAAGAGCTGCTCGCGCTGGCGGCGGGCGCGGGAGACGAGGCCTTGCCGGCTGCGGTGGCCGCCAGCGCCGGACAACGGGCGGACGCTGCTCTCTGCGCCGCGGCGCTGGCCGCGCAGGAGGCACGGGCGGCGGCGGTGCTGGCCGCCGGGTGTCCGGCGGCGCCTCTGGCGCAGGCGCTGGGCGGCGCGAAGAAGCGCGACCCACTCCTCGAGGCGCTGCTGCGATCGGAGCCGCCCGCGCCCGCGCTCGACGAGGTGCTGACCCGGCTCCTGCGCCAGGGAGACTCCGACCCGCGGCTCCCGCGCCTCGCGCTTCGCTTTTCCGCAGCGGGCCCGGCACTCCTGAACGTCCTCCGCCACGAGCAGGCCGCGCGCGCCCGGGAGCTGCAACAGGCGCGCCGCAGGAGCAGCGACGACGACGGTTCCGCCGCCGAGATCGCCCGCACGCCCGCCCCCGGCGCGCCCGACCGGGAGCGCTACACGCGGCTGATGGGCCTCCTCAACGAGCGCGCCGGGGCCGAATCGGGCAAGGCCTCCGCGGCCGCGCGGCTGGAGGCGCTGCTGCACGGCGCGGCGGAGTCGGACCGCCGCGAGTTCGTCGCCCAGTCGCTGCGCGCCCTCCGTGCGCTGCGCGTTCCGGGCGGCGCCTCGGTGCTGGCAGCCTTCGCCTCCGATCCGGATCCGGTCGTCTCCTCCGCCGCGCGCGGCGATCCTCCCGCGACGCCACCGGCTCCGCCGGCCGCCGCGCCGGCCAGCTCGCTCTGGAGCGACGACGGCGCCGTCCGCGCCCGCGCCTGCGCCGGCGCTGATCCGGCGCTCGCCGCCACCCGGACCCTGCTCGCCGCTGCCGATCCCGAGCGCCGCGTCCGCGACGCCTGCGCGCTCACAAACGAGACAGCGCACCGCAAGTAAGGATAGAAAAGCCCTGCATGGCCAAAAAGCCACAGGTCGACGTTCGCAAGCTCAAGGACGAAGTCACCGAATTTCTCAAGAAGCAGAAGTGGGAAAAGGCGGCGGAAGTTCTCGAGCAGCTCGTCGCGGCAGAGCCGAAGGACATGTCGCACCGGCTCAAGGCCGGCGACACCTACCGGCGCTTGGACCAGATCACCAAGGCCATCGGAAGCTACCAGCACGCGGCAAAGTTCTTCTCCGACGAGGGCCAGCTCATCAAGGCCATCGGGGCGGTGAAGATCATCCTCGAGATCGATCCGAGGAACAGCGACGCGCAGAAGCAGCTCGGCGAGATGAACGACCGGCGCTTCGGCAAGGTGACGCTGGAGGGCGCGGGCTTCAAGCCCAAGGCGGGCGTGGGCGCGGGCGCGCGGGCCACCAGCGCGCTCGAGCTGAAGGAGGCGGAGCACGCCGCCGACGCGATCGGCAGCGCCCTGCTGCCCGAGCTCTCGGGCGGCGACGACGACGCGCCCCTCGAGCTCGACGACGGCAAGCCGGCGAAGAAGAGCGCCGCGCGCGCCGCCGGGCCGGTGATTCCGCAGCGCGGCTTCCAGGGACGGGGCGCGGTGCCGGTCGCGCCGCCCAAACCGTCGTACGAGATCGGCGGCGACGACGAGCTGGATCTCGACCTGCCGGCGCCCGCGCCTGCCAGGCCCGCCGCTGCCCGCAGGCCGGCGGTGATCGCGCCGCCGCCGCCGCCGCCGCCATCCGACGAGATCGACCTCGACCTGGGCGAGCCGGCCGGGCCGGAGCGGCTGCCGGACGACGCCATCCTCGAGGCCGAGGATCTGGGCGCGCACGGCGACGAGGAAGTGCTCCCGCCCGACCAAGACGATCTCCGCCCCGCCGCTGCCCCCCCGCCCTCGATCCCGCTGCCGCCGAGGAAGGCCCCGCGCCCCGCGGCCACCCTCTCGGACGAGATCAGCTTCGATGACGACGCGCCACCGCCCCCGCCGCGGAAGGCGGTCATCGCTCAGCCGCCCCGGAAGGGCGCGGCGCAGCCCGTCGCCGCGCAGCCCATCGCCGACCTGCTCTCCAGCGAGGCGGAGGAAGAGGTGGAGCTGCTCTCCATCAGCTCCGACGAGGAGGCCGCCGGCGAGCGCCCGATGTCCCATGCGCGGGTCACTCCGGACGACGCCGACCTCGACGCCGCCTTCGGCAACATGTCGCCGCAGGCCGCCGCGCATCCCAAGAAAGTCCCGGCCAAGAAGGTTCCGCTCTTCGACGACCTCTCGCCGGACGCCTTCGTCGAGCTGGTGAACAAGCTCGACTACCACCGCCACGTGCCGGGTCAGCTGATCATCCGCGAGGGCGATCCGGGGCGCAGCTTCTACATCATCGTCGAGGGCAAGGTCCGCATCTTCAAGGTCGGGCCCGACGGCAAGGAGATCACCCTCGCGCACCTGGGCGAGGGCGCCTTCTTCGGCGAGATGGCGCTGCTCTCGGGCGCGCCCCGCACCGCCAACGTCATCGCCGAGGAGGACACCGAGATCCTCGAGGTCACCGACGTGGTCCTGCGCGACCTGGCCGCCAAGTACCCGCAAGTGATCAGCTCGCTGAAGAACTTCTACCGGCAGCGCCTGCTCAACAACGTCATGGCCATCTCGCCGCTCTTCAAGGACTTCGATCCGGCCGAGCGCAAGTCCATCGTCGAGAAGTTCAAGATGAAGCAGGCGGCGCCGGCCGAAGTCCTCATCGCCCAGGGGAAGAACTCGGACGGGCTCTACGTGGTGCTGCACGGCGGGGTGCAGGTGGCGGCGAAGAAGGACGCGGCGCCGGTCGAGCTGGCGCGGCTGAAGGAGGGCGACATCTTCGGCGAGATGTCGCTGCTCACCCGCAAGCCCGCGACGGCAACGGTGACGGCGGTCGGCAACTCCATCCTGCTGCGGCTGCCGCGGGAAAACTTCCAGGAGCTGGTGCTGACCCACCCGCAGATCCTCGAGCTGGTGAGCGAGCTGACCGAGAAGCGCAAGAGCGCCACCGAAGCCATCCTCAGCGGCCAGGGCGAAGGCCACGACGGCATGTCCTTCGTCTGACCTTCCGGCTTCAGGCTTTTCCGGCTTCAGGCTCTTCTGCTTCGGGCTCTTGAGCTTCTCGCTCTTCCGCTTCTGGCCTGAAGCCCGAGGCCTGAAGCCTGAAGCTCTCAGGCCGCAGGCCTGTCACTTCTTCGCCGACGTCCGCTGCCCCAGCTCCCCCCGCCGGACGATCCCCTTGTCCTGCAGCAGATCGACCAGCGCGCGAAAGGCGCGGCTCTGCGCGTTGACCGTCTTCTCCAGCCGGATGATGAGCGTCTTCAGCTCGGTAATGGCGTCCTGGCCATCGCCGGGCGCGATGGTGCCGATGACGTGGTCGGGCTCCACCACCGCCTCGGGCATGTCGTCGTCGGCGGAAGGATTCGGCACCGAGCGCGGCGCCGGCGCCGCCAGGGGAATGTCGCCGGGGATGGTCTTGAGCGGCTCGCCGAGCCGGTGCTTGGGGCCCGTCTTCTCGCCGAAGTAGTAGTGCCGCACGGCGCGGTCGATGGCGCTCATCGACGAGAGCACGGGCTCCAGCGTGTACTGCGCGATCTGGGCCACCTCCTGCAGCATCTGGCGGTCCGGCTCGGCGGTGGCCACCCAGAGCACGCGCTGCTGCTTGTCGATGCGCACCGGGAAGACGCCGTACCGCTCGCAGGCATCGACCGGCAGCGCCGAGAGCGCGTCGTCGCTGACCTCCACCCCGTCGAGGTCCACCGTGTCGAGGCCCAGCTGCTGGCTGAGTGCACGCATCAGCTGGTCCTCGCTGGCGTAGCCGAGGTCCACCAGCGTGCGCCCGAGCTTTCCACCGAAGGCGCGCTGATCGCTGAGCGCCGCGATCAGCTTCTCCTCGTCGATGACCCCCTGCGAGATGAGGATGTCTCCGAGCTTGCCGCTCATCGATTCTCCTCGGTCTGGACCGGCGGCGCCGGCGGCTTGGGCGGCTCGGCGATCCGCACCGGCTCCCAGGAGGCCCGCTTTCCGCGGATGGTGAGGAGCGCGGCCTGGCCGGAGGCGGTGTTGCCGTCCGCCATCGGCCAGGGCGTGCGATCGGCGGCGCCCGGATTCAGGTAGAGCTGCTCCGACTCGGCGCCCGGCGCGACCGGGGCGCCCTTGGCGTCGACGGCGCGTCCGCCCGCTTCCCACACCTGGCCGAAGATCCCGAAGGGCGCCCGGCGCAGCAGCGCAGAGAGCCGCGCGTCGCCCAGGTTCTGTCCTTCGCTGACGTCGAGCGCCTTCGCGTCCTGCCCGCGCGGCGGCACCGCGGCGACCAGCACCGCCGGCTGCGCGACGTGCTCCAGCGCCGCCGCCAGCGCGTCGATGTCCTTGCCGGTGTAGAGGCAGGCGCCCTCCGAGTGGAGCTGGCGCCGCTCGAAGGCGCCCGGCAGGCCGACCAGGGTGGCGTCGCCCAGCTCGACGATGCGGGTGTGCGAGAGGTCGATGATGCGGGCGCCCTTCTTGCGCAGTTCGGCTTCGGCGGCGTCGAGGTCGGAGCGCACCTCGCGGTTGCCGGCCACCGCGATGAGGGGAAGCCCGGTCTCGGTGAGCGCGCCGAGCAGCGTCTCCTGCTCGTCGGGGTTGTCGCCGAGATCGCCGTCGGCGATCAGCACCTCGGCGCCGCGGCGCTTCAGCTCGGCAGCCAGCTTGCGCAAAAAGACGACGTTGTCGTCGTCGGCGTCCTTGAGGCCGGAGAGCGCGCCGATGCGGAGCTCGCCCTTCTTCTCCCGCAGCTTCTCTCTCGCGCCCGCCGAATCCAGCGGCGCGGCGCAGGCCACGTCGCTGCGCAGCGGGCCGCCTTGCAGAGCCGGTGTCGCCGGTTGCGGCGCCGGAGCGGGCGGAGGCGCGGCCTTCTCGCGGCACCCGGCCAGCGCCAGCGCGGCGGCGGCGGAAATGGCGGCGTTTCGAACCATCGCCGCACTCTACGTGGGTTCGGCGGCACTCTCCAGAAAACAGGAGCGCTACGGAGCGTGGGGCGGAAGCGCGCGGCCGAAGCGCGAGCCGACCGAGGCGCCCAGCGCGAAGAACTGCAGGAGCGCGAGCAGCGAGACGCCGAGCCAGGGCACGAAGGCGACCAGCAGCAGCACCGCCATGCCCATCCCCAGCGCCGCCGGCGGAACGAACCGCTGTCCGGGGCCGGCCGGCATCGACTCGCCGATGCGCATCGCGAACGAGCTCAACCCGACCACGATGCTGAGGAAGATGATGACCGGCAACAGCGGGATGAGCGGGATGCCGACCAGGGAGATGGCCAGCAGCACCACCAGCGGCAGCAGCAAGAGCCAGCAGAGGAAGCCGACCGTGAAGCTGCGCACCGGGTTCTCGAAGAGGGCGAAGCCGACGTTGCGAACTCGATCGGGCCACATGCGCAGCACCACCAGGCCGATCAGGTAGACGAGCGCGAAGAGCGCCACGGTGGGGAAGAGCCCGAAGGGCCCGAGGCTGGTCAGCCAGCCGTGGCGCCTGCTGCTGCCGCCGAAGAGCTTGCCCATGCCGACCTGCACGTGCTCGCCCATCACCTGCGCGCCGCGGGCCACGTCGACGGTGCCGAGCACGGCGACGGCCTGGCCCATCACCAGCGCGCCCTCGTCGAGGGTGACGCTGCCGCCGACCGCCACCGCGTCGCCCTGGACGACGGTGCCCTTGGAGAGCTCCACCGAACCGCCGACGCAGACCACGTCGCCCTGGACGACGCGACCCTCCGGCACCGTCAGGTCGCCCTGGAAGACCCGCACCATGTCGTTCCCGCCGTGCTTGCCGCGCGAACGCTGCGGCTGCATCTGTCCGGGCAGCCCGGGCCCCTGCAGGAAGATGGTCTTCTTCGTGCCGGACCGCTGCACCAGCGTGCCCGCGCTGTGCGTGTCGCCGGTGGCCACCACCACCAGCTTGTCGTTCTTGAGGACGCCCAGGGTGCCGCTCAGCTTGAGCACCTGCCGCAGCGCCTCGGCCACCTCGACGTTCTTCAGGTCGATGTCGATGCGCTCCTTGGGCGAGCCGACCAGCGTCATCGACCACCCGGCGGTCTGCGCGATCCGGTGCAGCACCTCCACGGTGGGAACGTTCTTTCCCGTCTCCGAGTACTGCGCCGCGGGCCCGGTGGATCCAAAGGAGTGGAACGACTTGCCGGCCACCGGCGGGAGGGGAGGAATGGGCGGGAGGGGCGCCGTCGGGGCCAGGACCGGCGCCGGCAAGATCGCGTCGGAGTCCGCGTCGCCGTCGTCGTCGGTCGCGTCGGAGTCGTCGGACCGGATGTCGAGGGTGATGACTTTGTCGGCGATGCCGCCGAACATCCTGGCGGCAAGCCCGCGACCGGCCAGGTGGTCGACGAAGAAGCCGTTGCCGGAGGCGCTCGAGACCAGCAGCGTGAGGAGGAGGTTCAGCATCGTCAGGGCCCGACGGCGCGGCCGTAGGTGGGACGCAGCGTGCGCGAGAGCGCGGTGAGCACGGCGGCGAGGAGGACGAAGGCGCCGATGCCCAGCGGCACGCGGATGGCGGTCAGGACCGGGCCGAGCACGGAGACCACCGTGCGCAGCACCGTGAAGCCGTCGACGATCTGCTCGACGTCGACCATGGCCGACAGTCCCCAGCCGACGATGGCGAAGAGCGCCAGCGCGGCGGCGGGCAGCGCGGCGTAGAGCGTATGGCGGCGCTGCGCCAGCATCGACTCGCGCACCTGCACGGCGGCGAGCACGGTGGCGGTGAAGTCCCGGGGCGGCGGCGGATCGCGCAAGGCCGACAGCTTGCCGGCCAGCGCCGTGTAGAGCGACAGCTCGGCGCCGCAGGCGAGGCACTCCTCGCAGTGCTCGCGGCCCGAGAGCCCTTCCGGCCCGCGCAGCGTTCCGTCGGCGAGCCCCTGCAGCTGGAGGTCGGTGAGGTGCATCATGAGAGGTGATCCACGAGCTTGGCCTTCAGCTCCTTGCGGGCGCGGTGCAGCCAGGTCATCACCGTGCCCATCGGCACCGCCAGCGTCTGCGCGATCTCGGCGTAGCTCTTGTGCTGCACGTGGAAGAGGGCGATCACCTCGCGGTAGCGGGGCGGCAGCGCGGCGACGGCGCGGTCCAGGTCGCGCTGCGCCTCCTCTTCCTGCACGGCCTGCTCGCCGCTGACGGCGAAGTAATCTTGGAGTTCGGGAGCGACGCCGGGTTCGGGCTCGTCGCCGCGCGACTCCAGCGCCAGGGTCGGGCGGCGGCGGCGCAAGAGGTCGATGCAGTGGTTGCGGGCGATGCGCAGGATCCAGGCCGCGAACGGCTGGCGCGCGTCGAAGGTGCGGATGCCGGTGTAGGCGCGCACGAAGGTCTCCTGCGCCGCGTCCCGCGCTTCCTCGGCGCCGCCCAGCAGCCGCCAGGCGAGCCCGTAGACGGACTGCTTGTGCTTCTCGACCAGCCGCGCGAAGGCGGCTTTGTCGCCGCTGGCGGCAGCACGGGCCCACTCCGCCTCGTCGGCGGGGCACGCGGGCCGGGCCAGATCGGTGGAGGGCGACAAGGGCAGAGGGAGGGAGAGTGCTGTGTCCACGGCGGGTTCAACGGAGGTGGAGCGGTAGTATTTCAGAGAAGTGCAGCCTGTGCTCGGCAAGCAGGGCAGCGAGCGCCAGGACGAGGGCCAGGAAGCTGCAGGGGGCCCAGCCGGAGGAAGCGCCAGAACTGGATTTCACCCTTGATCCAGCGAGTTGCGCAAGACTTCGCGGATCTCGGGCTTCTGTGCGAGAAACGGGCAATGTACCCAACCTATCCGGATCTGAAAGGGCGCACCGCACTGGTGACGGGAGCCTCGAGCGGCATCGGCCGCGGCATCGCGCTGGCCTTCCTCGAGCAGGGGATGCGCGTGGCGGCGCAGCACCGGACCCAGGCGCCGCCCGACGGCTGCGCGGGTATCCCGGCGCAGCTGGGCGGCGAGGACGGCTGCGTGGCGGCGGCGAGCGGGGCGGCGCAGGCGCTGGGCAGCGTCGAGGTGCTGGTGCACTCGGCGGGCATCTACACGGCGGGGCCCATCGACCGGATCTCGGCGGCGACGCTGGAGGAGATGTTCCGGGTCAATACGTTTTCCGCCTTCTACCTGGTCCG
>JAYWAJ010000508.1:0-8372 GCA_043782525.1 Deltaproteobacteria bacterium | reverse complement strand
CGAAGAAGAAGTCGGCGCCCGGAGGTCCCCTCGCCTGGGTCATCGACGTGCAGAGCCTCGCGCTGCGCGGCGGGACGGTGACGGTCTTGCCCGAGCTGGGCCAGCCGGCGACCTTCGAGCTCCACGATCTCGACATCTCCCAGGCGCACGCCCTCTACGCGGTGGACGGGGCGGCGGTGGGGCTCAAGCTCGCGGCCCAGCTGGCCGCGCCGGGAAAGCTGCCCGTCGCGCTCGATCTCGACGCCACCGTGCAGGGCGCCCCCGCCACCGGCCACCTCGACCTGCGCTCGCTGCGGCTCCGGCTGGGAAAGAGCGGCGTGTCGGTGAGCGGCTCCTGGGATCTGGCCGCCCAGTCGGGGGCGCTGGCGCTGCGCCAGCTGGTGGTCACTCCGGAGGATGTCGAGACGCTGACCCACCAGCAGCGGCTCCAGGGCGAGGTGCGCGGCGAGGCCGATCTCAAGAGCGACGGCAAGACTGCGCAGCTCGCGCTCCGCCTCGACGCGGGCGCGGGCAAGCTGACCGCCCAGGCGACGGCGACGCTGGAGAAGAAGCCGGTCTGGGACCTGCAGCTGACCGTCGAGCACCTCGACCCGGGGGCGCTCACGGCGGCGGCGCCCAGGGGCGAAGTGAGCGCGCGCGTCTCGCTGCACGGCAAGGGCACGCCCGAGTTCGACGCGCACGGAGTCCGGGGAGAGCTGGGCGGCGTGGTGCACGTCGGTCCCGCCAGCCTCGACCGCATCGGGCCGGTGGTGGCCGACCTGCAGGCCAGCCTCCGGGGCCGCTACGCCATCGTCAAGGCCTTCTCGGCGACGGCGCTGGGCCTGACCGTCAAGACCCACGGCGCCGCCGCCTACGACGAGCTCTCCCTCGACGTCGAGATCAACGCGCCCGACCTGAAGCACGTCGGGCGGGCCGTGGGCGCGCTGACCAAAAAGCCGTCGCTGCCGGTGGCCGGGGCGATGCACCTGACCGCGCGGGTGACCGGCTCCCCGCAGAGGCCCGACGCGCAGCTGCACCTGCGCGCGCCGCAGCTGCGCTGGGGGCCGACCGTCGCCATCGAGGGGCTGGCGGTGGACGGCGACCTGCACGGGCCGCTGGCGAAACCGAACGGATCGCTCCAGGTCTTCGCCCACCACCTGGCGGCGGGCAACATCGACCTGGGCTCGCCGCGCGTCGCCATGGATCTGCAGTTTCCGGTCGCGCACCTCGGCATCGACGCGGGCGTGCAGGACGGCTCGCTCAAGCTCCTCGGCGACGCCACCATCGACGACGACAAGGACGGCCTGGTCCTCTCCAACTTCACCCTCGCCTGGCCCGGCAACCAGCTGGTCCTGCGCCGGCCCGCCAATGTGCACTTCCGCGACGAGGTGATCGTCGAGCCGCTCGACCTGGTCGGCGACCACGGCTCGCTGCGCTTCGAGGCGCAGCTCCAGCCGCCGCCGGGCCGGATGGACGTGGCGTTGGTGGTCTCCAAGCTCGAGCTGGAGCGGCTGCCGCAGTTCGCGCTGCCCAAAGACCTGGCCCTGCACGGCGTCCTCGATGCCAACGCCGTGGTGCAGGGGCCGCGGGCCGCCCCCGACCTCGACCTGCGCGCCGACCTCCACGGCGCCGGAGCGAAGCCCGCCCGCGGCCTTCTCTTCGACGCGCACACGCACGCGCACGTCCACGGCGGGCGGCTCAAGACCGACGGCTGGCTGGCCTCGACGGGCCTCTTGCGCGTGGAGTGGAACGGCGAGCTGCCGGTGCAGGACTTGAAGGCGCAGCCCCCCACGGCGCCGCTGCAGCTCGAGGTGCGGCTGGCGCAGGTGGACGTGGCCAGGCTCGCCGAGGCCGCCCGGATCGCCCCGCTCCTGCAGCAGCACGCGCACGGGCTCCTCGACGCGCACCTGGTGGGGAGCGGGACCCTGGGAGCGCCGCGGGCCACGCTCTCCCTCGCGGCGCGCGACCTCGGCACCGGGAAGATCCAGCACGTCGATGCGAAGCTGGGCCTGCTCCTCGAGAAGGGCCGGGCGGCGGTGGACGGCATCGTGGCGCTGGGCGGAGAGCCGGCGCTCAGCTTCACCGCCCAGGCGCCGCTGGATCTGCAGCGCGTCCTCAGGGACCCGGCCTACCTGCGCGGCGCCCTGCAGCGGCCGCTCAAGGCGGAGGTCGCGGTCACCCAGCTGGAGCTGGCCCGGCTGGCCAAGTCGGGCCTCCTCCCCGAGGGCAGCGCGGGCAAGGTGAGCGTCGGCATGCGCCTGACCGGCTCGGTGGCCGACCCGGCGCTCCAGGTCGATGCCACCGGCGAGAACGTCTCCGTCGGGCAGCTGCACAACCTCGGCGTGCAGGCCCAGGTGATCATCGCCGACGCGGTGAAGTTGACGCTCGGGGCACAGTCTAGGGAGCTGGTGGTGGCCCGGCTCGACGCCGGCCTCGCGCTCTCGGGCGAGGAGCTGCTGGCGCTCTGGGCGCGGCGCGCGGAGCCCAACGCCGTCGGGCCGCTGCTCGACCGCGCGGTCTCGGTGACGCTGGAGATCCCGGGCCTGCCCATCGCGCGCGCCACCCAGCTGGCCGGACGCAGCACCGTGGCGGAGGGACAGATCGTCGGTCGCATCGCGCTCACCGGGACGCCGGCCGCGCCGCGGGTGGCCGGCCAGATCTCCATCAAGGACATCGCCGCCCGCGACAAGCACCTGGGCGCTGCCGACCTCTACCTGGAAGCGGATGCGGCCGGGGCGCTGCTCCACGTCGGCGTCGACCCGCCCGGCGGCGGCAACCTCCTCGCCCACGCCCGGCTGCAAGCCGACCTGGGCGCACGGACGCTGCTGCGCGACGGCGTGGGCGGACTCCGCGACGGAAGCCTCACCGGCGATGTGAAGGCGAGGCACCTCGACCTGGCCTTCTTCTCCGGCCTCGCGCCCGGCCTGCGCCGCACCGGCGGCTCGCTCGACGCGGACGTGAAGCTGTCGGGCGAGCTGGCGCGGCCCGTCGCCGAGGGGCAGGCGCACCTGCGCCGGGGAATCTTCGACGTGGTCGGGCAGGGCGTCTACGAGGACGTCGGACTCGACGCGACCTTTTCGCCCAGGGAGGCCGTCGTCGATCGCCTCACCGGCAGCACCGGCATGGGGACCTTCGCGGCGGTGCTGGTGGCCTCGCGCAAGGAGGCCCAGGACGCGGCCAGCGGCGAGCGGATCGAGTTCACCGGGGAAGTGCACCTGGGCGACGGCGAGTCGGTGCGCGACCGCAAGCTGCCCGACGGCAAGCCGCTGCGCGCGGGACCTTTGCCGGTGCGGCAGGCCGGCGAGCAGCGCGCCGACGTCTCCGGAGAGCTGGACATCTTCGGCGACTACACCGACAGCCTGCTGACCGTGAACGCGAAGATCCCCGAGGCGCGGGTGGTCATCAAGCAGCTCCCCGACAAGAAGCTGCCCAGCCTGCGCGAGAACCCGGACGTCCTGCTCTTCCACCCCGGCGAGCGCCCGCACCCGCCGGGCCGCGAGCCAGAAGAAGTCGCGGCGGAGCAGAAGGCGATCAAGGAGTCGACCTTCCGGCTCCATGGGCACCTCGAGCTGGCCCACCTCTACGTCAAGGCGGCGGACTTCGAGTTTCCCGTCGAGAGCGACCTGAACTTCGACTACGACGGCCGCCATCCCGACGCGCCCTCGGCGGACGGCACCGTGCACGTCCCGACCGGATCGTTCAGCGCGCTCGGGCGGCGGTTCGCCATCGAGGACGCGAAGATCATCGAGACCGGCGGCGATCTCCAGGACCCCGAGCTCGAGATCAAGGCCCGCTTCGAGAACCCGCAGGCCAACGTCACCATCAACGTCTCCGGCACTGCCAAGGATCCGCAGCTCGACATGTCGTCGACCCCGCCGATGGATCAGGACTCCATCGCCTTCTTCCTCGCCACCGGGCGCATCCAGGGGCGGGCCACCCAGTCGGGCGGCGGCGTCGATCTCTCGGGCGCCGCCACCAGCGTGCTGGGAAGCCTGCTCTTCGGCGAGGTGCGCAAGGAGCTGGCCAACGTGCTGCCGGTGGACGTGCTCACCATCGAGACCGGGGCCCGGGGCGTATCGGAGGCGAGCGTGGGGAAGTACATCGGCGACCGCATCTTCATCGGCTACCGCCAGCGGCTGGCGCCGGCGCAGAACGAGAACACCGAGGAGGGGAGGATCGAGTACGAGATCAGCCGGTCGGTGTCGGCGGAGGCGACGGTCGGAGACCGGAACAGTGATTTGTCGGTGCTCTATACCAAGGATTTTTGAAGCGGCCTCAGGCGTCAGGCCTCAGGCTGGCGTTCGAGGGAGACCACCAGCGACTGCAGGATGCGGATCATGTCGCTGAAGCGCTCGGCGAGTGCGGCTCCTCCGTTCACGAAACCGAGGCGCTCCGCCAGGCCGAGCAGGTACCGGACCTCCGAGGCGGAGGCGATGGCGATATTGAGGAAGTGGAGATAGTCGCGCAGTGACCTGCGGGCGCAACCCTCGACGATGTTCGCGGTCACCGAGATGGTGGCGCGTCGAATCTGGGACTGCAGCCCAAAACGCTCTTCGATCGGAAACCCCCGCGTCGCGCGATACACCTCGACGACGAGTTCGTCAGCCAGCAAAAACACTCTCAGCTTGGTCGGATCACGGCTCATGGACCGAGCGTAGTTGTGGGGTCCGACAGTCAACCTGAAGCCTGAGGCCTCAGGCTTCTAGCGGTGCCTGACCCGAATCTCCCACCCCAGCCGCAGCAAACCCTTCAGCACCCGCGGCACGCGGCGCAACAAGGCGGTCGAGGGCGGGCGCTTCTCCTCCAGCGCGATGGGGATCTCGCGGACGTCGCGGCCCATCCGCTGGGCGCGGATGACCAGCTCGCTGGCGAAGAGGTCGCGCTCCACCACGCAGGCGTTGACGACGTCGATCATCCGCTCGCGGCGGAAGGCCTTGAGCCCGTGCGTGTCGGTGCCGCGAAAGCCGGTGGTCAGTCGCAAGAGCAGGGTGATCACCCGCGTCGCCACCCGGCGCAGGGGAGGGCGGGCGTCGTTGGAGCCCTTCATCGCCTTCGAGCCGACCACCAGGTCGGCCCCGGCGCCGAGGAGCGGCAACGCGCGCTGGTAGAACTCGACGTCGCAGAGATCGATCTCGTCGCAGATCACCTCGGAGCCGCGGGCCTCGAGGATGCCGCGCTTCAAGGCGCGGCCGTAGTTGGGCTGGTCGCCCTCGAAGAAGCGGAGGCGCGGCTCCTGCGCCGCCAGGCCGGCGAGGATCTGCCGGGTGCCGTCGGTGGAGCCGTTCTCGCTCAGGATCAGCTCGAAGGCGAGGCCCCGCGCGTCGAGCTTGCGGCACAGCTCCAGCGCCGCCGCGCGGACAATCTCGGCCTCGTTGAAGACGGGGATGACGATGGAGATCATGAGAGGTTGCGCGCCGCCTCGCGCCCCGAGAGCAGCGCGTCTTCCATCGAGCTGTATTCCCAGCGCCCGTAGCGTCCGGCCACCTGGACGCCCTGCGCGGACAGGTATTCGAGCACCGCCGCCCGCGCCGCCGCGTGGTGGTGATCGAAGAGGACGTAGGCGACCGGGATGGTCCGCGCCCGCGCCAGGCGCACCCGGGCTGCGTCGATCAGGTGACAGGAGGCCAGCCCGTCCAGCGCCTGCTGGATGAGGAGCGCGTGATCGGCCTTGCCCTGGTGCGCGAACTCGACCGCGAAGCTGCGGCAGTCGGGCGGCGCCAGCGCGGGGTTCACCTCGCTGGGCGAGCCGATCCGGTAGAAGGGGAAGCGCGGCTCCGGGTAGTAGGCCCAGTGAAAGCGCTCCCCGCCGTTGTCGTCGGCGCCGACCTCGACCACCGTCACCGAGACCGCGCGCAGCCGGGCCCCCGCCTCGCGGACCGCGGCCGGCGCGTCGACCAGCATGCGCACCGCCGCGCCCAGCGGGACGGTGAGCACCAGCGACTCGTAGGGAAGCTCCGCTCCCGCGGTCCGCACCCGGCGCCGCGCCAGGTCGATGCCCTCCACGCGGGCGGAGGTCCGCACCTCGCCGGGCAGCGCGCGCAGGTCGGCGGAGATGCCGCGCACCAGCGCTTCGATGCCGCCCTGGCGCGGATACCAGAAGGTCGCGTTGTACCCGGCGTCGTCGCGGGGGAGCCCGAGCGCCCCGCGCACCAGGTCGTCGAGCGTCGGCCGCGGGATGAAGCGCCCGCCCCACTCGGAGGACAGCTCGGTGCAGGGCACGGTGAAGAGCTTCTCGTTGTAGGGGAACATGAAGCGCCGCCCCAGGCCCTCGCCCAGGTGGCGCAGGATGAAGTCGGCCGCGTTCCCGAGCGGACGCTCGCGCAGCGCCGCTCCCTTGGGCCCGAGGGTGGCGTCGACGAAGCCGGTCAGGCACTCGGCCACCGTCTGCGGCGGCAGCCCGTGCAGGTTGAACTGGTAGGGGAACCGGGTCCAGACGCCTTCGCTGTAGATGACGGCGCGGCGCTGCACGTCGAGCAGGTTTCCCCGCAGCCAGCGCCCGGCGATGAGCTCCTTCATCTCCGGGTCGCGGGCGTGCAGCCAGTGCCCGGTCCAGTCGAAGGAGAAGCCCTCGACGAGGTCGGTGCGGCAGAGCCCACCGAGGCGGTCCTCCGCCTCCAGCAAGGTGAAGTCGCCGCCCAGCTCCCGCGCGCAGGCCAGCCCCGCCAGCCCGCCGCCGACCACGATGGTTGGCCCTCGCCGCATGGCGTCCGCCTCTATCACGAAATCACCGGTGCTTTCGTTGGCGGACCCTTTGCTTGGGTGCTAGCGTGCGCGAATCGTCATGAGTGAGATGCTGGCCAGCCTCGAGCACCTCGTCCGCAAGCAGCAGGCGGGCACCGTCCTCTTTCGCGAGGGCGACCGCGGCGCGACCATGTACGTCATCCGCTCCGGCAAGGTGCGGATCGTCAAGCACATCTCGGACACCGAGCTGACGCTGGCGGTGCTGGGGCCGGGCGAGTTCTTCGGCGAGATGGCGCTGCTCGAGGGGCTGCCGCGATCGGCGGGCGCCACCGTGGTCGAGGACGCGCTGCTCATCGAGCTGGAGCGGACCGCCTTCGAGACGCTGGTCCGCAAGAACGGCGAGATCGCGGTGCGCCTGCTGCGCCGGCTCTCCTCGCGCCTGCGCGAGGCCGACCGCCAGATCCAGGCGCTCATGAGCCGGTCGGGCGCGGCCCGTGCGCTCTCGCTCCTGCGCAACCTCGCCGAGCCGCCCGACCGCGAAGGCCAGCGCTACCTGCCCGCCGACCTGACGCCCGAGGCGATCACCCGCCGGGTGGGCCTCGAGGGCGAAGAGGCGCTGCGGGTGCAGAAGACCTTCGCGCGCTGCGGCCTGCTGGTGGCCAGGGGACCTCGCTTCGCGCTCGGGCCCGAGGCGCTGGTCAGCAGCTTCCTCCTCTACGTCGAGATGCAGGAGCAGTACGACCCGCTCAACCTGCACCAGCTGGCCGAGCTGACCGGGCTCAACGACGAGGACGCCGCGGAGATCGCCAGGCGCGTCCTGCAGGCGCGGCTGGCCGACTCCCGCAAGGGTTCGCAGGAGCTGGTGGACGGCTACGGCACTTATCTCGCCCTCAAGCAGCGCTTCGAGTACGAGGACTGACAGTGAAGATCTCCTGTCCCAATTGCTCCGCCGCCTACGAGCTGGACGACTCGCGCGTCCCTCCGGCCGGGCTTTCGATCAAGTGTCCGAAGTGCAAGAACCCCTTTACGGTGCATCGGCCCAAGGCGGGCGAGGCGGGGAAGGCCGCGGCCAAGGGGCCGGTGGCGCTGCCCGGCCTCGCCGGAGCCAAGCCTGCGGCGGCCAAGACGCCGCCCGCGGGACGGCCACCCGGCGCGGCGGCCAAGCCCGCCCCGCAGGGAGCCGTGCCGCTTCCCGGCCTCGACGAAGGCGCCGCCGCCGGGCAGACCGCGGTGAACTTCAAGCCGCCGCCCGCCGCCAGCGGAGGAGCGGTTCCCTTGCCCGGGCTCGACGAAGGCCCAGGCCTGGGGCAGACCGGGGTCGACTTCCGGCCGCCGCCTCCTCCCAGTGCGCCGCCGCCCATCGACTTCGGCGGCGCCGTCCCGTTGCCGGGTCTCGACGACGCGCTGCCGCCGCCGCCGCGGGCCCCGGAGCCCGGGCAGGGCGAGTCCGCCGATCCCTTTGCCAACCTCGACCTGGGCGAAGCGGCGCCGGCCGGGAAGAAGAGGGCGGCGGCTCCGGAGATGGATCTGTCGCTGCCGGAGTCGGCGCCGCCGCCGCCGAGCGCGCCGCCGCAGGCGGTGGACGACATCTTCTCGGTGGACGTGCCGGAGGCCCCGCCGCCGTCCCGGCGCGCGCCCAAGCCGGCGACAGTCGCCGACGACGGGCTCAACTTCGACTTCGTCGAGGCGCCGGGACCGAAGGCTGCGCCGCC
>JAYWAJ010000507.1:0-8374 GCA_043782525.1 Deltaproteobacteria bacterium | reverse complement strand
GCACGGCCAGGCCGACGAAGAGGAGCCAGCGTCCCGCCTTTGCCCAGCGCGGATCCGGACGCACCAGCCAGGTGAGGAACGCCGCGGTTCCGGCCGTGTAGGCCAGGAGCGCGAGATGGACGAGCAGCGTTTCCATGGTCGCTCTTCCATCGAGCAAGACCTGCGCCAGTCGCGCAGGACGGAAGCGGTCGCACGGGCGCGCATCGGTTGCGCGGAAGGCAGGTGTTCTGTCGCGTCGCGGCCGCAAATCGTGCGGCGCCTGATCTGCCTCGTCGCGGCGAGGAGCCGCTCGATCAGGAGCTGCCGCGAGAGTTGAGAAGGCCGTTCACGACCTCCAGGTTGACCGGCTTCGCCAGATGGTGGGCGAAGCCGACAGCGAGGCTTTTCGCGCGGGCGCCGGCCTCGGTGTAGCCGGACAAAGCGACGAGTACGGTCTTCGGCCTCTTTTCCCGAACGCGCTGCGCGAGCTCGTATCCGTCCATTCCCGGCATGCCAAGGTCGAGCAACGCGAAGGCGGGCTCGAACCGGGCGGCGAGCAGCGTCAGGGCCCCGGCGCCATCGTAGGCGACCCGCACTTCGTGACCGGACGCCCGCAGGAGTTCCGCCAAGAGATCCGCCGCGTCGTGGTTGTCGTCGACCACCAGCACACACCGCGGCACGGCGGCTGGCTCCGCCGGCGGGGATGGCGCGGGGAGGTGGGTCACCGTCGGCGAAGGCCTCGCCAAGGGCAGGGTGACGGTGAAGAGGGCGCCCTTGCCACGGCCGGCGCTGCTGGCGGCCACGGTGCCACCGTGGAGCTCGACCAGGCTCTTCACCAGCGCCAGGCCAAGCCCGAGGCCGCCCGAGAGCGCGTCCTTCCCCCGGTCGGTCTGGAAGAAGAGGATGAAGACCTTCTCGAGCATCTCCTCTTCGATTCCCCGTCCGTTGTCGCGCACGCGGACCTCGACCGCCGCGTCCGTCCTCCGCGCCTCCAGATGGATCTGCCCGCCCGGCTCGGTGTAGCGAGCGGCGTTGGTGAGGAGGTTGGAAAACACCTGCGCCAGGCGGGTGGCATCGCCGTTCACGCGCAGCCCGGAGTCAATGGACACCTGAAGCAGGTGCCGGTGTTTCTCGATGAGCGGCGCGGCCATCTCGATCGCCTGCGCGGCGACGTCGGACAGGCCGATCTCCTTCTTGTCCAGCTCGACCGTCCCCCGGGTGAGCCGGGAGATGTCGAAAAGGTCGTTCACCAGCTGCACCATGTGGTGCGTCTGCCGCTCGATGATGCCGCGCTCCTTCTCTCCCCCGACGTTGCGCAGCTTCATGAGCTGCAACGCGGTCAGGATGGGCGCCAGCGGATTGCGCAGCTCGTGCCCGAGAAGCGCCATGAAGTCGTCCTTGCGGCGCTCGGATTCCCGGGCGACCTCGAGCAGCCGGGCATTGTCGAGGGTCGCGCTGGTGAGGCTCGCGATGGCTCGCGTCGTGATCACCTCCAGCGGGCGCGGGAAGTCGGGACGGGTCGAGCCGAGAACGAGCGCTCCGGCCTCCGCATAGAACCCGATGGGCACGAAGATGAGCCGCAGCGGGGCGCCGCCAGAAGGGTTCGGGACCGTGACGGCGCTGTTGGAGTTCGCCTCGATGGCGGGCGCGACCAGGGCGCGGATGGCCGCGACCGGGATCTCGGGATTGGCAAACCAGAACGGCTCGACGGCCTGCTGCGGAGGCTTCAGGTGGGCATAGGCTAGCTCCGCGTGGAGCAGGGTGCGTGCACTGTCGACGACGATGACCATCGCCTCGGCCTGCGAACGGCCGCGGCAAAACGAGGGGAGGGCGAGCACGCTGACCAGATCGCGCAGGCAATCCTCGAGATCCGCCGCCGGAATCGAGTGGGTGCGCGAATGGTCTGCTGGCTTCTCGGCGCCGGCCGTCAGCGGGAGCAAGCTAGGCTTGGGCGAGATGGCGCGATCGGAGATCGCTGAGCATCTCTTCCGCGGGGCGATAGAAGGGATTCTCGTAGAGCGTGCCGCCGATGATCGTCAGTGGATGGGTGCGGAGCAGGTCGGTCATCATCGAGCCGGTGAGCTTGTTGACGTCGTAGACGCAGATCGCGGGATGCTGTTCGCGCGCGAGCACGTCGTTCACCCGCACCTCGTACTCGATGAGCTGCTCGACGCCAGGGAAGGGCTGCAGGGCCCAACCCATCTGGCCCACGATGCGCGAGCGGGGATATCCCTGCTCGCGGCCGGTCCGGATCACCTCCTTGACCGTGGACAGCATGAACTCCATGTCGAACTTCCCGTTCAGCAGATAGGTGTCGGTCCAGGTGACGATGACGAGATCCTTGCTGTGCGCGGCGCAGGGCACACCAGCCTCCGCGAGCCTGCCGGCGTGCTCGGGCAAGATCGCCGGGTCGACGATGTAGATGGCTTTTTCTCCCCCTTCCAGGCCTTCGGTGATGAAGGGGCTGATGATCCGGTACTCCTCGGCGCGGCTGCCGAAGAACGCGCAAGTGTGGAAATATTTATCGAATTTCGCTCCGGCGATGCTGGCGGGTTTCAGTGATTCATGCATGGACGACCCTTGCGCCGATCGCGCCGCCCATGCAAGGCGAGAGGGGAAAGAGTCGGCTACGAGCCAACAAGCGCCTCGTCGGCAGGGCGCCAGGCGACGCCGGGAATCATCTCGAACTCGAGCGTCGAGAAGAAGCTCTCCGCCGCGGGTTGTCGCAGCAGTCACTGGTCCGCACGCCGCGGCTTCGCGCCTGTCTCGAGGGCAGGCATCGCACGGTGGCAGGGAAATCGGATGGCCGGCGTCAGTTACGCTGCGCGCAGGACGCGGGCCCCGAAGGCGGCGGCGAGCACGACACCGGCAACATGGAATGCGAGCAGGTGCGGGAGCGCGTGAGCAACGGGGCAGGTGAGATGCAACGAGGCCTGGCCGGCCAGCGCGGCGGCGGCGGCCAGCGCGGCTGCGGGGCCCGGCGCGCTCGGACGCGGCACCGTTCGGCGAGAGAGCGCTGCGACAGCGAACGGCACGGCAGCGGCGACCAGCTCTACCGCTGTGCACTTGAGCCCGGTCGCGGGCGCGAGTCCGCTCGCCGTACCCGCCAGTACCGCAAGCGCAACCGAGGCTCCGCCCGCAGCGAGCGCCACGGACGCACCCCGCTGCGACAGCCCGGCGAGCAGCGCCGCCAGCGAGGCCGCCGCGGCTGCGACCATCCAGCTGTCCGGATCGGGCCCCGGGTGGCGCGAGATGAGGACCAGCAGCGCAAAAGCGAACGCTGCGCAAGCCGCGAAGAAGATCTGAGCCCGCCATCCCGCCACCGCCCGCCCTGCGTCGCGCTCCAGCTCTGCCAACACCGCGCGCCGCGCGCGCTCGATCGCCGCCTCCGATGGCGGCACCGCCCGCAGCTCGATGTCGATCAGTGCCAGCAGGCGGGCCCCCTCGCGCAGCGCTTGCGCACAGCCCGGGCACGAGCTTCCATGGGCCTCGGCGGCCTCCCGATCGGGATCGCTCCGGGCCAATGCGGCCAGGGCAGTCGAAAGCGAGCGGACCTGGTCGCAGGTGGTCATCCGACCTGCTCCTCCTGCACGAGATGCAGCAGCTCTCGCCGGAGTCTCTGGTAGGCCCGGAAGGCCCGGAGCTTGACCGCGCCTTCGGTGGTACCGAGCACGCCGGCGATTTCGGCGAAGGTCATCTCTTCGAACCGGTGAAGGTGGAGCACGACGCGCTGCGATTCGGGGAGCCGATCCAGGGCGGCGCGCACCGCCCGCGCCCTCTCCTGTGAGTCGAGCGGCAGCGGTGCGTTGGCGGGAGCGACCTGGTCCATGGCTTCCTGCTCTTCGGGGGTCGCCAGCGGCGCACGCCGGCGCCGGCGGAGCTCGTCCCGCAGAGCGTTCGCGGCGATTCGGAAGAGCCAGCTGCGCAGCGGATAGATCGACTGGAACGAACTCCGTGCCCGATGGACGTTCAAGAATGCTTGCTGAAGCAGATCGTCGGCCGCGGATGGATCCCGGAGCGCGCGCAGGAAGAAGCCGTGCAGTCGCGGCGCCCAGCGCTCGAAGAGCAGCGCGAACGAGCGCCGGTCACCGTTCAGGTAGGCGGACATCAATTCCTCGTCGGTCAAGCCAGCCTCTTGACCATTACGCCACCGGCCCACGCAGGTTACGCCTGCTCCGGGACCTCGTCCGCCCATGCCCGTCCGTTACACGCGTAACCCGGCGCGATCTCCTGGCGTACCCAAGCAAGTTCCCTCCGCCGTCGCGGCGATCGAGCGTGCGGGGAAGCCACCGGGCTTGCCCCGCACGCGTCCGAACAATTCTTTGTTTGAGCAGCAATCCTCGAAAACGTGGAGAGACAGAGCCATGAAAAGCGAAGCGAACGGAAAGCACCAGCAATCCCTCCCTCTCCATTTTTTGCCGGCGGTCCTGGCCATCCTCTTGTTGTCCGCCGCGGCGGCAGCCGACCCGGCGTATCCCCGCGTGTTCTCCAATGGCGTCCTCCTCTCCGGACAGGGCAACCCTTAACTCCTGCGGGCCTGAAGCCCCGCTTCGAGCGGGGTCCCGGGCCCGCGCTTTCTTCGAGGACGAACATGGAACGGCGCCTCTGGGACGCACTCACCTCTCTCAAGCTCACCATCGTTTGCCTGGTGTTATTGATGGTGCTGGTGGTGGCCTGCACGCTGGCGCAGGTCGATCGCGGCACCTTCGGCGCCGTCCACACGTACATCCGCAGCATCCTCGTCTGGCATCGCTTCCCCGGGACTTCGACCGCCATCCCCGTCTTTCCCGGGGGCGCCCTGGTCGGCCTGGTGCTGACCGCAAATCTGGTCGCGGCGCAGTGGAAGCGGCTTGAACGGAGCCGGCGCAAGCTCGGCATCTGGTTGGCCCACGCCGGCCTCGTCCTGCTCTTCGCCGGCGAGTTCGTGACCGGGCTCGTCCAGGTCGACATGCAGATGTCGATCGAGCAGGGGCAGACCCGCGACTTCGTCGAGAGTCCGCGCGAGATGGAGCTGGTCCTGGTCGACGTGACCGACCCGGGGCGCGATGACGTCCACTCCATCCCGGAGTCGCTGCTCGCGCAAGGCGGCCTCGTCGAAGTGCCCGGGACGCCGGTCGTGCTCGACGTGAAGCTCTTCTTCCGCAACGCGGAGCTGGCCGTCCGCGGACCCGACGACCCGGAACCGCTCGCCAACCGCGGCTTGGGCGCGACGGTGGCGGTCAATCCGCTTCCGCCGGTAGCCAAGGACGACCAGGTGGATAGCCGCGCCGCCTTCGTCGAACCGATCGCGGGCGGCCGCAAGTACGGCGTCTGGCTGGTATCGAACGCGCTCGGCGAGCCGCAGAACTTCATCCACGAAGGGCGCACCTACGCGCTCTCGATGCGGCCGCTCCGGGAGCACCTGCCGTACGCGATCACCCTGAAGAAGTTCAGCCACGACGTCTACCCCGGCACCGACATCCCGAAGAACTTCTCCAGCCTGGTGCACCTGGCCAATCCCTCGCGCGGCGAGGAGCGCGACGTGCTCATCTTCATGAACCAGCCGCTGCGCTACGCAGGCAAAACGTTCTACCAGGCGAGCTTCGGCAAAGACGACACGCTCTCGGTGCTCCAGGTGGTGAAGAATCCGGGGTGGCTCCTGCCGTACCTCTCGTGCGCGCTGGTGGCCGCCGGCCTGTTCGTGCACTTCGCGATCTCCCTCGGCCGCGCGCTGCGGAAGCGGACGTTGCCAGCGGAGGCCCGATGAGTGCCACGAGGTTTGCGGCCGCAGGCGCGGCGCTGCTCGCGCTGGCCGGCGTCGCCTCCGCCGCCGTGCGGCCAGGAAAGCTGCGCGGCTTCGACATCGACGCCTTCGGGCACCTGCCCGTGCTCGACGGAGGGCGGGTGAAGCCGATCGATTCGCTCGCGCGCAACTCGCTCCTGGTGATCCGGGGGCGGCAGGGTCTGGTGTTCGAAGGGCGCTCGGTGAGCGCCGACGAGTGGCTCCTCGAGGTCGTCTTCCGGCACGAGGTGGCCGACCGGCAACCGATCTTCGTCATCGACGACCCGGACGTGCTGGGCCTGGTCGGCCTGGGTCAGACAGCGGAGCGCCATTTCTCCTTCCAGGTCCTCGCGCCGCACCTGGAGGAGATCCAGCGACAGGCACACTCCGCGCGAGCAATCGACGGCAAGCTGCGCACCCGTTTCCAGGCCGCGATCGCGATCCTCTTCGATCGCCTCGTCCTCTACTGGAAGCTGCGCAACACGGTGCAACTCGCCGGGCAGGGGACGCTCGAGGCCGAGATCCAAGCGCGCAACGAGCCGGAGGCGGTGCAGCGACAGGAATCGCTGGCGCAGCTCGCGGCGTTCCGGCCGGTCCCGCCGCCGGAGGGCGGCGACCAATGGCTCTCGGTAGGAGAGGCGCTGCGGGCAGCTCGCGGCGCGCCGCCCGATCCGGCTTTGACGCCGCTCACCAGGCTGGCCTCGGCATGGGATGCCCAGGACGCGGCCGGGTTCAACCGCGCTGTCGCCGACCTGCGCTCGGCCATCGGGGCGCGGCAGCGCGAGGCGCTGGGCCGGGCCGACTCCGAGTGCTTCTTCAACCGCGTCCAACCCTTCTACGCAGGCATGGTCATCTATCTCCTGGCGCTGCTCACGCTCTTCGCGTCGTGGCTGTGGAAGCGCGAGCTGCTTCAGTCCGCCGCCTTCGGGCTCCTCGGTGCGGGCGTGCTGGTGCACACCGCGGGTCTGGTTGCCCGCATCCTGCTCCAAGGCCGGCCCCCGGTGACGAACCTCTACTCGTCCGCCGTCTTCGTCGGTTGGTGCGCGGTCGTGCTCGGCATCGTCCTCGAGCGGATGTACCGGCGCGGCTTCGTCACCGCCATCGCCGCGGCCGTTGGCTTCGCCTCGCTCATCATCGCGCACCACCTGAGCGCCGACGGCGACACGATGGAGATGATGCGCGCCGTGCTCGACTCGAACTTCTGGCTGGCGACCCACGTCGTCACCATCACCATCGGATATGGCGGCACCTTCCTCGCCGGGGCTTTGGCCATCGGCTATACCCTGCGCAAGCAGCTCGCCCCGCGGATCGATCCAGCGGCCACCCGGACGCTCGTCTCGATGACGTACGGGATCCTCTGCTTCGCCCTCTTCTTCAGCTTCGTGGGCACCGTGCTCGGCGGCATCTGGGCCGATCAATCCTGGGGCCGCTTCTGGGGCTGGGATCCAAAAGAAAACGGCGCCCTGCTCATTGTCCTGTGGAACGCGCTCATCCTCCACGCCCGCTGGGGCGGCTACGTCCGCGAGCGCGGCATCATGACGATGGCCATCTTCGGCAACGTGGTCACGAGCCTCTCCTGGTTCGGCGTCAACATGCTCGGGATCGGACTGCACTCGTACGGTTTCATCGAGAGCGCCTTCTGGGCCCTCGCGGCGTTCATCGCCAGCCAGCTCCTGCTCATGGGGCTGTGCACGCTGCCGCGGCGGTTCTGGAAGGGCGCCGCGGCGGCCGAGGTCGCGGCGCAGGCCGCCGCCACCCAACCGTAAGAGGATCACGCGCGATGGCGCTCGTCCTCGCGGATGAGCGGGCCCGTAACGCGAAGTCATCGAGAACGTATGACCCAAGGAATCGGGAGATTGATCCCTCACTGCAACGCTCGGGAGAACGCATGAAAAAGACATGGAAGGAACTGTCGGCGACTCGGTCGATCGCGGCTGATCGGCAAGTGCTCACCACGCGGCGCGCCAGCTGCTCATGGGTGGCCTCGATGATGTCGGTCATCGCCGTCTCCGCGTGCAGCAGCGGCGGCTCGGGACCTTCTGCCGGTACTGCCGTGCCCGATGCCCGTACGTCCGATCCGTACAGCGCGCCGGCCGTACGCGCGTACCTCGGCAGCCAGGTCCCAGGTGGGATCACCAAGCTGCAGGTGCCGGCCACCGACAGCGCCATCCCGGTGCCGCCGGCTCCAGCGGCTTACCCCGGCCGCTACGACACCACGGAGCCCAAGCGGTACCTCGGCAAGCTGCTCTTCCACGATCCGATCCGCACCCAGCGCGTCAACAAAAATCAGGGGCAACCGCTCGACTTCCCCGCGGCGACGGCCTTTGGCGGAACCATCGGCATCAGCGACTCGACCGCTGGCGCTCCTCCCAACAGCGTCTACGCCACGGCGACCACCGCCCAGGTCCAGGCGGTGCGCGACAGCACCGTCGCCACCGGATCCTGCGGCGCGTGCCATATCGGCGAGTCGGCCGGCAAGGCCGGTCAGTTGATCAACTTCAACACCGGCGGCGAAGGACGGGGCTATACCGACGCGACCGGCAACTTCGTGCCCCGCCGCCGCCCGCAGGCCTCGCTCATCAAGCTGCGCTCGTCGCCTCTCTTCCCGGGCGACGTCGGGGTCGACGCCCTGCC
>JAYWAJ010000506.1:0-3183 GCA_043782525.1 Deltaproteobacteria bacterium | reverse complement strand
CCCTCGAGGAGCTCTATCCGGACCCGGCGGTGCGCGTGCAGGCCGCGTCCCGCCATCTCGAGTTCTTCAACTGCCATCCCTACCTGGCGGCGGCCATCCTTGGCGGAGCGGTGCGCCTCGAGGAGCGCGTGGCCAGCGGCGAGGCCCCCGCCGCCAGCGTCTCCAGCTTCAAGAGCGCCTTGGGTCCGCCCTTTGCCGCCCTCGGCGACGGCTTCTTCTGGCTGGCGCTGCGCCCGGCGGCGGCGCTCCTGGCGGCGGCCACCGAGCCGTTTCTCGGACTGGGCTGCGTGGTGGTCTTCCTCGCCCTCTACAACACCGTCCACCTCACCGCCCGGGCCTGGCTCTTCGTCACCGGCTACCGGCGGGCGGAGGGCGTGATCGAGTCGGTGGGCAAGGCTCACTTGTCGTCCGGCACGCCGCTCCTCAAGGCCTGCGGCGCAGCGCTGGCGGGAGCGCTCGCCGCGCGGTCGGTGCTCGCCACCGGCCTGCCGCTCCATCCCTGGCAGGCGCTGCTGGTGGCCTCGACCATCGTGGGCGCCTTCGCCCTCTTGCCGAGGCTGGGCGTCACCCGCTCCGTGTACATTGCGCTGCTGCTTGGCCTTGCGCTGGGGGCGCGCTTCTTCTAGCTCTGGAGACGCATGGCGGACGAGACGGTCGAAAAGAACTGCACGGTGCGCAACAAGATGGGCCTGCATGCGCGGCCGGCAGCGCTCATCGTGCAGACGGCCAACAAGTTCCCCTGCGAGGTGACGCTGGTGAAGGACGGCCAGGACGTCAACGGCAAGAGCATCATGGGCGTGCTCATGCTGGCGGCGGCGCAGGGGACCGTCATCACCGTCCGCACCGAGGGCGAAGAGGCGCAGAACTGCCTCGACGCGCTCGCCGCCCTCTTCGACAAGGGCTTCAACGAAGCGATGTCCTGACAGCAGCAATGAAAGCCAACGTGGGCGCGGAGGGCCACGGAGGTTGCTTGGCCGGCGCGCCCCCGCTCGCAGTAGCCGCAAACTTTTCTTCGCGTTCGCCGCGCTCCGCGGTGCGCTTCGAAGCCCTAGTGCGTGGGAGGGAGGATCGTCGTCTGGTCGCGCGCGACCGAGTCCTGCCGGTTTCCATTGCGGCGCTGGACGCGGAACTCGTTGGCGAACGGCACCCCCGACTCGCGGCTCGCCGCCGCCAGCGCTCCCAGCATCGAGCCGACCAGCGCCAGCACCGCGCCGCCGGTCGCGAAGATGGCCACCAGGCCGCCGTCGCCGGTGGTCTCGATCACCGAGACCGTCTGGCCCTTGCTCCCATGGTGGACCTTGTTGTTGTTCGCCGGCGTGCGGGAGAAGGCGGCGACCCCTGAAGCAAAGAGCGCGATCATGCCGGCGAGCAGCATCGACATGCCCCAGGAGACAGCGCCGTGCGCCAGGCTCTCGCTGCGCCGTCGGTCGCCGGCGAGCCGGACCACGAAGAAGGCGCCGGTGAACGAGGCCAGCACCGCCGAGACCGCGCCCCAGATGGCCGCGCCGGAGTTGGACGCCGCCGGGCGCACGCCGAAGGGGTCGATGACGGAGAGGCCGATGATCATCCCGATCATGGAGAGGAGCAGGAGGATGCCCCAGCCGAGCACGGCGCCGCCGAAGAGCGCGCTCCAGTCGAGGCGCAGGTCGCGGGTCAGCCGGGAGTCGGCAGCGCTGCGGGCGCTGGTGGTGCCGTAAGTTCGATCGAAGGTCGCCATCTCATCCTCCTCTGGACAAGAGAAGGGTGGAGTCGGCTCCCGGTGCGAGCAAGGCTCGACCCGTCGCCCAGGCGCCTGCTTTCGCCGGGCGGGCGGGTCAGGATTCCTGCTTGCGCAGGAGGCGGCGGATGTTTCCGGCGTGGCGCACGAGGATGAGGAGCGCCACGCCGGCAAGGCCGTAGACGGCGGACCGGTCCGCGGTGAAGACGGCGACCAGCAGCGCCACCGCGACCCCGCCGAGCGACCCGACGCTGGAGATGCGCAGCACCTGGTAGAACAGCAGCCAGGTGCAGGCGCCGGCCAGCGCCGCCCAGGGAGCGAGCGCCAGCGAGACGCCGAGGCCGGTGGCGACGCCCTTGCCGCCGCGGAAGCGCAGCCAGACGGGAAAGCAGTGCCCGACCACGGCTGCCACCGCGCACGCCGCCAGGAGAAGTGGTGGCCTTGCCAGGAGTGGTGGCCTCGCCGGGACGAAGTGCGCGGCGAGCAGCACCGGCCCGAGACCCTTCACCGCATCGAGCACCAGCGTGAGGATGGCGGCGGGCTTGCCGGCGGCGCGGGCGACGTTGGTGGCGCCGATGTTCCCCGAGCCCACCGTGCGGACGTCCTTGCCGCTGGCGGCGCGCGCGATGAGCAGCCCGAAGGGGATCGAGCCGCACAGGTAGGCGAAGGCGATCCAGGCGATCACCGGGCGCCCCGGAGCGCGAGGAAAGCCCAGTTGGCGGCCAGCGCGGCGGCGGCGCTGAAGCGAAGCGTGCGGGTCGCCTCGAGGCGCGGCGCCCAAGAGAGGCCGCAGAAGCGCAGCGCCGTCCAGCCGAGGTGGATGGCGCAGGCGAGCGCGAGGAGCGCGCCGAGCGGGCTGGAGAGAAAGGCGGCGCCGAAGTCTCCGCGGACGAAGAAATGGAAGGCGTGGGTGCACCCGCAGGCGAGGCAGGGCAGGCCGGTCGCGAGGCGGAAGGGACAGGGAAAGAGCGAGAGCGGCGGCGCGTCGAGAGGCAGGAGGGCAGCGCCCGCGAGCAGCGCCGCCCCGGCCGCGGCCAGCCCGGAGGCGTGCACCGAGGGCGGCCCCGCCCGCTGGATCACTGCGGGCCCATCACGTTGCGCATGGTCAACGCCAGCGCGGCGCCGGCGGCGACCATCAGGCAGCAGAAGAGCGCATAGGGCGCGAGCACCGTCGCCGCCGCGCCGCCGCTGGAGATGCGGTGCGTCTCCTTCATGCCGATGCCGGTCAGCACCACCAGCCAGATCACCGAGACGATCGACCCGCAGGCCGGCACCGCCAGGAGCACCAGCGGCGCGCTGGCATACGCGCAGGCGGCGAAGGTGGCCGCAAATCCCTTCTTCGACTGGCCGAGCAGGAGCGCGATCCCGTGGGTCACGCCCGCGTTCAGGTAGAGGAAGAGGTAGCTGAAGAGGGGGGTCAAGAGGGAGAGCCCCACCGTCCAGCCCCACGAGTTCGCCCGCGACTG
>JAYWAJ010000505.1:0-3184 GCA_043782525.1 Deltaproteobacteria bacterium | reverse complement strand
GGGCAGGCTCGCCGCGGCCATGCTGGCCGAGCGCCGCGAGCGGATGGAGCGGATGGTCCGGCGCGCCCAGGAGGGGCGGCTCGACGGCGTCACCCTCGAGGCGGTCATCGCCTGCAGCGGCGGCGAGAACCTGGGACGTCCGCACCTCGCCCGCGTGCTGGTCGACCGGGGGCACGCGAGGAGCATCAAGGACGCCTTCGATCGCTTTCTCGGCACCGACGGCTCGCTCTGGGTGGACCGGCGCCGGCTGACCATTCCCGAGGCGCTCGGGATCATCCGGGGCGCTGGCGGCACGGCCAGCGTCGCGCATCCAGGCGCGAACGGCGTCTCCCGGCAGGAGTTGCGGGTGCTCGCCGAGGCCGGGCTCGACGCCGTCGAGGCCCACCACCCGGAGCATCCGCCCAACCAGGCCGAGGCCTTCGGGAAGTGGGCCGCGGAGCTGGGCATGCTGGTGACGGCCGGCAGCGACTACCACGGACCCAGCGTGCAGCCGGACCGCAAGCTGGGCGATCGCTGGCTGGCCGCCGACCGCTTCGCCGCCCTCGAAGAACGCGCGGGACGCCGCGCTCAGCCGGTCTGATCGAGAGCGTCGTCCCCCGGGATGACCACGTGCTGGAGGGTCAGCGTGCGGTCGTCCTCGGTGATGGAATAGCGCACGAGGACGCGGCCCAGGTGCAGGTTGAGCAGGCAGGAGGACTCGTCGCCGATCCAGCCGCGGGCGGTGCTGGGCGGCACCAGATCGGCCAGCTCCGCGATGTCCTGCAGCATCTGCTTGAGGCGGTTCTGGGTGGAGTCCGGGAGCTGCTGCAGCTTCTCGACGGCCGCGGGCGCGACGCGGATGCGGAAGCACGATTCGGTGAGCCAGTCACCCCAGCGGGGAGGCGTCATCGCAGGCCTCCGGCCAGGGCCGGGACCGGCGCAGGCGGGTCGAGCGCCTCGCTGCCTTCGGCGCAGAAGCAGGTGGGCGGGTGGCGGGCGAAGCGCGCCGCGGCCCAGAGATCTTCGACCCGTGCGTAGATCTCGGCGGCGGCCCGCAGGCTGTCGGGCGCGAAAGCGACGCCGACCTCGCTGCCCCGCACCCAGGCGATGGTCCCGGCCAGCGTCGGCGCGTTGGGCAGTCGCATGCGCAGCTGCTCTCCCGCCGCCGGCCGCGCGCCCGGAACGCCCCAGAGCCGCGCGCCGCCTTTGCCGATGTCGAGCACGGGGCACGCCAGCACCGGACCGCCGGCGTGGGTGACCCAGGCGAGCTGGTCGAGCGCGAGCCGGCGCGGTCCGCGCTTGGGCAGGGAGATCGCGGATTGCAGGCCCGCCACCACGCTGATCGTGCGCAGCTCCAGCCAGGCGCCGGCTGTACCCTCCAGCTCGTGGGAGTGGACCACCGCCGGCAGCGCCACTTGCTGCGTGGAGCCCGAGAAACAGATCTCGAGGAGCGCGCGGGAACGGGGCGCCGGCGTCGGCTGTGCGTCGGGGAAGAAGAGAAGCACGCGTCCGTCGATGAGACGGCAATGCCGCCGCAGCTGGGCGGCGCTGCCAAACTGGTAGCGCAGGAACCGGGTGGAGGGCGAAATGGAGCCGAGCGGACGCATGACAACCGGGCTCTACTGCAACAGCCCGGCCAGCACCCGTGTGACCGACTCTACGGACAGGCTGTCGAGTGAGCGCCCGTACGATTCCACGGCGGGGGCATCCGTGTCGTCCCGGATCTGCCGTCCGGAAATGAAATACCCAGCATTTTGTACCAATTGGCCGGTTTTAGACGTGGACGGGACCGTCTAATTTACCGGTAATGCGCCAAGCATCCGAAATCAGAGGGCGTTTCCGCCGCCGAAGGCCGCTGCCGCCCAGCGGATCAAGGGCGTCCAGTAGACGCCGAGCAGCAAGACCGGAACCGCCAGCGCCACCAGCACGCCCGTGTAGAGGGCCGGGACGGACATGGGCCGGTCGTCGAGCGCGTCCTCGAGGAACATCGCCTTGATGATCCGGGCGTAATAGAAGAGCGAGACGGCGCTGTTGAGCACGCCGATGACGGCGAGCATGACGTTCCAGAAGCCGCCCTTCTGCACCACCGCCGCGAAGATGAGGTACTTGCCGACGAAGCCGGCGAAGGGCGGGATCCCGGTGAGGCTGAAGAGGAAGACGGCCAGCGCCAGCGCGGCGACCGGCGCCTTCTGGCCGAGGCCGCGGAAGTCCTTGATGTCCTCGCCGCCGGTGTGCCGCGAGACGGCGATGACGACGAGGAAGGCGCCCACGTTCATCAGCACGTAGACGATCAGGTAGACGAGGATGGCCTGCACGCCCGCGGTGCTGGCGGCGGAGAGCCCCATCAGCAGATAGCCGGCGTGGGCGATGGAGCTGTAGGCGAAGAGCCGCTTCAAGTTGGTCTGGACGATGGCGGTGAGGTTGCCGAGCGTCATGGTGATGGCGCTGATGATGCCGATGATGGCCGGCCAGGGCAGCTCGGTGACGGCGACGTAGCCGCCGCCCGGGACCTGCTTCTCGAAGGCGGCGAAGAAGAAGCGGATGGCGACGGCGAAGCCGGCCGCCTTCGGTCCGACGCTGAGGAAAGCGGTGAAGGGGGTCGGCGCGCCCTCGTAGACGTCGGGGCACCACATGTGGAACGGCACGCTGGCGATCTTGTAGCCGACGCCGGCGAGGACGAAGACCACCGCGACCACCAGCGAGAGCTGCGCCGCGGGCTGGCCGCCGAAGGCATGGGCGCGGAAGAGGCTGCTGGTGACGTCGGCGAGCTGCGCGCCGATGCCGCCTGCGCCGGTGACGCGGGTGGTGGCGAAGAGGCCGTAGAGGAGGCTCATGCCGTAGAGCATCACGCCGGAGGCGACGCCGCCGTAGATGACGTACTTGAGCGCGGCTTCGTTGGCCTTGCGGTCGCCGCGGCGGAAGGAGGTCAGCACGTAGCTCACCAGCGAGACCGTCTCGACGGCGAGGTAGATCATGAGCAGATCGGTGGCGCTGGCCATGAGGAACATGCCCAAGAGGAGCGCGAAGAGCAGCGCCATGAACTCGCCCAGCCGCGCGCTGGAGATCTGCTTGCTCTTGGGCACGATGAGGATGGTGAGCAGCGCCGCGCCGAGGAAGAGCCAGCCGAAGAAGACGCGCAGCGGGTCCTGCTGGAGGAGACCGCCGAAGAGCGGGACATCGCCGGCCGGCATGGCCGCGAGGGCGA
>JAYWAJ010000504.1:0-8389 GCA_043782525.1 Deltaproteobacteria bacterium | reverse complement strand
GGCGGTCCCTGCCCGACGGCCAGCTCGAGTACTGGAACCACCGCTGGTACGCGTACACCGGCGGAGAGGAAGGCATGTCCTCCGAGGGCGCCTGGGGCTTCCTGCACCCGGAGGACCGCGAGAGGTGCATGGATCAGTTCCAGGCTTGCCGGCGCCAGGGCACGGCCTTCCAGTGCGAGTGCCGCATCCTGCGCGCCGACGGCACCTATCGATGGCACCTGCGCCGCGCGCTGCCCGAGCTGAGCCGCGACGGCGAGATCGTGGCCTGGCTCGGCACCGACACCGACATCGACGACCGCAAGCGCGCCGACGACGAGCGCATCGAGCTCCTGGTGCGGGAGCGGGCCGCGCGCTTCGAGGCGGAGGCGGCGCAGAAGCGCGCGGCCGAGCTCTACGTCGAGGCGCGCGAGGCGGTGCGGGTGCGGGACGACTTTCTCACTGTCGCCGCCCACGAGCTGCGCACGCCGCTGACCACCCTGCGGCTGCTGGCGCAGCAGCTGGCCCGCGGGGCGCACGCTACCGAGTCGTCGCGGTCGCTGCTCCGCTCGGTGGAGCGGCTCTGCAAGCTCATCGATCAGCTCCTCGACGTCTCGCGCATCTCCGCCGGAAGGGTCGAGCTGCAGCTCGAGCGCGGGGACCTCCGCGCCATGGTCCGGGAGGCGGCGGGGCGGCTCTTCGAGGAGGCCTCGCGCAACGGCTGCGCCATCTCCCTCGAGGACGGCGGGCCGGCGGTGGCGGACTTCGACCCGCTGCGCATGGAGCAGGTGGTGGCCAACCTGGTCGGCAACGCCATCAAGTACGGCCGCGGAAAGCCCATCGCGGTGGCGGTCAAGCAGGACGCCGTCAAGGTCCGCATCGAGGTGCACGACCACGGCATCGGCGTCGCGCCCGAGGAGCAGCAGCGCATCTTCGAGCGCTTCACCCGCGCGGTCTCGGTGCGCGAATACGGCGGCCTCGGGCTCGGGCTCTTCATCAGCAAGCAGATCGTCGACGCGCACGGCGGCTCCATCCACGTCCGCAGCGCGCCGGGCAAGGGCGCGACCTTCGTTGTCGAGCTGCCGGTCGAGCGGGTCCCGCGAGAGCTGGAGCCGGCGCGGGCCTAGCTGTCCTCGACCGGCAGGGCTTCGATGACCGTCTCGGCGAGGGCCGGCGGGGCGGGCACCGCAGCGTCGTCGAGCATTCCTTCCGCGTCCATGGCCAGCGCAGAGAGCGCGCCCATGCGTCCGATCTCGAGCCAGGCGAAGACGGCGGCGGCGGCGAGGGCCACCCCGAGGCGCGGCCAGAGCGCGAGCAGCTGCGCGTCCGCGTCGAAGAGCGCGGTCGAGGTGATGACCGAGGTGAGCATGCCGGCGACGCTGGCGGCGATCAGCTCCAGCACGAAGAAGGCGACGCTGACGACGAGGAAGCCGCCCAGCCTCGCCCCGAGCAGCACCACCGCCTTGCCGAAAGCCGCGGTGGCCTCTTCGCCGAAGGCCGCCGCGCGCACCAGCAGCAGGCGGCCGAGCAAATCGAAGAAGAGGCCGGAGGCGATGGCCAGCGTCGAGATGAGCGCCGCGCCCGCCAGCAGCGTGGGCGAGGGGCGCGCCACCGCCGCCGGCACCGCGGCCACCAGCGCCGCGGCGCAGGCGAGCGAAGATCCGATGGCCAGCGCCGAGCCGAGCAGTCCGGCCACAAGGGTGCGGGCGAAGCCGCGGGAGGCGAGCAGCGCGAAGTTCCCCGAGGGCGGGCGGCGATCCATCTCCGCATCGGCGGCGATGAGCGGCAGGGCGCCGGCCCAGAAGATCGCACCCGCCGCGAAGGAGAGGGCGGCGGCGGCTATGATGGCGCCCAGCGTGGTCCACTGCAGCGCCCGGACGGCGGCCAGCGCCGCCACCAGCGACGAGGTGCCGCCGAAGATCAGCACGAAGGCCAGCAGCACCGGCAGGAGGGTGAGCAGGTTCCCCATCTGGTCGAGCAGCGCCCGGCCAAAGGCCAGCTCGGGATTGCGGGAGGCCGCCCGCAGCCCGAGCCGCACCGCCTGGTTTGCGCTCAGCATCGGGCCCGTATACCCCGTCGCGGCCCTGCCAGTAGCTGAAAACTTGACCAGTGGTCACGCGTTCAGTACCCTGCCCGGCATGAGCGAGCCCCTCACCGAGCGCCAGGAAAAAATCCTCTCCTTCATCAAGAGGAGCATTCTCGAGCAGGGATACCCTCCGACCATCCGCGAGATCGGCGAGTTCTTCGGCATCCGCTCCACCAACGGCGTCAACGATCACCTGAAGGCGCTGGAGCGCAAGGGCTACCTCCTGCGCGGCGAGCTCAAGAGCCGCGCCCTCAGCGTCATCGACGGCGGCCGGTCGGGCACGGCGCCGGCGCGCTTTCCCAAGCTGGCCCGGCGCGAGCTGGCTCCGGCCGGCGGCGGCGAGGTCCTCGACATCCCGGTCATCGGCAAGGTCGCGGCGGGCGCGCCCATCCTGGCGCAGGAGAACATCACCGACCACGTGCGCATCGACAGCATGCTGGTGGGCGAGTCGGGCAAGAAGGTCTTCGCCCTGCGCGTCGCCGGCGACTCGATGATCGGCGACGGCATCTTCGACGGCGACTACATCTTCGTCCGCAAGCAGCTGCAGGCGGCGTCGGGCGAGATCGTGGTGGCGATGATCGAGGAGGAAGCGACCGTCAAGCGCTTCTACCCGGAGGGCGAGCGCATCCGCTTCCAGCCGTCGAACCCGCGCATGCGTCCCATCTACGTCAGCCGCGACGACTTCCGCGAGACCCAGATCATCGGCGTCGTCGTCGGCGTCTACCGCAAGGTCAACTGACCTCCCTGTCCGGCTTGCCCTCGCTTCTCCCTGAAGCCTGAAGCCCGAAACTGGCGCTTCTCGCTGCAGGCCTTACTTTAGCGTCATGGAGCTCTGGACCGTCTACGACCGCCCCGCCGATCATCCGCGGCACTGCGCCGTGCGCAAGGTCCTTATCGCGGACGACGGCCTCTCTCCCGCGGACACGCAGCTCTTCCAGAGCGTGCTGGAGGCCCGCGCGGCGCTGGCGCGGCGCGGGCTCATCCGCGTTCCCCGCGCGCGCGAGGACGAACCGGCGCTGGTCGAGACCTGGCTGTAGCGACCCGCCCTACCGCGGACGGAAGAGCGCGCACTGCCGCACCGGCTGCGGCGGGTACTTGATGGGCAAGAGCGGGCAGAGGATGAACACGGTGGTCGCGCTCCGGACGTAGCGCGGCGGCGCCGCGCAGCGGTGGCAGAGGCTTTCCGGAAACGGGAGCGGCGGGTCCATTCACTTCTCGCGCGTCACCCAGGGCGGCGCGCCGTCGTCGGGCATCAACCAGCGCTCGCCGGTATACAACGCAAACACCCTCCCCTGCAGCCCCTCTTTCTCCACCGCCTCGGCCAGCTGCCGGCGCGGCTCGTCGAGCGGCACCGCGGTGGAGTGGTAGGCCTCGAAGTGGATCGGGATCATGTACTTCGCCCCCACGTCGCGGAAGATCTGCACCGCTTCTTTCGGGTCGGCGTGGTTGACGTTTCCGCCCTTGGCGGGCGCGATGGGAATGAGCGCCAGGTCGATGCCGGGAAAGCGCCGGGCGATGTCGAGGAACGCCTTCTTGTCGTAGCCGGTGTCGCCGGCGAAGAAGATGCGCTTGCCGAGGCCGTCGATGATGTAGCCGGAGAAGCCGTGGTTCCAGAGCGCGTCGACGAGGTAGCGGCCGCCGGCGTGCATCACCGGCACCGGGGTCACCGTGAGGCTCCCCCGGGAGATGGGCTGGTAGAAGGTCGAGGTCTCCTTGCGCGTCTGGCGGATGAGGCCCATGTACCCGCTGCCGCCGGGCGGGAAGACCACCTCGGTGCTGCGCGGCAGCCGCGCCAGCGTCCCGCGGTCGAAGTGGTCGACGTGGAGGTGGCTGAGCAGGACCAGCTGCAGCGGCGGAAGCTGGTCGGCAGTCAGCGAGGCCGGGGTGACCCGGGGCACCACCAGCATCGACCCGCCCAGGTTGGGGTCGGTGAGGACGAAGCGGTGGCCGAGGCGGATCAGCACCGTGGCGTGGCCGACCCAGACCACGCTCAGGGTCGAGCCGGCGTCGTCCTTCGGCAGGCCGCGAACGGCCGGCTCGCGGCGCGGCCCGGCGCAGGCGGCGAGGAGGCTGGGGACGACGAGTGCGGAGAACAGGCGGCGCATTCCCTGGGACAACTTGCTGCCGGCGGTCGAAGTGCGCACCTCTACCTCGTGACACGGACGCTCGCCCTCCTGACCTGCGCTTCCTTGCTCGCTTGCCTGGGCCGCAGCCCGAACGCCGAGTTTCGCCTCGACGCCCCGACGGTCGAGGTCACTGACTTCGACAACGCGCTCTTCCAGACCGTCAACGTCTCCCTCAAGCCGGGAAACAAGCTCGACATCGTCGACAACGGCCAGATCTTCGACGCTGCGGTCGAGGAGATCGGCAAGGCGCGGAAGAGCATCCACATCGTGACGTTTATCTGGACCAAGGGAAAGGTCTCGAACCGCATCGTCGACGCCATCGCCGCCCGCACCGCCGTCGGGGTGCGCTGCAAGATCCTCGTCGACGCGCTGGGCAGCATCGGCTTCGGCGACCTCGAGCAGCGGCTCACCGGCATCGGCTGCGAGACGCACATCTTCCGGCCCATCCCCGGACAGGACGACCTCGCCCGCGATCACCGCAAGATGATCATCGTCGACGGACGCGTCGGCCTGGCCGGCGGCTTCGGCATCGACGACAAGTGGGACGGCGAAGGCCGCAAGGACGACCCGCCCGAGTGGCGCGACTCCAACCTGCGCGTGCGCGGCCCCGCCGTCCTCGACATGCAGCAAGCCTTCTCCGAGAACTGGCAGGAGGCCACCGGCGCGCTGCTCCCCGCCGACGCCTTCCCCAGGCCGGACCACGCGGGCCCGTCGCGGGCCGCCTTCGTCAGCAGCACCGAGAGCTCCATCGCCACCCGCAACGATCGGCTGACGCAGCTGCTCATCGCCTCGGCGAGGAAGCGCGTCTGGATCTCCAACGCCTACTTCGTGCCGTCGACGCCCATCATGGCGCTGCTCACCCGCAAGGCGCACGAAGGCGTCGACGTGCGGGTGCTGGCCGCTGGCGATCACACCGACACCAAGCCGTACCTCCTGCCGCAGCGGGCCCGCATGGACCAGCTCGCCCGCGACGGCGTGCGCGCCTACGAGTACGAGCCGGCGATGATGCACGGCAAGACCATGGTGGTCGACGACGAGATCGTCATGGTCGGCTCCTGCAACCTGGACCCGCTCTCGCTCAACCGGATGGACGACGGCGCCCTCGTCGTCCTCGACCCGCGGCTGGCGAAGGAGGAAGCCCAGCGCTTCCTCGACGACGCGGCCATCTCGAAGGAGCGCATTCCAGGCGACATGCCCGCTAGAAGAACTGCTGGCCGCTGAAGGAGACGTCGAAGGTCCGCCGCGGCACCAGGCCGAAGGCGGCGTCGATGCGCCCGACGGCGCGCGCGAACGGCACCGGGATCCCGCGCAGCCCCGCTCCCGCGCTCAGGATCGGCCCCTGGTAGTCGAGGCCGGCCACCGCGGCGCTGCGGCCCGCGACGTAGCCTCCGTCGGCGAAGACCGCCACCTGCCCGATGAAGGGCACGATCACCTTGTCGCGCAGCACGTCGATGCGCCACTCGGCGTTGGCCCGCGCCAAAAACGCGCCGGCGAAGTAGGCGTCGATGAAGCCGCGGATCTCGCGCAGCCCGCCCGCGCGGAAGAGGAACGACTCCTGGTTGGAGGTGGTGGCCTGGAGCTGGAGCTGCAGGCAGAGGTTGTGCCGCGGCGACGGGATGAAGTACCCGCGCGCCTGCAGCGCCGCCGAGAGCGGACCTGAGTCCGCCACCTCGCCGGTCAGCCGCAGCTCGGTGCCGCGCTGCTGCGAGACGAAGTCCTCGACGTAACCCAGCTGCGCGCCGGCGATGGCCGACCGCGCGTCGCTGGGCGGGGGCGGCGTCCCCGCTGCACGGCTGACGTCGCTCGTCCGGTAGCGGTCCAGCCGTCCTTCGGCGCCGACCAGGACCGAGACCAGCGCGGTCAGCTCGTAGCGCAGCTCGCCGCGCAGCGAATAGCGGGCGCGGTCGTAGATGTAGCCGGGCCCGGCGTTGGTGAAGGCGGCGTAGTCGAGGAAGTTGCGGGTCCACGACAGGTACGGCGTCAGGCGCGTCCCGAGCAGGCGCGGCACCTCGAGGAAGATGAGGTTGCCGAGCCGGTCGGAGCTGCGCCGCGCCACGAAGGGGACGTCGGCGTTGCTGGTGATCTCGCCGTAGATGGTGGCGAGCTGTCCGAAGGCGTTGTGATCGGTGACGCCCAGCCGCGAGGTGGTGTGCCCTCCCCCGTGGCGCACGCCGATGACCGGGTAGAGCGACCAGCGATCGGTGGCGTCGATCTCGACCCGGGTGCCCTCGGTGTGCGACGAGACCGCGGAGAAGACCGCCAGGGTGCGCAGCCGCGCGAGGTCGCGCTCCAGCTCGGCCGGATCGAGCAGCCGGCCTTCCTGCGTCGAGATCAGCCGGCGAACCGCCGCCGCCGAGGTCCAGCCAGGGCCTGCCACGACGACGTCGACCTGCGTGACCAGCGGCAGGGCGAGGATCAGGGCGGCGAGCATGGGTTTGCCATCCCACCAAGATGTTCACTCACGGCACGTCGCGCCCTTCGCCGAAGTCGAGCACCCAGAAGTGGTCGGACCGGATCTGCTGCGCTTCGTTTTGCCCTTCGTCGGCCAGCTGGAAGGTTCCGAAGTGCATGCCCAGGGCCAGCGGCGCGCCCAGATCCTGTTGAGCCTGCAGCGCCTGGGCCGGCGACAGGTGCACCGGCCCCATGAACCACTCCGGCTTGTAGGCGCCGATGGGCAGCACCGCGATCCGCAGCGGGCCCAGCCGCCGGCGGATCTCGGCGAAGTGCGAGGCGTAGCCGGTGTCGCCCGCGAAGTAGACCGACCCCGACGGCCCCCGCACCACGAAGCCGAGGAAGAGCGTGCCGTCGCGGTCGCAGAGCCCGCGCCCGGAGAAATGCTGCGCCGGGACGCCGACGATGGTGGCGCGGCCGTGGCGGACCTCCTGCCACCAGTCCAGATCGTAGACGTGGTGCAGGTGCTGCCCGCGCAGGAAGGCGGCGTTGCCCAGGCCGGCGTAGATGCGCGCCTGGGGGAAGGCGCGCTCGAGGCGGCGCAGCGTCGGCACGTCCATGTGGTCGTAGTGGTCGTGCGAGAGCAGCACCGCGTCGATGGGCGGCAGGTCCTCGAAGCGGATGCCGGGCGGCCGCACCCGCGCCGGACCGACGGCCTCGAGCGGACTGCAGCGCTTCGACCAGATGGGATCGGTGAGGATGTTCATGCCCTGAATCTGGAGAAGGACGGTGGCGTGGTTGACGAAGGTCACCCGCAGGGCGCCCAGGGGCAGGCGGCGCGGCGGAGGCGGACCCGGCTCGGCCGCGACCTCGTGCCAGGCGGGCCGGACGCTCTCCTTCCGCCAGCGGAGCAGGTCGCCGAGGCCCCGCTCCTCGCGCCGCGGCGGCCGGAATTTCTCCCCGTCGAAGTGATCCGACGGCGCCCCCTGCCAGGTCGGCCCCGAAAACGCGCAGCATCCCGAGAGGAAGAGGCAGAGCCCGGCAGCGCGCATCGGTCACTTATCCCGCGCGTCAAGTGACCGATGCAAACCGCGAAGCCCTACCCCGTCGTTCGTCTTCGAGGAGGCTCCCCATGTTCCGTATCCCGATCCTCGCACTCGCGCTCTCCGCCTGTGCGCCGACCATGATTGCCAACCAGAGTCGGCGGCGCTGAAGGAGTCGATCGGCCTCGCCAAGGAGATGGTTCTGGGCACCTACCAGGACCAGCTGACCTCGATGAGCCGCAAGGTCCGCGCGGCGGGCGCAGTTGGCGCAGAAGGACGAGCTGCTCACCACCCAGATCGGCGAGCAGGAGAAGCTGAAGAAGCAGCTCGAGAGCCTCTCCGGACTCTCCGAGGAGCTCTACAACGACCTCTTCTCGCTGACGCAGGCGGAGTCGGTGTCCTTCTCGATCGAGGTGGAAGGCCGCCGCATCGAGCAGCCCCTCGAGGACGTGGGGCGCTCATCTCCCGCGAGAAGAAGGGGAGCGAGCAGAAGCTAGGCCTCAGGCGTCAGGCCTCAGGCGTCAGGGAAAAGCAGGGGGCGGATCGGCGGCGAGCTGGTCCGCTTCTTTTTTTTACTGAGGCCTGAAGCCTGAGGCCTGAGGCCTGCCTTTCCGTGTTACACCGCGCCCCATGACGTTCGAAGAGCTGGGATTATCGAAGAAAGGCCTGTCGGCGCTGGCGGCGGCGGGCTTCGAGGCGCCGACGCCTATCCAGGCGCAGGCCATTCCGCATGCGCTGGCGGGCAAGGACGTGATCGGCGCGGCGGC
>JAYWAJ010000503.1:0-3194 GCA_043782525.1 Deltaproteobacteria bacterium | reverse complement strand
AAGCCCATCATCGTGCCGACGCAGGACATCGTGCTCGGGCTCTACTACCTGACCCGCGAGCGCGCGCTGGCGCACGGCGAAGGCCGCATCTACTCGAGTCCGGCGGAGGTGCGCTCGGCCTATGACCACGGCGAAGTCGACCTGCAGGCCAAGGTCACCTGCCGCATGGACCAGTTCGACCTCGACGGCAAGCTGACCGGCCGCGCCCGCATCGAGACCACGGTGGGCCGGGTGCTGCTCTCCGACGTGCTGCCGCGCAAGATCCCCTTCCAGACCATCAACAAGGTGATGGACAAGAAGACCCTGGGGAACCTGATCGACATCTGCTATCGCCTCTGCGGCGAGAAGGAGACGGTGCTGCTGGCCGACCGCCTGCGCTCTTTGGGCTACGGCTATGCCACCAAGGCCGGCATCTCCATCGCCATCAAGGACATGGTGATTCCGTCGAAGAAGACGGAGTTCCTCGAGCGCGCCCAGAAGGAAGTGGCCGAGATCGAGAACCAGTACCTGGAAGGCCTCATCACCGACGGCGAGCGCTACAACAAGGTCATCGACATCTGGGCGCAGGTCACCGAGGAGGTGGCCGGCGAGATGATGGGCGAGATCGGCACCGAGATCGTGCACAAGGGCGGCAAGGAGAAGAAGCAGCCTTCCTTCAACCCCATCTTCATCATGGCCGACTCGGGCGCCCGCGGCTCGGCGCAGCAGATCCGCCAGCTGGCCGGAATGCGCGGCCTGATGGCGAAGCCCTCGGGTGAAATCATCGAGACGCCCATCACGGCCAACTTCCGCGAAGGCCTCACCGTGCTGCAGTACTTCATTTCCACGCACGGCGCCCGCAAGGGTCTCGCCGACACGGCGCTCAAGACGGCCAACTCCGGCTACCTGACGCGCCGCCTGGTCGACGTCGCCCAGGACGCCATCATCACCGAGTACGACTGCGGGACCATGGACGGCATCGCGCTCGGCGCCCTCGTCGAAGGCGGCGAGATCATCGAGCCGATGGGCGAGCGCATCCTCGGCCGCGTCGCGCTCGACGACGTCGAGGATCCCTTCAACCACGACATCATCGTCGAGGCCAACGAGGAGATCGACGAGGCCAAGGTCAGGGAGATCGAGGAGGCCGGCATCGAGAAGGTGAAGATCCGGTCGGTGCTCACCTGCCAGGCCCGGCGCGGCATCTGCGTCGAGTGCTATGGCCGCGACCTGGCGCGTGGGCGCAAGGTCAACATCGGCGAGGCGGTGGGCGTCATCGCCGCCCAGTCGATCGGCGAGCCGGGCACCCAGCTCACCATGCGGACCTTCCACATCGGCGGCACCGCCACCCGGCGCGCCGAGGCGTCGACCATCGAGAACCGCCACGCGGGCGTGGTCCACTTCCACGGCCTGAAGACGGTCAAGCGCAAGGACGGCACGCTCATCGTCATGAACCGCAACGGCGAGCTGGTGGTCGCCGACGAGAACGGCCGCGAGCGCGAGCGCTACACCGTCATCTACGGCGCCAAGCTGAGCGTCAAGGAAGGCCAGAAGGTCGAGGTCGCCACCCAGATGGCCGAGTGGGACCCCTTCGCCATTCCCATCGTCGCCGAGGTCTCGGGCACGATCAGGTTCTCGGACATCATCGAGGGCGTGACCATGAACGAGCAGCTCGACGAGGTTACCGGTCTCTCGCGCAAGAGCATCATCGAGAGCCGCGACGCCGAGGCGCAGCCGCGCATCAGCGTCGAGGACGCCAAGGGAAATCCGATGCTGCTGCCCAACTCGGAGCAGCCGGCCAAGTACAACCTGCCGATGGGCGCCAACATCACCGTCAACGACGGCGACCAGATCGAGCAGGGCGAGACCATCGCCCGCATCCCGCGCGAGACCACCAAGACCAAGGACATCACCGGCGGCCTCCCGCGCGTGGCCGAGCTCTTCGAGGCGCGCAAGCCCAAGGAGCACGCGGTCATCAGCGAGATCGAAGGCGTGGTCTCCTTCGGCAAGGACACCAAGGGCAAGCGCAAGGTCGTGGTGACCCCGGAGATCGACGGCAAGCTGCGCACCGATCTCGCCAAGGAGTACCTGATCGCCAAGGGCAAGCACATCAACGTGCACGCCGGCGACCGGGTGAAGGCGGGCGACCCGCTCATGGACGGCGCGGCCAACCCGCACGACATCCTCAAGGTCCTCGGCGAGAAGGAGCTGGCCCGCTACATGGTGGACGAAGTGCAGGAGGTCTACCGGCTCCAGGGCGTGAAGATCAACGACAAGCACATCGAGACCATCGTGCGGCAGATGCTGCGCCGGGTGCGGGTCCAGGACGTCGGCGACACCAACTGGCTGGTCGATGAGCAGGTGGAGAAGCAGATGTTCGACGAGGAGAACGAGCGGGTCACCAAGGACGGCGGAAAGCCGGCGGTGGGCGAGCCGCTCTTGCTCGGCATCACCAAGGCGTCCTTGAGCACCGAGTCGTTCATCTCGGCGTCGTCGTTCCAGGAGACCACCAAGGTGCTTACCGAGGCGGCCATCTCCGGGCGCGTCGACTACCTGCGCGGCCTCAAGGAGAACGTCATCATGGGCCGCCTCATCCCGGCCGGCACGGGGCTCAACGCCTACAAGCACCTCGACATCGAGGTGGAGACGCCCATCGACGAGGTGGAGGCGGCCGAAGAGGCGCTGGCCATCGCGGCGGGCGGCGAGTCGCAGACGGCGATGGGAGCGGAAGAGTAAGGCAGGCCTCACGCCTCAGGCTTCAGGCCTCAGGGTGGGTTCATCGGACGGGCGCTCTCTGCGAAGGGGGCGCCCGTCGCGTTTGCGGAGGCACAGCTCCAGCGATGCGGCGGAGTGGTCGCTCACCCCCGAACTCCGCACCCCGCCTGAAAAAATTTGTGGCTGTTGCAGGCGCCCGGGTGTCTGGTTGGCTGGAGGTCACACATGAAAATCCTGATCAGCGCAGCACTCGTCGCCGCCGTCGGTTGTGGCGGTTCCAATCTCTCCCTCAGCGTCCGCGCCGGTTCGCCGTCCGCGGCCACAGCGTCCAGCAGCGCACTGACGCTCGCCAGCGGCATCGTCCTCACCCACGTCCGCATCGTGGTCACCAAGGTCGAGCTCGAGCTGGCGAAGACCGCCGACGCCGGGCTCGCCGACCTGGAGGAGCACGAGCTGAAGGCGGGGCCCTTCCTCATCGACCTGGCGGGCGCCACCCTCGACAG
>JAYWAJ010000502.1:0-8413 GCA_043782525.1 Deltaproteobacteria bacterium | reverse complement strand
CCGACGAGGTGAGCCTGGAAGTCGACGCCGAGTACGGCGTCAAGGCCGCCGCCCCCGCCGTCAAGAAGGAGAGCGCGGCGGAGACGACCAAGAAGAAGTAACGGCCAGAGGCAACTGCACACCGCGAAGTCGCGAAGTTTGCGAAGGTGCGCGAAGAAAGGCCTGAGTTTGGCTGCATTCAACCCAAACACCTTCGCGATCCTTCGTGGATCTTCGTGCCTTCGCGGTGTGCCTTTGCTTTTACGACCCGCGGAGTTCGGCGGCGATGACCCGCGCGGCTTCGCGGGCCTGCTCGATCTGCTCGGGAGGGAAGCTGATGGCCGCCACCGGCGGATGGCCGCCGCCGCCGTAGCGCTCCGCGATCGCCGCCAGGTTGTGCCGCCGCAGTTCCTGCCGCCAGGGGTTCGAACCCAGCGAGATCTTGCTGCGCGACGGCCCGCGCGACACCGACACCGTGTAAAGCGTGGCCGGGTCCGCCGCGTAGGCGATGAACTTGTTGGCGGAGTCGATGCCCAGGTCGGTCAAGTCGACGGTGGCGACGCCGCCCTCGAGCTGGATGCGCCCGGTCACCAGCTTGACGATCTCGTGGTGCCGCTGGAGCAGCGGCTGCAGGGGCTCGGTCACCCAGCGCTCCGCCAGCACCGACGAGAGCGGCCGCTCCGCGAGCTCGCGGATCAGCCGCGGGCAGAGGGCCGGGTCCTTCGACGCCTCGATGAGCAGCATCGCCTGCATGGCCGGGTCGGTTAGCGCCACCGCCATCTGCGGCGTGGGAAAGAGCGCGCCGTCGATGATCTCTGCCCAGTCGATCAGCTCGCGCAGCGGCGAGGAGTCCCAGCCGAACTTCTCCGCGGCCACCCGGGCGATGAACTTCGTGCAGCTCTTCGCCTTGGGATCCCAGAACTTCTTCCCGCTCCGGTCCGCCTGGAACGCCGCCAGGTCCGAGGCCGTCTCGAAGGCGCTCTGGTGGTGGTCGAACCACCAGGTGAGGCGCGGGTCGGCCGAGAAGCGGAAGTCGACCACCGCGTTCTCGTCGCCGGCGAAGACGTCGGGCCCGAAGAGCTGGCCGGCGCGGTGGGCGAGGCCCTGGAAGGCGACGCCTTCGACCGGTCGGACCTTCTCGCGGTAGAAGCGCAGGAAGGTCGCGGCAGAGGCGACCCCGTCGAAGCAGTGGTCGTGGTAGCAGAGCTGGAGGGCGGGCATGGGCCGCGTAGGTTACGGGAGGGGAGGCGGCGGGGGCAACCGCTGTCGCGGCTGAGGCCTCAGGCCTCAGGCTTCAGGCCTCAGGCCTCAGGCTTCAGGCTTCAGGCTTCAGGCCTCGGGGTTGGAGATCTCAGCTTGGAGAGCAACAGCGCGGCGGCCGGCACCACCAGCAGCGTCGCTGCCGTCGAGAAGAGCAGGCCGCCCACCACCACCACCGCCAGCGGCCGGTGCAGGGCGGAGCCGGCGCCGAGCCCGACCAGCAGGGGCAAGAGCGCCGCCAACGTCGCCAGCGTGGTCATCAAGATGGGCCGCAGCCGGGCGCGCCCCGCCTCGACCAGCGCCTGGTGCAGCGGCGTGCCCGCCTCCTCCGACCAGAGCGCGTGGTCGAGCAGGAGGATGCCGTTCTTCACCACCAGGCCGACGAGGAGGATGGCGCCCATCATCGAGGAGACGTTGAGCGAGGTGCGCGTCAGGAGCAGCGTGGCCGCGCCCCCGGCGAGCCCCAGCGGCGCCGCCAGCAGCACCGACAAGGTCCGCGTCCAGGAGCGAAGCTGGAAGAGCAGCACGGCCGCGATGGCCCCGAGCGCGATGAGCAGCACCACCACCAGCGAGGAGAAGCTCTCTTGCTGCTGCTGGTAGAGCCCGCCCATCTCCCACGAGTAGCCGATGGGAAGCTGCCACCCCGAAAGCTTCTGGCGCACCGCCGCGACCGCGGTGCCGAGGCTGGTGTTCGAGAGCCGCGCGGTCAGGTGCACCATGTTGCGCTGGTTCTGGCGCAAGAGTGACGCCGGCGGGCAGCTGCGCTCGGGCTCGGCCACCGTCCGCACCGGGAGCGCCGTGCCGTTGGACGCCGTCAACTGGGCGCGCTCCAGCGCCTCCTGCGGCGGCGGCTCGTCGCCGGTCGGCTGCGCCACCCGCACCCGCACGTCCTCGAGGTGATCCGGCTTGCGCAGCTGCGTGGCCACCTCGCCCAGGAAGGCGCCCGCCAGCTGGTCGCCGATCGACGCCGCGGAGAGCCCCTGCCGCCCCGCCTGCAGCGGCTGCACCCGCAGGTCCACCTCGGGCGCGCAGCCCTCGTCGCCTTCGAAGCGGTCGACGAGGCCGGGAAGGTCCGCCGTCTTCGCCGCCGCCTGCTTCGCCAGGTCGCGCAGGACCGCGAGGTCGGGCCCGTAGATGCGGACCTCCACCGGCTCGGGCGAACCCTGGAGGTCCCCCAGCATGTCGGCCAGCACCTGCACGAACTCGATGCGCAGCCCGGGCGCCGCCGCCGCCATCTTGCCGCGCTGCTCGTCCATGATCTCCTCGACGTCGCGGCGGCGCTGGTCCTTGAGCCGCACCGCGATGTCGCCGCGCGAGGGAAGGGTGGCCACCGGCGGACCCAGCTCGGTGCCCAGCCGGCGGGAGAAGGTCGCGACCTCGGGGGTTTCGCGGAGCACCTGCTCGAGCCGGCCCGCCAGCGCGTCGGCGTCGGCCAGCGAGGCGCCCACCGGTGCGAAGTAGTCGATGACGTACCCGCCCTCGTCGGCCTCGGGCAAGAAGTCGGTGGGCAGCTTCGAGCCGAGGAAGAGGCCGGCCAGCACGGCCAACGCCGCCGCGCCCAGCACCAGCGCGGGCCGGGCCAAAGCGCGCTCGAGCAGCCGCGCGTACCACTCCGAGAGGCGCTGCCCCGCCGAGGCGCGCTTGAGAGGCCGCAGATACCGCGCCGCCAGCGAGGGCAAGACGCCCAGCGCCACCGGCAGCGAGAGCGCGACGGCCACCGAGAGCGCCACCGAGAGCGAGGCGAAGAACTGCCCGGCCACGCCGGAGAGCAGCCCGAGCGGCAGGAAGACCACCACCGTGGTCAGCGTGGTGCCGACCACCGGCCAGAGCAGCTCCTCGGTGCCGCGCCGGGCCGCCTCCTCCGGCGAGAGCCCCGCCTCGAGGTGCTTGTGCACCGCCTCGATGATCACCACCGCGTCGTCGATGACCAGGCCCACCGCCACCGCCAGGCCGCCCAGGGACATGAGATTGAGCGTCGCGCCGAGGCCGCGCAGGACCAGGAGCGATGCGCCCAGCGTGAGCGGCAGCGAGGCGGCGGCGAGCAGGGTGGCGCGCGCGTCGCGCAAGAAGAAGGCGAGGACGATGACCGCGAAGAGGGCGCCGAAGAGCACCGCGTCGCGCACGCCGCGCACGGCGTCGGCGACGAAGTGCGCCTGCTGGTAGACGGGCTTCAGCGTCAGGCCGGGCGGCAGCGAGGACTTGAGCTCCTGCAGCCGCAAGAGGACCGCCGCGTCGAGCGCGAGGATGTCGCCGCTGGCGCGCCGGGCGATGTTGAGGATGACCCCGGGCTTCCCGTCGACGCGGATCAGCGTCGTGCGCGGCGCCACTCCCGCGGCCACCGTGCCGAGGTCGGCCACCCGCAGCGGCGTCTCCGGCGTGCCGCCCGCCACCACCTGTCCGACCTCGTCGGGAGTGCGCAATTCGCCGGTGACGATGCCCAGCGACTGCTGGTGCTCGCCGGAGAGCCGCGCCACCGCGGTGACCTTGTTCTGCGCGCGGATGCGGTCGGCGACCTGCGGCACGGTGAGGTGCGCCGCCGAGAGGCGCTGCGGGTCGAGCAGCACCTCGGTCTCGGGGATGTCGCTGCCCTGCACGGTGACCAGCCCCACGCCCGGCAGCCCCGAGAGCGCGGGGCGCAGCGTGTACTGCGCGATCTCGTAGAGCTTCTGCGGCGGATAGGGCCCCTCGACGTTGAGCGAGAGGATGGGAAAGCTGCTGGGCAGCACGCGCTCGGCGACCAGCTCCGCGCCGGGCGGCAAGGACGACTGCGCCTCCGCCAGCCGCGAGAGCACCAGCGGGTGCGCCTTCTCCATGTCGGTGTCGGGGGAGAAGAAGAGCGACAGCTCGACGGCGCCGCGGATGGTCTTGCTGCGCACCTGCTCCACGCCCGGCACCGTCGCCAGCTGCGCCTCGAGCGGGCGGGTGAGGCCCGCCAGCACCGTCGCCGGCGGCGCGCCCGGGAGCGAGGCCACCACCTGCTCGCGCGGGAAGGTCACCTCCGGATAGACGCCCTTGGGCATCTTCGTCGCCGCCCACAGTCCGCCCACCGCGCCCGCGGCGGAGATGAAGAGCAGCGCGCGGCCGTGGCGCAGCGCCATGGCGGCGGCGCTCATTTTTCAGCCGCTCCGCCGTCCGCGGCCGGAATGGCCGTCTCCGAAGAAGCGCCGTCGGCGCCCGGGGCGGCCTTCACCGGCGTTCCGTCGGGCAGCGCGTAGTTTCCTTGCACGATCACCTGCGCGCCCTCGGCGAGGCCTTCGGCGATCTCCGCCCACTGCCGATCGCGCGCTCCGATCTTGACCGGCACGCGCCTGGCCTTGCCCGCGTCCACCACCTCGACCGCCGCGCCAGCCTCGTCGCCGAGCAGCGCTGGCACCGGCACGCGCACCACGCCGCTGCGGATCTCCACCTGCACCTGCGCGTGGGCGAAGGTCCCGATGCGCAGGGCGCCGTCGGGGTTGTCGGCGCGCAGCCGCACCAGCGCGGCGCCGGTGGCCGAGTCCACCGTCGGCGCCACCGCCAGGACCCGCGCCGGAAAGCTGCGTCCGGGCAAGGCGTCGAGGTGAAGCTGGGCCGGCTGCCCCGCCTTGAGCAGCGCTGCCAGCCTGGGCGCGAGCGGCGCGCGCAGCTCCACCGTCAGGGTCCGCGCCACCTCGACCACCGGCTTGCCGGCGTCGAGCGCCTCGCCGGGCGCCGCGAAGACGTGCGCCACCACGCCGGCAAAGGGCGCGCGCAGCTCGCTGCGGCCCAGCTGGTTCTTCGCCGTCGAGAGCACCGCCGCCGCGCTCTTCACCGCGCCGTCCGCCTGCGCCAGCACCAGGCGATCGTCCTCGACCTCCTGCGCTGCCGCCACGCCGGCCGCCAGCGCCTTGCCGGCGCGCTCCAGCTTCTGCTTCGCGTTCAGCTCCTGCGCGCGCGCCTGCGAGAGCTGCGCCTCGGCCTGCGCCAGCTGATCGCGCAGCGGCGTGGCGTCGAGCCGCGCCAGCACCTGGCCCTCGCGCACCTGGTCGCCTTCGCCCACCAGCACCGCCTGCAGGCGCCCGGCCACCAGCGGCCCCAGCTTGACGTCGAACCCGGGCAGCGCCGACAGCTCGCCGGCCACGTCGACGATCTCCGCCACCTCGCCGCGGGAGGCCTTGACCACCGCCACCGACAACGCCGCCGGCGCCTCCTCCTCCGGCGCCTTGTGGCAGGAGGCGGAGAGCGCGGCGGCGAGAAGAATCCTAGAGAGCCTCACCACTCGCCTCCTCCATGTCCGCCAGCGCCTGCTGCGCCAGAAGCGCGGCGTCGCTCGCGTCCGCCCGCGCCGAAGTCACCTCGCCCTGCGCCTGCAAGACCGCGGTCAGGGGCGTCCGGCCCAGCTCCCAGGCCTCGCGCGCCATCTGCAGAAGCTGCTGCGCCGCGGGGACGATCTCGGCGGCAAACGACCTCGCCCGCGCCCCCGACGCATCCCAGCGCGCGTGCGCCGAGCGCAGGTCCGCGGTCCGCTTCGCCAGCGCGCCCTGGGCCTGCGCCGAGGCGACCTCCGCCTGCGCCTGCGCTTCGTGCACGCGGCCGGAGTTCCAGGAGAGGACGGGCAGGTCGAAGGCGATGCCGGCGCGCAGCCCGATGGCCGGGTCGCCGGAGGTCTTCTGGAAGGCGAGCGACAGGTCGGGGATGGGGCGGATGGCGGCGCGTTCGCGCTGGGCGCGGGCCAGCGCCGCATCCTGCTGGCGGCGGAACGACTGCACCTCGGGGTGCTGCTCCGACTGCGCCAGGAGCGCGGCGAGGGGCGGCGCTTCCGGCAGCGGAAAGATGGCGTCGGCCGCCTCCAGCGTCGCGGGATCGGCGATGGCGATCAGCCGCCCCAGCTCCTCGCGGGCGGAGCTGAGCGCGGCGGCCCGGTCGTCGCGCTCCTGCGCCGCGCGCCTGCGGGCCAGCCCCGCCTGCACCGCCTCGAGCTGCGGCGCGATGCCGGTCTGCACCCGCGCCTGGGCACGCCGCTCCAGATCGGCGGCGAGGTCGAAGGCGTCGCGGGCCAGCCGCGCCCGCTCCTGCGCCGCCGCCAGCGCCGCATAGGCGCGCCGCACCGCCGCGCGCACCGTCACCGATTTCGTCCGCGCGTCGGCCTGCGCCGCCTGCACGTCGCGCTCCGCTGCCGCCACCGCCGTCCCGCGCTGGCCGAAGAGGGGCAGCTTGACGTCGATGGAGGCGATGATCTCCGGCGCATCGGGACCAAACGACGCGCCCACCGTCGGGTTGCCCAGCTGCCCGGCCGTCTCCACCGTCGACTGCGCCGCGCGCACCGACTCCCGCGCCGCCCGCAGATCGGGGCTCGCTTCCCGCGCGCGGGCGAAGGCGTCGGCGAGCCGCAGCGGCTGCGCCAGCAACAGTGTTGCGACGAGGAAATACACGCGGTGCGCATACTAGGTGCGGGACGCGGTGCTGTCAGGTATTCCCTGCGCCGGAGGTTCCAAATGTTCGCCATCGTCCTCGCCGCCGCCGCCGCTGCCACTCCTCTCCGGTTTCCCGCCGAGGCGCCGGTGATCATGGACTACCTCGCCGCCGACGGCGCGCGGGTCTGGGCGCCGGGCGGCAACACCGGCAAGGTCTTCCTGCTCGAGGGAGGCAAGTTCAGGAGCGTGGACGGCTTCGTGACCAAGGAGGGCCGCAACCAGATGCAGGTGGGCCCCAGCGCGGTGACGGTGGGGCAGGGCGCGGTGTACGTCGGCAACCGCGGCGACTCGAAGATCTGGGCCGTCGACGCGAAGTCGCTGGAGAAGAAGGGCTCGGTTGCGATGCCCTCGACGCCGGACGGCGTCTTCTACGTCGCGCCCACCCACGAGGTGTGGGTGACGACGCCGCGGGACAACAGCATCCAGATCCTCGACGTGAAGGAGCCGCTGGCGCCGAAGCTGGTCGGCAGGATCGCCGCCGCCGGTCCCGAAGGGTACGCCGTCGATGCCGCCAAGGGCCTCGTCTACACCAACCTCGAGGACCAGGACGCCACGGTCGCCATCGACGCGAAGAGCCGCAAGATCGTGGCGACCTGGGAGCACACCTGTGGCAAGGACGGCCCGCGCGGGCTGGCCATCGACGAGAAGCGCGGCATCCTCCTGGTGGGCTGCGCGACGCAGGGCCTCCTCGCGCTCGACGTGAAGACCGGCGCGCGCAAGGGCCGCATCGACACCGGCGACGGCGTCGACAACATCGACTACCTGCCCTCGAAGCGGCTGGTCTACGCCAGCGCGGGGCGGAGCGAGAAGCTCACCGTCGCGCACCTCGAGGACGACGGCTCGCTCAAGACCGTCTCCACCACCACCGTCGGGAAGGGCTGCCGCGTGGTGGTCACCACCGAGGACGGGACCGCCTACGCTGCGGATTCGGCGGGCGGGCAGCTGTGGGTGGTCAAGCCCTAGTGGATCTTGTCGTCGGTGGGCACGAACGGCGTCGTCTCCGGATGATCCGGAGTGATGGACCCGGCCTCTGTCTTCCCCGGTGAAGCCGGGGCCGTCCCCCACTTGTGCCGGCGTAGAAACTCAGCGTCTTCGAGGCTGACGACCACCACTCTCGCAAGTCCGTGCAACGCCACCGTGCAGGCCCGCTGCCCACGCGCGACGGCACTGGCGATCTCCTTGAAATGCACCCTGAAATGCGACGCGCTCACCGTGTCTTCAGTCATTTCCGCACGCTAGCAGCCGGGTCTGACATGCCCGCGGGCAGCGAGATCCCGGTGGAGCTGTCGGTGACCCAGCTGCCGACGAGCCGTGCAAGACCTTGTTCCTTTTTTGGGGCGCTCCGCCGCTGCGCGGCTCCGCTGTACAGGGGGCTCCCGCCCCCCGTACCACCCCCTGGGCCGCGGGGGCGCACCGTCCCGAGTTTCCCAGCGCATCGGGGACCTGTGTCCGAAGGGCCTCAGAACCACCCGCGCGGCTCGGCGAGGACCTCCGCGCGGCGGCCGCGCGCCAGGGCGTCGGAGGCGTAGCGGTCCGTCTCCGCGCCGAAGTGGTGCCTGGCGTTCCCCAGCACCTAGCGGATGGCGTTGACCAGCGTGGTGGGCGGCTCAAGAGGCGCGCGTGATAGTGGTCGCCGAAGACCGGACCAGTGCGGCCCCTCATGGAATTGAGCGCCCGCGCGAGGCGGATGGCGAGCCCCTGCATGCCCCGCGTCAGCGCCGCGCTGCCGTCCGCCTCGACGA
>JAYWAJ010000501.1:0-8417 GCA_043782525.1 Deltaproteobacteria bacterium | reverse complement strand
GTCGAGTCGCGCAGGCGCTTGGCGACGAGGATGGTGATGATGACCACGCCCCAGATCCAGGCGAAGTCGGCGCGGTGGGGGATGGGCGAGAGGCCGATGGCGCCGCCGAAGAAGGGCGTGTTCTCGATGATGACGCGGATGATCTCGCCGAAGCCCAGGGTAACGATGGCCAGGTAGTCGCCGCGCAGGCGCAGGGACGGCTTGCCGACGATCCAGCCGGCCAGCGCCGCCGCCGAGGCGCCGGTGAGGACCGCGAGCACGAAGAAGATCCGGTAGGGATCTTCCTGCGGCCCGCGCATGAGCATGACGGCGCTGACGTAGCCGCCCACCGCCATGAAGCCGGCGTGGCCGATGGAGAACTGGCCGGTGAGGCCGTTCACGAGATTCAGCGAGACCGCCAGGATGATGGCGATGCCGATGTGGTTGATGTTCTGGAAGACGTACTCGAGGCCGTAGTCGGCGTTGAGCGCGATCTCGTGCTCGACCAGCACCAGGAGCGGCACGGCGATGACGAAGGGCAGCCAGCTGCGCGCGGCGCGGCCGGTGGTCTTGAGCGCCGATCCGGCGATGAAGCTCATACCTTCTCCGCGGTGCCCTTGCCGAGGAGTCCGCTGGGCTTGATGAGGAGGATGAGGATGAGGATTCCGAAGGCGACCGCGTCGCGCCAGGACGAGCTGGTGTAGCCGGAGACGAGCTGTTCGGCGAGGCCGAGGAGCAGCCCGCCCAGCATGGCGCCGGGCACGTTGCCGATGCCGCCCAGCACCGCCGCCACGAAGGCCTTGAGGCCGGGCATCAGGCCCATGAGCGGGTGCACCGAGGGATACTTCGAGGCGTAGAGGATGCCGGCGACGGCGGCCAGCACCGAGCCGAGCACGAAGGTGAAGGAGATGACGAAGTCGATGTTGACGCCCATCAGCGCCGCCACCGACGGATTCCACGAGACCGCCCGCATGGCCGTCCCGATGCGGCTGTGGAAGACGATGCGCTGGAGCACGATCATCAGCACGATCGAGGTGACGATGGTGACCACGTCGACGTAGCCGAGGGTGATGCCGAAGACGTGCAGCGGCGGCTGGTGGGGCAGGACGCCGAAGGCGCGCGGGTTCGGTCCGAAGGCGTACTGCCCGCCGTACTCGAGGAAGAAGCTGACGCCGATGGCGGTGATGAGCGAGTTGATCTTGGGCGCGCCCCGCAGCGGCCGGTAGGCGAGCCGCTCGATGACGAAGCCGACGCAGCCGCAGAGGACCATCGAGAGCAGGGTGACGGCCAGCGCGCCGAGGATGCTCGGGTGCTGGCTCTCGCCGGTCCAGCGCGCCGAGGCGTACCAGCCCACCATCGAGCCGAGCATGAAGACGTCGCCGTGGGCGAAGTTGATCAGCTGCAGGACGCCGTAGACCATGGTGTAGCCGAGCGCGATGAGCGCGTAGATCGCGCCCAGCGAGACGCCGTCGACGATGTGCTGGAGAAGCTCCGTCACCGCTTCGGCTGCTCGGGAGCGGGAGCGGCCTTCTGCGCCGGGTCGGCGGCGCCTTCGGGCATGACCCGGCCGGCGAACTCGTACTTGCCGCCGTGGGTGATCTTGAGGACCACCGCCGGCTTCACCGGGTTGCGGTTCGCGTCCATGGAGATGTCGCCGGTGACGCCCTGGTAGTTCCGGGTCGCCGCCAGCGCGTCGCGGATGGCGGGACCGGTCACCTCGGGGGCGCGCTTCATGGCGTCGAAGAGCATGCCGGCGGCGTCGTAGGCCTGGGCGGCGAGCGAGTCGGGGAGCTGGCCGCCGTAGGTCTTCTTGAACTTGGCGACGAACTCCTGGATGCGCGGGCTCGGGTCGTCCACCGAGTAGTGGTTGGAGAAGTAGCAGCCGTCGAGCGCGGCGCCGCCGATCTCGTAGAGCTTCTCGCTGTCCCAGCCGTCGCCGCCGAGGAGCGGCGCGGCGATGCCGACCTCGCGCGCCTGCCGCGCGATGAGGCCGACGTCGGTGTAGTAGCCGGGCACGTAGAGCCCGTCTGGGTGGGTGTTCTTGATGTTGGTGAGCTGCGCCTTGAAGTCGTCGTCGCCCGAGGAGAACGACTCGTTGGCGGTGATGGTCCCGCCCAGCCTGGTGAAGTTCTCCGAGAAGACCTTGGCGAGGCCCACCGAGTAGTCGTTGCGCACGTCGCGCAGGATGGCCGCCTTGGTCAGCTTGAGGGTGTCGTGGGCGTACTTGGCCATCACGTAGCCCTGGAAGGGATCGATGAAGCAGGCGCGGAAGACGTAGTCGCCGATGGCGGTGACCTTCTCGTTGGTCGACGACGGCGAGACCATGGGGACCTTGGCGGCCTGCGCCTTGGGCGCCATGAAGAGCGAGCGTGTCGACGCGACTTCGCCGAGGAGCGCGGTGACGTGCTCGCTGGCGATGAGCCGGGTGGCCGCGGTGGCCGCCTCTTCCGGCTTGCCCTCGTCGTCGAGGGCGATGATCTGGATCTGCCGGCCCTTGATGCCGCCGGCGCCGTTGACCTCGGTGACGGCCAGCTGGATGCCGCGGTCGCTCGAGGTGCCGAAGGTCGCCTCGGTGCCGGTCATCGAGCCGACCTCACCGACTACGATGGGGCCCTTGGCGTCCTTGCCCACCAGGCCGCTGCCCCCCTCCTTCTTGCAGGCAGCGAGAATCAGGATCGACGCGCAAACGACGAGAGTGCGGCGCATGGGCAGATCTCCAACCGGAATGGGAAGCGAGCCTGCTTAGCACTGGCGGGGGAGGCGATCAATCTTCTCCTGCCGTAGAGTGCTCTCGATGAAGCGGATCATCCTCGGCGAAAACCTCGGCGTGCTCGCCGCGCTCCCGGCCGGCTTCGCGCGGCTCCTCTACATCGACCCGCCCTTCAACACCGGCAAGGTGCAGCGGCGGCGGCTCCTCTCCTACGCCGACCAGTTCCAGGACTTCGAGCGCTTCCTCCTCACCCGGGTGGAGAAGTCGCTGCGCTGCCTGACCCGGGACGCGTCCATCTTCGTCCACCTCGACAGCCGGGAAGTCCACTACGTCAAGGTCGCCCTCGACCGGCTGCTGGGCCGCGACAAGTTCATGAACGAGATCATCTGGGCCTACGACTACGGCGGGCGACCGAAGACGCGCTGGCCGGCCAAGCACGACACCATCCTCTGGTACGCGCTCGACCCGGCGCGCTACGTCTTCAACTTCGACGCCATGGACCGCATCCCCTACCTCGCGCCCGACCTGGTCGGCCCCGAGAAGGCGGCGCGGGGCAAGACGCCGACCGACGTCTGGTGGCACACCATCGTCCCCACCAACAGCCGCGAGAAGACCGGCTACCCGACCCAGAAGCCTCTCGGGGTGCTGAATCGCATCATCAAGATCCACTCGCAGCCGGGCGACATCGTCCTCGACTACTTCGCCGGCAGCGGCACCACCGGCGTGGCGGCGGCCCAGCACGGGCGCGGCTTCGTGCTGGTGGACCAGAACCCGGAGGCGGTGCGCATCGCCGCGCGGCGGCTCGCCGCCTTCAAACCTGCGCTTGAATGAACGGTGCGCGGGCCCTATGCTCGCGCGCCGTGCCAGCACCGCGCATTCTCGTCGTCGACGACAACCCCGAACTCCTCACCCTGCTCTCCTCTTCATTCGAGGAGGCGGGGTACCAGGTCTTGACGGCGGCCCGCGGCAGGACCGCGCTCGACCTCGCCCGCAAGGAGCGCCCCGACCTCGTCGTCGTCGACGTGCTCCTCCCCGACCTGATGGGCTTCGACGTCGCCGAGGCGCTCAAGAAGCTGCGCATCCCCTTCATCTTCATCTCGGGCGTGCACAAGGGAGGCAAGGCCTCCGCCAACGCGCTGGGCAAGTACGGGGCGCTGGCGTACTTCGAGAAGCCGTTCGACCGCCGGGCGCTGCTCGAGGCGGTCTCGAAGACGGTGCCGCTGCCGGCGCCCGCCGAGGCGAAGCAGGCCTGGGACGTCGAGTCCGGCCCGGGGGTGGCCGAGGCCGCCGAGGCGATGCAGCTGACCGGCCGCATCGACCTGGTGGGCGAGCTGCCGCTCTCGGGCACCTCGCCGCTGCAGCTCAAGTCGATGGACCGCGCCCAGGCGGCGCGGCTCGGCGAGGCCCGCACCAGGCCGCAGCCGGCACTGAAGAAGCCGAAGGAGTCGCGGCCTCCCCTGGCGCCGCCGCTGATGCAGCCGGTGGTCCAGTCGGCGTCGGTGATCACCGGACCGATCGCGCGGGCGCAGAGCGAGCCGCCGCCGGCGCCGGAGGCCCTGCAGCAGCTTCCGCCGCAAAAGGGGGAAGGCGTCCGCAAGGGCGAGATCAAGGACAACCTCCCGCAGCTGCTCGCCGCCTTCTACACCACCAAGGAGACGGGGGAGCTGGGCCTGATGAAGGGCCAGGTGAAGAAGATCATCTACTTCGAGGGCGGCATGCCGGTCTTCGCCCTCTCCAACCTGGTCGCCGACCGGCTGGGGCAGTTCCTCGTCCGGGCCGGCAAGATCGACGAGGAGACGCTCAAGCACGCCGCCGACGAGGCGAGCACCACCCGGCAGCGCACCGGCGACGTGCTCATCCTCATGGGCGCGGTCACCGAGGAGGAGCGGCTCTACTACGTGGGGCAGCAGATCAAGAGCATCCTTTACTCGGTCTTCGCCTGGGAGGAGGGGAGCTTCACGCTCTCGTTCCAGGCGCGGGCGCGCAAGGAAGCCATCAAGCTCGACATCCACCCGGCCAACCTGATCATGCGGGGCATCAAGAAGCTCTACAAGCCCGAGCGGCTCAAGCGGGTGATGCCCGGGCAGGTGAAGCCCATCCCCAGCCCGGATCCGTCCTTCAACCTCTCCGACGTCGAGCTGCAGGCCTGGGAGGCGCACCTCTTGCCCAAGTGCGACGGCACCCGATCCGTCGCCGAACTGGTCAAGCTGTCGGGCAAGCAGGAGAACGAAGTCCTCGGCACGCTGGCGGGGCTGACGGCGCTGCGCATCCTCGAGCTGCGCTGAAAAGTTTGAAATTCAAAGCGCACCGCGGAGCCGCTGCTCACCTGGACGCTCTTTCACTTGCCTTGACACTCCGGGTGCTTCGCCATACACGTCCGCGCCGCATGATCCCCCTCGGAACCAAGGCGGCGGGTCCGGTCGCGTCGCCCTTCTCCCCGGAGCAGCAGCAGCGCTTCGATGCGGAGTTCGAGCAGGCGGTCGCCAAGTACCCGCCCGAGCGCCGCAAGGCCGCGCTGCTCCCCGTTCTACACCTCGCCCAGGATCAGCTAGGCTGGCTGCCCGAGGGTGCCCTGGCCTACGTCGGGCACCGTCTCGACGTGCCGCCGGTGCGGGTCCGCGAGGTCGCAACCTTTTATACGATGTATCGTTTGCGCCCGGTCGGCCGCCAGCACATCGGCGTCTGCAACTCCATCTCCTGCTGGGCGATGGGCTCCGAGAAGATCCTCGCGCAGTGCGCGCAGAAGCTGGGCATCCGTCCGGGCGAGACCACCCGGGACGGCCAGTTCTCCCTCGAAGAGGTCGCCTGCCTCGCCTCCTGCGGGACCGCCCCTGCCGTCCTGGTCAACAACTTCAAGTTCGTCGAAGGCGTGACGCCGCAGTCGATGGACGCGCTCATCGACCAGCTGCGCACCGAGCCCGGCCAGGCCATGGCGGCGGGCCCGGTGCCGCGCCTGCCCGCACACGCCACGGAGCACGAGTGATGACCGGACCCAGGATCCTCAGCGTCGACTGGGACAAGCCCGACAGCTTCGCGCTCCAGACCTACCTGGCGTCGGGCGGCTACACCGCGCTGCCCAAGGCGCTGAAGATGCAGCCGCAGCAGATCGTCGACGAGGTGGTCAAGTCCAACCTGCGCGGCCGCGGCGGCGCTGGCTTTCCCACCGGCATGAAGTGGAACTTCGTCCGCAAGGAGACGAGCTTCCCCAAGTACCTGGTGGTCAACGCCGACGAGGGCGAGCCGGGGACATTTAAAGACCGCGCCATCATGACCAACAGCCCGCACCTGTTCGTCGAGGGGCTGATCATCGGCTGCTACGCCATCGACTGCCACCTCACCTACGTCTACGTGCGCGGCGAGTTCCGCGACTCGGCGGTGCAGCGGCTGCAGGTGGCCATCGACGAGGCGCGGGCCAAGGGCTTCATCGGCAGGAACATCCTCGGCAGCGGCTTCGATCTGGAGATGCACGTCGTCATCGGCGCCGGCGCCTACATCTGCGGCGAGGAGACGGCGCTGCTCGAGTCGCTCGAAGGCCGCAAGGGCTACCCGCGCCTCAAGCCGCCCTTTCCCGCCAACGCGGGCGGCGGGCTCTTCAAGCAGCCCACCGCGGTCAACAACGTCGAGACCCTCGCCAACCTCCCCGTCATCGTCAACCTGGGCGGCGACGCCTACTCGAAGATCGGCCTTGTCCCCAAGAACGGCGGCACCCGCCTCTTCGCCGTCAGCGGGCATGTGAAGAAGCCCGGCGTCTACGAAGCGCCCATGGGCATCTCGTTTCGGGCGCTGCTCGACGACTACTGCGGCGGCATGCGCGAGGGGAGCACGCTCAAGGCCATCATCCCCGGCGGCTCCTCGAGCGCGATCATGACCGCCGAAGAGGCCGACTGGGCGAGCGACTTCGACACCCTCAAGGGCAAGAAGACCATGGCCGGCTCGGGCGGGGTCGTCTACCTCGACCAGTCGGTGAACATGGCCCACGCGCTCGCCAACGTCATGCGGTTCTACGCGCACGAGAGCTGCGGCCAGTGCACGCCCTGCCGCGAGGGCACCGCCTGGATCTCGCGGCTGCTCGACAAGATCGCGGCCGGCAAGGGCGAGAAGACCGACGTCGACAACGTCCACCAGATCGCGCGGCAGATGGAGCAGAAGACCATCTGCGCGCTGGCCGACGGCGCGGCCATGCCGGCCAAGAGCTACATCGAGAAGTTCCGCGCCGACTTCGACGCGCTCGTGCGGGGCTAGCGTGGAGGCCGTCCTCTTCTACCTCTTCGCCATCGGCGTGCTCGGGGCCGGGGCGCAGGTGGTCTTCCGGCGCAACCCCATCTACGGCGCGCTCTCGCTGGTGGGCTGCTTCTTCTTCCTCGCCGGCATCTACCTGCTCCTCTCCGCGCCGCTCATCGCCATCCTCCAGATCATGATTTACGCGGGCGCCGTGATGGTGCTCTTCGTCTTCGTCATCATGCTGCTCAACCTGAAAGAGGAAGAGCTGGGCGAGGCGCGCTGGACGTTCTGGAAGGGCGCCGGGCTCCTCTCCGTCCTCGGCGCCACCGGCGTCATCGTCTGGCGCGCGCTGGGAGCGGCCTATCCGGGCGCGCCCACCATCGACAACGCCGTCCGCCTCGGCGGCACCGGCTTCGGCGGGGTCAAGGCCGTCGGACGCACGCTCTACCTCGCCTCGGTGCTGCCCTTCGAGGTGACCTCGCTGCTCCTGCTCGTCGCCGTGGTCGCCGCGGTGGTCATCGCCAAGGGGAAGATCTGATGGACTTCTTCCACGCCCACCAGGCGCAGCACTACCTCGTGCTCGGCGCGCTGCTCTTCGCGCTGGGCGCGGCCGGCGTGGTCCTGCGCCGCAACGCCATCATCGTGCTCATGTCGATCGAGCTGATGCTCAACGCGGTCAACCTGACCTTTCTGGCCTTCGCCCGCTTTCCGCTGGTGCCGAACTCGCCGATGGGCAGCTTCCTGCACGGCCACACCGCGGTCTTCTTCGTCATCGCCACCGCGGCGGCCGAGGCGGCGGTGGGCCTCGCCATCATCATCGCGGTCTTCCGCAGCCGCGAGAGCGTCAACGTCGACGAGTTCGACGCGCTCAAGTTCTGAAGGAGCCGCCGCGTGGAAGTGTCCTGGCTGCACCTCATCCCGCTGCTCCCCCTCCTCGGCGCCGCCCTCTGTGGCCTCGCCGGCAAGTGGCTGCCCAAGCCGTGGCTCTACGCGGTGGCGCTGGTCAGCGTGCTGCTCAGCTTCTGCGTCGGCCTCTTCGCCTTCGCCCACTTTCCCGAGGAGGCGCCGGTCTTCCACCAGGTCGCCTGGAGCTGGTTCACCGCCGGCAGCCTGCACGTGGACATGGGCTTCACGCTCGACCGCCTCTCGGGCGCGCTGGTCCTGGTCATCACCGGGGTCGGCTTCCTCATCCACGTCTACTCGGTGGCCTACATCGACGAGGACGAAGGCTACTGGCGCTACTTCGCCTACTTGAACTTGTTCGTCGCCGCCATGCTGACCCTGGTGCTGGGCGACAACCTGGTGGCCCTCTTCGTCGGCTGGGAAGGCGTCGGACTCTGCAGCTACCTGCTCATCGGCTTCTGGTTCACCGACGAGGCCAAGGCGGCGGCGGGGCGCAAGGCCTTCGTCGTCAACCGCATCGGCGACTTCGGCTTCCTCATCGGCATCTTCATCCTCTACAACCAGACCGGCAGCGTCAGCATTGCGCAGCTGAACAGCGCCGTGC
>JAYWAJ010000500.1:0-8446 GCA_043782525.1 Deltaproteobacteria bacterium | reverse complement strand
TCAAGGAATTCCTCGGGAAGGGCAGCTGATGGGCGGCGCGCTGGCGAGGGTTGCAAACCAATGAACGAGAACAAGGACACCCGGCTCCCGCCGCACCTGAGCGACATCCAGCGCCAGATCGAAGGCTACGCGCGCGAGTTCGGCCTCGACTTCTACGAGACCATCTTCGAGGTGCTCGGCTACGACGAGATCAACATGGTGGCCGCCTATGGCGGCTTTCCCAACCGCTATCCGCACTGGCGGTTCGGCATGGAGTACGAGCAGCTGAGCAAAGGCTACGAATACGGGTTGTCGAAGATCTATGAAATGGTCATCAACAACAACCCGTCCTATGCCTATCTCCTGGAAAGCAACATGGACGTGGACCAGAAGCTGGTGATGGCCCACGTCTACGGCCACGTCGACTTCTTCAAGAACAACTTCTCCTTCCTGCACACCAACCGCAAGATGATGGACGAGATGGCCAACCACGCCACCCGCGTGCGCCGCATCATCGACCGGGTGGGCATCGAGCCGGTGGAGGCCTTCATCGACCGCTGCTTCTCGCTGGAGAACCTCATCAACCAGCACGCGCCGCACTTCCCGCCCCGGCCGCGCGGCGACCAGCCCGAAGAGCCCATCGAGGTGCGCGGCTTCAAGACCAACCGCGAGTACATGTCGCACTTCATCAACCCGCAGTCCTTCCTCGACTCGGAGCGCAAGAAGCTGGAGGACGAGCGGGCGCAGAAGAAGAAGTTCCCCGAGCGCCCCGAGCGCGACGTGCTGCTCTTCCTCATCGAGAACGCGCCGCTCGAGCGCTGGGAAGCGGACGTGCTCTCGGTGATCCGCGACGAGGCCTATTACTTCGCGCCGCAGGGGCAGACCAAGATCATCAACGAAGGATGGGCCAGCTACTGGCACAGCACCATCATGACCACCAAGGCCCTCAAGGACTCAGAGGTCATCGACTACGCCGACCACCACTCCGGCACCATGGGGACGCGGCCCGGCGTCATCAATCCCTACAAGCTGGGCATTGAATTGTGGCGCCATATCGAGGAGCGCTGGAACAAGGGGCGCTTCGGCAAGGAGTACGACGAGTGCGACGACCTGCGCGCCCGCCGCGCCTGGGACCGCAAGCTGGGCCTGGGGCGGCAGAAGATCTTCGAGGTGCGCAAGCATTACAACGACATCACTTTCATCGACGAGTTCCTCACCGCTGATTTCGCCTCCGAGCAGAAGCTGTTCGTCTACGGCTTCAATGAAAAGGGAAACCGCTGGGAGATCCTCGACCGCGAATTCCAGAAGGTGAAGAAGAAGCTGCTCCAGCAATTGACCAACTTCGGCCAGCCGATGATCGAGGTCGTCGACGGCAACTTCGAGAACCGCGGCGAGCTGCTCATTGCCCACCGCCACGACGGCGTCGACCTGCGCATCGACTATGCCAAGGACACCCTGGTCAACCTCCAGGCCATGTGGCGCCGGCCGGTGGGCTTGGTCACCCGCCTCGACGGCAAGGGAGTCCTCATGCGCTACGACGGCCGCGACCACACCGACCGCAAGATGGAGCTGTAGCGGTCAGCGCCAGCGGAAGAAGCGCAGGGCGAGGGCGAAAGAGACTGCGGCGATGCCGGCCAGCAGCGCCGCCGGGCCGAGGATGTCGCGCGGGCCGGCGCCGTCGATCATGATCGCCCGCATCGTGTCGTTGAGGGCCGTCAGCGGCAAGAGGCGCAGGAACGGCTGCGCCGCCGCAGGGAAGCGCGCGGTGGAGAAGAAGACGCCCGAGCCGACGAACATGGGCAGCATGACCAGGTTGATGAGCCCGGTCACCGTCTGGGTGTTCTGCGCGCGGCTGGCGACGAGCAGGCCGAGGCCGGAGAAGGAGAGCGCGCCGAGGACGGCCACGCCGAGCAGCAGCGGCAGCGATCCGGCCACGCCGACCTTGAACGTCAGCCAGCCGAAGCCGAGCAGCACCGGCAGCTCGAGGAAGAGGAAGAGTGCGCGCATCATCACGAACGAGGTGAGGAATTGCGCCCGCGACATCGGCGTCGCCACCAGGCGCTTGAGCAGCTTGCGCGTGCGCATCTCGACGACCACGTAGCCGATGCCCCACATGCCGCTCGACATGATGTTCATGCCGATCAGGCCGGGGAGGAGGAAGTCGACGTAGCGCGAGCCGGGCGCGGTGACCGGCAGGTCCAGCGTCGCCGGCGGGCCGCGGGGATGGAGGGCGGCGTCGGCCAGCGCGCGGGCGAGGCGGCTCTCGGGGCGGGTGGGGTCGAACAGCCAGGTGACGGGCGGGCCGGGCAGGACGACGAGATCGACCTTGGCGGTGCGCAGCGCCCGGCGCGCCTCGCCGTCGTCGAGGAAGAGCTGCACGCGCAGGCCGGGATCGCGCTGCAGCGTCTCTGCCAGCTGCGCCGACTCGACGCCGATGGCCACCGGCTCGGGCGGACGGTTGCGGAAGGCCGCGCCCAGCGCGACCGTGAGCAGGAGGGGGAAGCCGAAGGTCCAGAAGACCGCGCCGGGCTCGCGGAAGAAGAGGCGCAGCCGGGTGAGGGTCAGCTCGACCAGCGGATGGGCGCGCCGGGTTTCTGGGGCGGGGGCGTTCATTCGCGCAGCTTCCTTCCGGTGAGCTGCACGAAGACGTCTTCCAGCGTGGCCCGGTGGGTGGCCAGCCGCCTCAGCCCCAGGGGCCCGACCCTGGCCAGCACCGCCGGCAGGGCGACATGAAGCTGCTCGACGGTGAGGGCGATCCCGTCGGCGCTGCGCCGCGCCGCGCGCACTCCGGGCAGGCCGGCCAGCTCCGACGCCTCCAGCGGCTGCTGCGTCGCCAGCTCGACGATCTCGTGCCCGCCCAGGCCCTCGATGAGCTCCTGCGGCGTGCCGAGCGCGATGACCTTGCCCTTGTCGACGACGGCGACGCGGTCGCAGAGCCGCTCGGCCTCGTCCATGTAGTGCGTGGTCAGGAGCACGGTGCGCCCGCGGGCCTTGAAGCCCAGCACCACCTCCCAGAGCTGGCGGCGCGACTGCGGATCGAGGCCGGTGGTGGGCTCGTCGAGGAAGAGGACCTCCGGATCGCTCACCAGCGCGCAGGCGACCGCGAGCCGCTGCTTCTGTCCGCCCGAGAGCTTCTCTGTCCAGGTGGCGCGCTTGTCCTGCAGCTCGACCAGCGCCAGCACCTCGCCGACCGGCCGCCCCTGCGCATAAAAAGACCGGAAGAGGCGCAGCGTCTCCTCGACGGTGAGCCGGTCGGGCAAGTGCGTCTCCTGCAGGGAGATGCCGAGGCGCTGCCGCAAGGCGTGCGCGTCGCTGGACCAGCGCAGGCCCAGCACCTCGACCAGGCCGCTCGAGGGCTCGTTCAGCCCTTCGAAGATCTCGACGGTGGTGGTCTTGCCGGCGCCGTTGGGGCCGAGCAGGCCGAAGCACTCGCCGGTGCGCACCTCGAGGTCGAGGCCGTCGACGGCGGCGAGCGGACCGTACTGCTTGACCAGCTTCTCGCAGCGCAGCGCTGCGACCGGGGCCATCAGCGGCGGCGCGGGCGCGCGACCTCGATGCGCACCGGCTTCTCCTTCAGGCTCTTGCCGCTGGCCGCCACGTAGGCGTCGGCGGCGGCCGGCTTCACCAGCACGTAGGCGTAGCGCGGCTTGACGTCGGCGGCCAGGACCGTGTCGCGGGGCTGGCCGGCGAGCTGGGAGAGCGCGTCGGTGAGCGAGGCCGAATCCCAGCCGTGCTCGGTGCCCTGCTCGAGGTAGAGCTTGACCCGGTCGATGGGCGCGGCCGCCGCCGGCGCAGCGGACTCGAGGCCCACCTGCCGCGCCACTTCGGCGGCCGGCACCGCCCCGGAGGCCGCCTGCCGCGGCGCTGCTTCCGCCCGGGGCGGCGACTCCATCCGCGGCTTGCGGGCCTCGGGACTGCGCCGCGCCTGCTTCAGCTCCTTGTAAACCTTCTCCACCTGGTGGCTCTCGAGCAGCTTCTCGCCCACCTGCCGCAGCTGCGCCTTCTCCATGCGGTGGTGGGTGTAGAAGTATTTCAAGGCGTAGGCGAAGAGGATGCGCCCGTCGTCCCGACCCATCAGCTCCTGCGCCAGCGGCAGGTAGGCTTCGAAGGCCGAGCCCGACTGCATGGCGTCGGACAGCTCCTTGACGTGCTTGCCGGTCCAGAGGCCCTTGGCCTCTTCGGGGGTGGGCAGCGCGCGGTGCTCGAACTTGATGCCGTACTTCTGCTCGAGCACGCCGAGGGTGTTCAACTCCGCTCCAGAGACGAGGCTGATGGCCGTGCCTTTCTTTCCGATGCGCCCGGTCCGTCCGACGCGGTGCAGGTAGACCGCCGGATCTTCGGGCAGCGAGTAGTTGATGACGTGCGAGAGGTCGCTGATGTCGATGCCGCGGGCGGCGATGTCGGTCGCCACCATGAAGCGCACTTCCCCGCGCTTGACCTTGTTCATCACCCGCTCGCGCTCCTTCTGCGGCAGGTCGCCGTTGAGCATCTCGGCGTCGAGCCCGTTGCGGTTGAGCACGTTGGCGACCAGCTCGGTGTCGGTGCGCAGGTTGCAGAAGACGATGGCCGCGTCCGGGTCTTCTCTTTCAATCAAGTATAAAAGATTGCGCGGCTTGGGGTACTGGTCGACCAGCGGGTAGAGCACGTTGTGGATGTGCTCGACGGTGAAGACGTCGCCGGAGAGCAGGATCGTCTCCGGGTCGCGCAGGTACTTGTGGGCCAGGTGCTCGATGTCGGGCGGCACCGTCGCCGAGAAGAGCAGGGTCTGGCGGTCGCTCGGCAGGTAGTCGAGGATCTTGGTGACCTCCTCGTAGAAGCCGGCCGAGAGCATCTCGTCGGCTTCGTCGAGGACGCAGATGCGGGCCGCGTCCAGCTTGAGGTTGCCGCGGCGGATGTGATCGTAGACCCGGCCCGGCGTCCCGACGATGACCTCGGCGCCGTGGAGCAGGGCGCTGGTCTGCTCGCCCATGCCGGCCCCGCCGTAGATGGCGATGACCTTGAGGTCCTTGTACTTGCCCAGCCCCTCGATCTCCTGGGCCACCTGGATGGCCAGCTCGCGGGTGTTGCAGAGCACGAGGGCAGAGGCCTTGCGGGTGCCGCCGGGGATGCGCTCGAGCAAGGGGATGCCGAAGGCCGCCGTCTTGCCGGTGCCGGTCTTGCTGCGGCAGATGACGTCGCGTCCGGCGAGGATGGGGCCCAGCACCGCGGCCTGCACGGGAGTCGGCTGGGTGTAGCCCCGGTCGGCGATGCCCTTGCGCAGCTCCTCGGAGAGGGGCATGGCGGCGAATTCGGTCGTGGAGATGTAGTCGTTCATAGATGTTGGCTTGACTAAAAAAGGAGCGCCTGTATAGCACCGCGTCTCTCAGGAATACAGATGACTCCGCCCAAGGCCAAACTGCGCAAGCCCCGCAAGCCCAAAAAGGCTGCCCGGCCGCTGGCGGAGCAGGCGGTCGTCGGGACCGAGCCGACCGAGCCGGAGGCGGGCGCGCCGGAGCAGGCGCTCGAGCCGGAAGTGCTCGAGCCGGAGCTGCTCGCCGAAGAAGAGGACGTCCCGCCCGAGACCACGCTGCCCGTCCCCATCTCGCGCGATCTGACCCGCGCCGATGCCCTGCAGCGCTACATGGCCGAGGTCGCGCGCCATCCGCTCCTGACCCGCGAGGAGGAGCACGCCCTCGCCGTCCAGTTCTCCAAGACCCACGACCCGGACATCGCCTACCGGCTGGTGACGGCCAACCTGCGCCTGGTGGTCAAGATCGCCCACGAGTACCGGCGGGCGGCCTTCAACCTGCTCGACCTCGTCCAGGAGGGCAACGTCGGGCTGATGCATGCCGTGCAGAAGTACGATCCCTTCCGCGGCGTCAAGCTGTCGTCGTACTCGGCCTGGTGGATCCGCGCGTACATCCTGCGCTACCTGATGGACAACTGGCGCATGGTCAAGCTGGGGACCACGCAGGCGCAGCGGAAGCTCTTCTTCAACCTGCGCAAGGAGCAGGAGAAGCTGCTGGCGCAGGGCTTCGAGGCAGCGCCGGTGCTGCTGGCCGAGCGCCTCGACGTCTCGGAGCAGGACGTGCGGGAGATGGACCAGCGGCTGGGCAACGACGAGTTCTCCCTCGACGCGCCGGTGACGCCGGGAGGCGACGGGGGCAGCCAGACGCACGGCGACCGGCTGGTGCAGCACGAGGCCCCCGCCGACGAGCAGCTGGCCGACGAGGAGCTGCGGCGCGTCTTCAAGGAGAAGCTGGCCGAGTTCGGCAGGACGCTGACGGCCGAGAAAGATCGCTTCCTCTTCGAGAACCGCATCGCGCCGGCCGACGGGCGGGAGCCGATGACGCTGCAGCAGATCGGCGACGCCTGGGGCGTCACCCGCGAGCGGGCGCGGCAGCTGGAGGCGCGGCTCACCGAGCGGCTCAAGGAGACGCTGCGCCGCGAGCTGCCGGACTTCGGGCAGCTCACCGTCTCGGAGGACTCTTGAGACATCCCTGGCTGCAGCCGCGCATCGCGGTGCCGTTGGCGGTGGTCATCGCCGCGGTGCAGCTGCCCTTCCTCCATTGGGCGCTGCGCGGCGCCGCCCCGGTGACGGCGGCGGTGCCCTACCAGGACCAGTTCGACCGCGCCTCGCTGGGCGACCAGTGGTGGTCGAACGGCGGGCACTGGCGCATCGTCGACGGACAGGTCTTCTCGCCCGGCGTCGGCAACAATCCCTTATGGCTGAAGGCGCGCCTGCCCGCCGACGTGCGGGTCGAGTTCGACGTGCGCAGCGAAGGGACGGACGGCGACATCAAGTGGGAGATGTTCGGCGACGGGCGCACGCATTCGACTGGATACCTCTTCCTCTTCGGCGCCTGGAAGAACCGGGAGTCGCGGATCGCCAAGCTGGACGAGCACGCCTTCACGCAGGACGAGCTGAGGACGCAGCTGGCGGCGCTGGCGCGCCCGGTCCCGCGGCAGCTGGACTTCCTCGAGGCCCTCGCCGCGCCCTTCACGGAATGGCGGGCCCGGCGCGATCTGGAGAGCCTGCAGGGCGGGAAGTTCTACGGTTCCGAGACGCCCTTCGTGGTCAAGCGGATGGATCTCAAGGTCGACCGCGGCCATACCTACCATATGGTGGTGACGAAGAAAGGCGGGCTCTTGCGCTGGGAATCCGACGGGCAGCTGGCCATTGAAATGAATGACCCGGCACCATTATCGGACAATGGGCACGACCGCTTCGGGTTCTCCAGCTGGTCCAACGACACCTATTTCGACAACTTGAAGATTACCCCGCTGTAGCCGGCGCCGCGCCATGGGTATCGCGAGCGCGCGCTCGATGAGCGGGGCGAGTGCGCCGAAAAGGGCGAGCGGGAGCCGGACCTTGATCGGCGGTGGCCGGCCCAGGACGTCCGCGGTCGTAACGAGGCCCGAAGGCACGCGGATCGTCGAGAACGCCGCAGAGGTAGTAGACGAGGTCGTCGATGGCAATCGTCCGCATCCTCGGCCGGTCAACCGCCCAGGATGATCGCGATCCGTCGCTTGGCGTTGCTCACGACTGTGTCGAAGCCGCAGCCCCCACGCCGACGATGTAGCCGGCTCGGATCACCGTCGCATCGAGTCGACTCTCCAGCAGCGACTGGTCTTCTTCTGCGGTCACCTTGCTACGGGGCTCTTCGATTGTGCTGCTCGGCCCCGCGCCTTCCCCCCCGGTAGACTCTCACCGCCATGCACATCGACCGCGCCTCAAGTGTCCCAGGCGCTGACCGGGAGCGGGCCGGCGCGGCTGCGCAGCCAGCCCACCGTCAGCAGCCAGGTGCGCGGCTGGACCAGCGGCGCCGCCGAGGCGCAGGCGTCCGTCTGCGGCTGCAGGCCCCCGTGCAGGATGCGGTTGTCGAGCACGTAGCGGACTGCCCGCCGCACCTCCGCCGGCGTCTTCAACTCGCGCGCGAAGTAGTGGTCGGCAAAGACGCGCCCCGTGCGCCCCGCGGCGCGGTTCGCGGCCCGGGCGATGCGCACCGCCAGCCCCTGCATCCCGCGCGAGAGCGCGACCTTGTCCGGCGCCTCGACGACGAGGTGCAGGTGGTTGCCCTGCACCGAGAAGTGGACGAGCCGGAAGCCGGCGCGCGCCGCACCTGCCTCCAGCGCCGCCCGCACTTCGCCAAACACCTTCCTGCGGCGCAGGCCGGGCGCGTCGGGCCGGGCGCGCAGGATGACGTGCAGCGGAAAGCGCGGGGCGTGCTCGGGCCGGCGCTTGTGCGACACCCGCTGCCGGGACGACTGGGGCTTGCGGCCCGCGCCCGCACGCCTCCCGCCCCAGGTGGGCAGTTCCAGTTGAGCTGGCTTCGACATCTTGAATGGGGATTGTATTGGCAAAACGCCGGCAAAGTCAAGTCGCCTTGCCCAAGAAATGAAAAAATCCACGGTGGTCTCACCACCCACGAAGGCGCCGGAACCCATCCGGCAGGGCCTCGCGGTTACTTCGCCGGCGGGTCGATGT
>JAYWAJ010000499.1:0-8454 GCA_043782525.1 Deltaproteobacteria bacterium | reverse complement strand
GCGAGATCGGGCTCGTCGATCTTCTCGCTGTAGGTGGTCTTCAGGCTGGCGACGATGTTCCCGCCGACGAAGAGGTGGGTGATGTAGTGCGCGTGGGGCAGGCCGGAGTCCTCGGTCTGCACGTGGTAGACGCGCGGCCCGTACTTGACGTTGTGGTTGAAGCCCACCACCGGCGCGCCGGGCTTGGATGCGGTCGTCGTCACGAGTGCGATTCGCCTCCGGGCAGGTGCCTTACGCCCGTTGGGAGAGTTAGCAGAACAGGGCGTGGTCCGCCACCAGAGTCAACGCCTGCCGGCGAGCGAAAAGTCCGGCCCTCAAAAGGCCAGGTCCACCAGCTCGACCGAATCGACCGGGCGCCCGAGGAACCGCTCCGCCACGGTGCGAAACCGGTCGGGGACGTCGGTGCAGAGCGTGCGGTGGCGCACGGGGCCGCCCGGGGGGCGCAACATCCCGCGGCTGTGCAGCAGCGCGGCCAGCGCCGCGGCGGTGGCGTCGGCGCTGTCGACGATGGCGACGTCGCGGCCCAACACCTCGGCGATGGTCCGCGCCAGCAGCGGATAGTGCGTGCACCCCAGCACCGCCGTGTCGACGCCGCTGCGCCGCAGATCGGAGAGGTAGCGCTCCGCCACCAGCCGCGGCACCTCGCCCTCGGTCCAGCCTTCCTCCGCCAGCGGCACGAAGAGGGGGCAGGCGCGCGCCACCACCCTGGACAAGGGAGAAAGGCGCCCCAGCGCCGCCTGGTAGGCACCCGAGGCGATGGTCGAAGGTGTCCCCAGCACGGCGATGGTGCCGCCCCGGGTGCGCGCCGCCGCCGTCTGCGCCCCCGGCTCGATGACGCCGACGACGGGGATGGGCAGCGAATTTTGAAGGACCGGCAGGCTGTGCGCCGAGACGGTGTTGCAGGCGACCACCAGCGCCTTGATGCCGTGCGAGACGAGGTGCCGCGCCGAGAGCAGCGCGTAGCGGGTCACCACCTCGCCCGACCGGGTGCCGTAGGGCACCCGCGCGGTGTCGCCGAGATAGACGGTGTGCTCGTGCGGCAGGCGCTCGATGAGGGTGCGCAGCACGGTGAGGCCGCCGACGCCGCTGTCGAAGACGCCGATGGGCGCGCCCGGATTCACGCCGCCGCAGATATCACGGCACCTCCGCCGTGAGGTCGACCACGGTGGTGAAGGGCGCGCTGAAGAGCGTCGTCACCGGGTGGTGCGTGTAGAAGATGAGGGTGTTGGCCCTGGTGGCGCGGATGGCGAAAGCGTGGTTGCCGTCGGGGACGTCGACGATCTGCAACTCGGTGACCGGGCCGCCCACTCCGGCGCAGGCGGTGTCGGCGACCACCTGGCCGCCGGAGCCGTCCGCCGCCGGATCGAAGACGACGTAGATATGATCGGCGCCCACGCCCGCGCAGGTCTTGCCGCCGGGCAGGAAGTTCCAGCGCACTTCGGCGGAGGCCTTGGGCGGCGCTGTGGCGGTCAGCGCCAGATCCACCGGCACCAGCGTGTCCTGCCCCGCCGCCACCGTGAGGTTGACGTTGGCGGCGGCGTAGTCGGAGCTCGCGCTCTTCGCTGCCAGCGCAAACGTATGCGAGCCCGGCGAGAGCGGCCCGATGGTGGTCCCCTGGATGGTGCCGTCCTTGCACGGCAGGTCCGGGTGGCCCTGCGCGTCGGTGATCACCTGGTTGTCGAGGCTGACGCTGACGGTGGCGACGCCGGCCGCGTCGCAGGTCTTGCCGGCGAAGGTCCAGCGCAGCGATGCGGTGCCGGTGGTGGGCGCGGCGTCGAAGGGGATGACGTTCCTGCCGCCGGGCCGGACGCTCAGCGTGCGCGTGCTCTGGTAGACGATGTTGCCGCCGGAGTCGAAGCCGGTGACGGTGGTGTTGTAGGGACCGGCGAGGAACTCGCCGAGGTCGGCGCCCTGCCCCGCCTGGGCGCAGGTGAACTGGTTGGGAGTGAGGATCTCGCCGTCGATGTCGATCTGGATCTTGGCGACGCCGGCGGAGACGCAGTCCTTGCCGCCGAAGGTCCAGTCGACTTCCAGCGGGACCCAGCTGCGCGTGGGTCCGCAGGCGGCGGCGGCGAGAGTGGCGGCGATGAGCAGGCGGCGCATGCGGGTCTCCTTGCTGTCTCTGACGTTCTTCCGGCCCCCGCATTCAGACCCACACCGGTCCTGCCCGTTGGACGCCCGGGCGTCGAGACCGCCCACACGGTTCATGCGTTGACAGGGCCAGCCACGCGAGGGAGAACCGCGCCCGCATGAATGGAAGCCTGAATTATCTCGAGTTGGTCACGCATGGCGGCCCCATCGTGACCGCGGTCCTGCTCATCCTCATCCTCTCGTCGGTGGCGAGCTGGACCATCATCTTCCGCAAGGTCCTTCACCTGCGCAAGGCGCAGCAGGAGAGCGTGCGCTTCCTCGAGACCTTCTGGCGCAGCAAGCGGCTCGACACCATCTACGCCGCCACCGAGGAGATGCCGGTGTCGCCCGTGGCCCAGGTCTTCCGCGCCGGCTACGTCGAGCTCTCCAAGGTCACCCAGGCGCAGCCCGCCGCGGGCGAGGACACCGCCATGCAGGACCAGCTGGGCGGCTTCGAGAACGTCGAGCGGTCGCTGGCCCGCGCCGCCAACGCCGAGCTGACCGCGCTGGAGATGCAGATCCCCTTCCTCGGCACCACCGCCGCGGCGGCGCCCTTCGTCGGGCTCTTCGGCACCGTCTGGGGAATCATGGGCGCCTTCCGCGACATCTACGCGGCCGGCAACGCCAACCTCGCCACCGTGGCGCGGCCCATCTCCGAGGCGCTCATCGCCACCGCGGTTGGCCTCTTCGCCGCCATCCCCGCGCTGGTGGCCTTCAACGCCTTCAACTCGCGCATCCGCGTGCTCGACAACGAGATGCGCAACTTCAGCTCGGACTTCCTGAACATCATCAAGCGCCACATTTTTAAAAAAGTAACCTGAGCTGATGATGCCCACGCTTGACTCGTTGACGCACCGCTTTCGATCCGGCGCCCGGGGCGCCTCCACCAAGGGGGATCTCGCTCCCCCCTGGACCCCCCACTTCCGGGAGGCTTGATGGCGTTTGGAGGAGACAGCCGCCGCGCCATGACCGACATCAACGTCACGCCGCTGGTCGACGTGATGCTGGTGCTGCTCATCATCTTCATGGTCACCGCGCCCCTCATCCAGAGCGGCGTGAAAGTGGACCTGCCCCGCGCCTCGGCGCAGCAGATGGAGCACTCCGAGGAGAAGCTGGTGCTCCGCATCACCCGCGACCGGCGCGTCTACATTGGCGAGGTGGAGATCGCGGGCCGGGACCTGGAGGCCAAGCTCCGCACCAACGCGCGCGTGCAGAAGGACAAGGAGCTGTATCTCCAGGCGGACCGCTCCCTGCCCTATGGCAGCGTGGTCGAGATCATGGCGGTCGCGCGCCGCGCCGGGGTCGAGTCGCTGGGGATGATCACCGAGCCGGACAAGGAGCTGAAGCGGCCTTGAGCGAGAGCAGCCACAAGAGCGTGCTCGCCCTGCAGCCGCGGACTCCCGCCCTGCCCGGCATCGCGCTGGCGGTGGGCCTGCACGGCGCGGTCTTCGGGGCCGCCCTCTTCCTGCCGCAGCTCTTCGACCGCACGCCCCCGCTGCGCAAGCCCATCATCGCCCGCATGGTGGCGCTGGGCCGGCCCCGCGATCCGCGCCTCTTGCCGCGCAAGGAATCGCCGCCGCCGCCCGCGCCCGCGTCGGCCCCTGCGCCTGGACCTTTGGCCCCGCTCGCCGCGCCGGCCGCGCCCAGGGTTCCCGGCAAGGGACCCGCCCAGCCGGCGCAGAAGCACGCGCCCACCCGGCAGGAGCTGATGCAGCGCGCGCTGGCCCGCGCCAGTGGCCGGGCCAGCGCCGAGCCCTCGAAAGAGGAGCCGGATCCCGAGCGCGCCGGCGCGGCCACCGGCTCGGCCCAGGGCAGCGCCGCTTCCGCCGAGGAAGGCGACGCCTACTTCACCGCTGTGCACGACGCCATCCTCGAGAACTACGTGGTGCCGTCGGTGATCTCCGAGCGCGAGCGGCTCTTCCTCTCGGCCAGCGTGCTCGCCTGGATCGGGCGCGACGGCCAGATCCTCAAGCACGCCTTCCAGAAGAAGTCGGGCAACGACTTCTTCGACCAGGCCCTCGACCTCGCCGTCCAGCGGACCCGCCTTCCCCCTCCACCTGCCGACCTGGCGCAGTCGCTCCGCGACACCGGGGTCGTCCTCAACTTCAGGCCATGATGATCCTCCTCGCCCTGCTCCTCGCCGCCGATCGTCCCGCCATCGACCTCTCGGGAGGCCGCGTGCAGGCGTATCCGCTGGCGGTGGCGCGGCCCCTCGGCGCCCAGGAGGTCTCGGTCGCCGTCGAGAGCGTGCTCTCGCAGGACTTCGAGCGCAGCGGACTCTTCAAGCTGCTCGACCCCGCGTCGTTTTTAGCGCCGGCCAGCGAGGGCCTCGCCAGGATCGACTACTTCAAGTGGCAGGCGGTGGGCGCCCAGGGCCTCGTCAAGGTGAGCTGCGACGCGCCGGGTGCGGCGACCGAAGGCCGGGGCAATGGGGAGGTCAAGTGCGACCTGCGGCTCTACGACGTCGCCCACGGGCAGGAGCTGTTGCACGGCAACTACAGCGCGCCGCGCGCCTCGCTGCGGCAGATCGCCCACCGCTTCGGCGACGACGTGGTCCGCTTCTTCACCCACGAACCAGCCGTCTTCCAGACGCGCATCGCTTACGTGCGCGAGACGGAGGCGGGCAAGCAGATCATCGCCGCCGACTGGGACGGCGCCAATCCGCAGCCGCTCACCGGCGCCTCCATCAACCTGCTGCCGGCCTGGACGCCGGACGGGAAATCGATCGCCTTCACCAGTTTCCGCGACGGCGGCGGCGCGCACATCTACACGGTGGACGCGGCCACGCGGCAGGTCCGCCCGCTGGTGCTGATGGGCGACTTCGCCACCGGCGCCGCCTGGGCGCCGGACGGCCTGCGCTTCCTCTTCTCCGCCAGCCTCGAGGACAACACCGACGTCTACCTCTCGCAGGCAGACGGCTCGGCCGGGCGCCGGCTCACCGACGCGCGCGGCATCGACATCTCCGCCGCCTGGAGCCCCGACGGCAAGCGGGTCGCCTTCGTCTCCGAGCGCGCCGGCACGCCGCAGATCTTCACCATGAGCGCCGACGGCGCCGACGTGCGCCGCCTGACCTTCCAGGGCAACTACAACCAGGAGCCGGCCTGGTCGCCGAAGGGCGATCTCATCGCCTTCTCCGGCCGCGACGAGCACCGGACCTTCGACCTCTACACGGTGGCGGTCGAGGGCGGGAAGGTCACCCGCCTGACGCAGAACTCCGGCACCAACGAGAAGCCGTCGTGGGCGCCCAACGGACGCTACCTCCTCTTCTCCTCGACGCGCGGCGGGAAGCGGCAGCTCTGGGTGATGCAGCCCGACGGCTCCAACCAGCGGGCGGTCACCTCCGAGCGCCTGGGCGCGAGCGACCCCGCCTGGGGGCCGCTCTTGCCGGCGAAGTGATCTTCCGCGCCCGCCGCCGCCTCGGCCGCACCGGCTTCGTCCTCGCGGCCTTCCTGCTCACGCGCCTGCTGGCCGTCGCGGCGACGCACGCGGGCGCGGCGCTGATGACTCCCGAAAAGATCGCGCAGTGGAAGTGGATCCCGGATCGCGACAACCTCTTTCCCGGCGCGCCGCCGCCTCCGTTGCTGGCGCCGCTGGTCCGCTGGGACGCGAACTTCTACGTCTCGCTGACCCGGGACGGCTATCCGCCGCGGCATCCCGGCCCGAACCACCACCTCGCCTTCTTCCCGCTCTACCCGCTGCTGCTGCGGGCCACCCGCCTGAACGTCTTCTGGGCGGCCTTCTGGGTCTCGAACGGCTGCGCGCTCTTGGCGGCGCTCTGCGTGGCGCGGCTTGTGCGGCGCCCCGCCGACGGGCTGCGCGCCGCCGTGCTCTTCCTCGCCACGCCGGGCGCGCACTTCTTCGCCTATCCGTATTCGGAGGCGCTCTTCGCGGCGGCGCTGGCGGCGAGCCTGCTTTTGCTGCGCTCCGAGCGCTACCTCTGCGCCGGCCTCGCCGGGGCGGTGGCCTCGGCGACGCGCTCTCCGGGAGTGGCGGCGGCGCTGGCGCTGGGAACGCAGGCCGTCCTCGCCGTCCGCACCAGCGTGCGCGTGCGGGCGCTGGGCGGCGCCTCGCTGGCGCTGGGCGGGGTGGGCGCCTTCATGGCGTGGTGTCACTTTGCCCAGGGCGACGCGCTCGCCTTCGTCCATCTCCAGGCCTTCCACGGACGCCACCTCTCGCTGCTCGGGCCCGTGCGCGCCTTCTTCGCCTTCGACTGCGACCCCGACTACTACCTGGTCAGCATGGCCGCGCTCTTCCTCGCGGCGCGCCTGGTCCGCCGCGCTCCCGCCTGGCAATGGGTCAGCGCGGGCTTCCTCGTGCTCCTGCCGATGAGCACCGGAACGCTGCAGGCGATGATCCGCTACCAGGCCGCCAACGTCCCCCTCGTCGCCGGCGTCCCGCTGCTCTACCGCGGCAAGATCTTCTGGCGCCTGGCCGCGGCTTGCTGCGCCTGGATGTGCTTCGAAGCCTTCCTCTACGGCAAGGGCATCGGACACAACTAGGAGCGCTTCTCCAGCACCATCGGCGCGCCCTCCGCCGGCCGCGCCAGCACCAGGTACTCGGGCCGCAGCAGGTAGCCGTCTGCCAGCCGCGGCGCGAAGCGCTGCGCCAGCGTGGCCAGGATGAGCACCGCCTCCATCATCGCGAAGGAGTTCCCGATGCACTGCCGGGGCCCTCCCCCGAACGGCATCCAGGCGAACCGCGGCCGCTTCTTCTCCGCCTCCAGGTCGAGCCAGCGCTCGGGGACGAACTCGTCGGGCCGCTCCCAGTAGAGCGGGCTGCGGTGCAGGAGGAGCGGGCTCAAGATGACGACCGCGCCCTGGTGGACCCGCTTTCCGCAGACCACGTCGTCCGCCAGGGCGCGCCGGATGAGGAGGTACGCGGGCGGATGGAGGCGCATCGACTCCTCGATGACCGCCTTGGTGAACCGAAGCTCCATGAAGTCCGCGGCGCGCGGCCGGCTGCCCAGGAGCACGCGGTCCAACTCGGCGTGCAGTTCCCTCTCCGCCTCCGGATGTTGCGCGAGCAGCGCCCAGGTCCACGAGAGCGCGGTGGCGGTGGTCTCGTGTCCCGCGAAGAGCATGGTCCTCACCTCGTCGCGCAGCTGCGCGTCGGTCATCTGCGTGCCGTCGTCGGCGTCGCGCGCCTCGATCAGCATGGAGAGCAGATCGCCCGAGGCAGCCCCGGGCCTGCGCTTGGCCTCGATCACCGAGGCCACCACCTCGTTGACCGCCTTGCGGGCGCGGCGGAAGTCGCGATCGTAGCGCGTGGGGAGGACGGGCGGCAGGAGCCACATCCGTGCGGCCCGCTCGGCGAGCTGCCTGTTGAGGGTGTCCCATGCCTGCCCCAGCGCCGCGGCCTCCTCCGCGAGCCCCGTGCCGAAGAGCGCGTCGCCCACCACGCGCAGCGTCACCACCGTCATCTCCTGGAAGATCGACACCGGAGCGCCGGACAGAGCCTTCGCCTCCCAGCTCCGGGCCGTGTCGGCCGCGGCCGCGGCCACCTGCGCCCCCATGGCGGCGATGCTCTCGCGGTGGAAGGCGGGCTGCGCGAGCCTGCGCTGCCGGAGCCAGAAGTCGCCGTTGCTGGTGAAGAGGCCGTTGCCGAAGAGGCGGCGCAGCAGGGAGTAGGTCGCGTGCTGCTTGACGTAGTTGGCGGCGTTCTCCTGGAGCACGCGCTGGGCACCTCCCGCGGTGGAGACCAGCGAGCGCATGCCCAGGCCGAGACGGTAGCGCGCGACCGCGCCGTGCTCCCGGGCGATGGCGGTCCAGCGCAGGAGCGGATCCGCGCGCTGGCCGCGCAGCATCTGCCAGATCGAGACCGGCGCCGGGCCGGTCGGTTCTTCCGCTGCGTCGAATTCGGTCCGGGTCGCGCAAGTCATGGTTCCCTCGGGTCGCAGGCGCCGGAGAGGATGCGGCGCAGCTCGCGGGTGCCCTTCGCGGTGCACCAGGGCTCGAGGAGCGCCACGCCCACCTTGGCGTAGTGGAGAATGATGGCCGCGTCTTCGGTGCGGCCCTGCAGCGCCGCCGCCGCCACCCAGCCGCTCGAGATCAGCTCGCCCTGCTCGAAGAGCCACTCGCTGCGCGGCAGGACGCGGCGCAGGTCGAGGTGGCCCCCCTTGGCCAGCGCCCGCAGCAACAGGTCGTGCCGCTCGCGCCTTCGCTCGCGCAGCGCCGCGCGGAGCCGCCGCAGCCTGGGCGAAGCCCGCGCCGCCTCCCCCGCGCTGAGCGGCAAAAACCGGTAGGCAAGCAGGCCGTGCATCCCCACGGCGGCGGAACGGTACAGCTGCAGCAGCGACATCGCGGGGGGCAGCGCGACGAACACCTC
>JAYWAJ010000498.1:0-8468 GCA_043782525.1 Deltaproteobacteria bacterium | reverse complement strand
GCAGGGCGATGTAGGCGTCCGACAGCTCGTCGCGGTCGCGGCTGGAGATGAGGCCCGCGTAGAGCAGCCGCTCCAGCGCCTTGAGCGTTCCGCGCACGCGCAGGTTCGGGTCGCGGCCGCCATGCAGGAGCTGCAGCGCCTGCACGAAGAACTCGATCTCGCGGATGCCGCCCTTGCCCAGCTTGAGATCGATCCCGGGCGCGCGGGCCGCTTCCTTCTCGGCGCGGGCCTTGAGCTGGCGCATCTCGTCGATGGCCTTGAGGTCGAAGTACTTCCGGAAGACGAAGGGCACCAGCCTCCTGAGCGCCTCTTCGCCGGCGGCGAGATCGCCGGCGATGGGCCGCGCTTTCAGGAGGGCGAAGCGCTCCCAGGCGGCGCCCTGCGCCTCGTAATAGAGCTCCAGCCCGCGGATGGCGTTGACGATGGGGCCGCTGCGCCCTTCGGGGCGGAGGTCGAGGTCGACGCGGAAGACGAACCCGCCTTCGGGCGTGGCCTGCGTCGAGCCGACCGCCGCCGTCACCGACTCGGCGAGGCGGGCGTAGAAGGCGAAGTGATCGAGGCCAGAGGAGGTCTTGCCGTCCTGGTCGTAGAGGTAGATGACGTCGGCGTCGGAGGAGAAGTTCAGCTCGTCGCCGCCCAGCTTCCCCATGCCCAGCACGCAGAAGCCCGAAGGGCCGGTGGCGGTGCGGCCCTCGGGCGGACCGTGCTGCGCGCAGAGCCGCTGGTAGTGGAAGCGCACGGCGGCGTGGAAGGTGCTGGAGGCGAGGTGGCTGAGCGCCCGGGTCACCTCCTGCACCGAGCCGCCCGACAGGTCGAAGAGCGCGATGCGCAGCATCTCCACCTGCTTGTGGCGGCGCAGGCGGCGGGCCACCGCGGTCGAGTCCCGGACGCCGTGCAGGAGCAGCGGCGTCGGGCGGTGGGCGAAGCGCGCCGAGGCGAGCAGGTCGATGAGCCGCGGCCGCGCCGCCAGGGTCGCCGCGAGAAACTTCGAGGCCGCGCAGACCCGCACCAGCGGCGCCAGCGCGGAGCGCGGGCCGGGAGCGGCGAAGCGCTCCCGGTGCGCGGCCAGCGCCCGGATCGATCCCGCCAGCGCGCCGTCGGGATCGGCGCTGTTCTGGCAGAGCGCGGCCAGCTCCGCGGCGACTCCAGCCTCGAGGCCCGTCTCCAGCGGAAGGCGCGCGATCAGCCGCGCGGCCCGCTCGGCGTCCTCCCAGCCGGGCGGCGGTTGCGCGTGGGCGGAGTCGTGCACGGGCGAAGTGTAGCCAACGGCGGGGAATTGCCGGTGGGGATTCGCGTCGTTATGCTCAATGCATGGTTGGACGTGAAGCAGCCGCGCCCGAGACCTTTCGTCCCTGGGTGGCGCTGCGCACGGTGGTGATGGCCGCCGACACGCTCTGGATCGGGACCTTTTGTGCGCTGGCGGTGATGCAGGGGGCGACCCGGTCGGCCTTCCTCTCGGCCGCCTTCTTCGTCGCGCTCTTCACCGCCTGCTCGATCTTCTACAACCGGCTCTCCTTCACGGTGAGCGAGTCAGGGCTGACGGTGCGGACGCTGTCGCTCGAGCGGACCGTGTCGTTCAACGATATCCTGCGGGTCGACGTCCTGCCCGGGCTGGTCGGCACCTCCTACGCGGTGCGCACGCGGCTGGGGTCCCTGACCTTCTCCTCCCTGCTCGCGAACCACCAGCGGCTCTGCGATCTGATCGTCCGCAACGCGCAGCTGGGATAAGTTCCGCGGCGTGCGCGTCCTTGCTCTGCTGCTCCTCTGCACCGCCTGCACGCGGCGTCCTGTGGAATACGTGGTCCACCGCGCCGCGGGGCCCATCGTGGTGGACGGCGTGCTGGCCGAGAGCGCCTGGGACCGGGCCGAGAAAGCCGGCCCCTTCGTGCGCAGCCTCGACGGCAAGCCCTGCACCGCCGCCACCGAGGCGCGGCTGCTCTGGGACGACGAGAACCTCTACGTGGCCTTCCTCTCGGAGGACCCCAACGTCGCCGGCGCCTTCTTCCAGGACGACGAGAAGCTCTACACCTCGAACGTGGTCGAGCTCTTCCTCAATCCGTCGGGCGACGCCGCGCGCGGGTATGACGAGATCGAAGTGGCGCCCACCAACGCGCTCTTCGACGCCTCTTTCGTCGGCGGGCCGCGGCAGGGAATGGATCTGGCCTGGTCGTCGCGGGCGCGGCACGCGGTGCACATCGACGGGACGCTGAACGACCCGCGCGACGTGGACCGCGGCTGGACCGTCGAGCTGGCGATTCCGTTCTCCGCGCTGACGGCGATGCCCAAGCCGCGGCCCGAGAAGGGGGATCGCTGGAAGTTCAATTTGTACCGATTGCGCCAAGGCCCCGGGCAGCCCGGCGAAGGGCAGGCGTACTCCCCGCCGATGCGCGGCGACTTTCATGCGCTGGACCGCTTCGCGACGATGCGCTTCGACGACTAGGAACACGTTGCCGTCTTCGGCAACGGCTCCTGTCCAGCGGCCAGGGCTCGGAGACGCCCGGCCGTCGGGCTAGGGTCAGCGGAAGCTCCGCACGGTGAGCGTGTGGCCGTCGCTCTCGGCGACGACGGCGCCCCCGGCGGTGTCGAAGTGCGCGCCCGGGATCCGCGCGACGACGTCGGCGTGAGGGAAGCCGAAGGAGTTGCCGGCGCCGGTGGAGAAGACGGTGAAGAGCGGCGCGACCCGGCGCAGGAAGGCCTCGGTGCTGGAGGTGCGGCTGCCGTGGTGCGGCGCTTTCAGGAGCACAGCCTGCAGCGGGGCCGGGCCCTGCGCGAGGTCGGCTTCGGCCAGCGCCTCGACGTCGCCCGCGAACAGCGCCGCGACGTCTCCATGCACGAGGCGCAGCACGATGGAGTTGTCGTTGAGCGAGCGGCCCGCCTCGAAGCGCGACGGCACCTCGATGCGCACGCCTCCCAGCAGCGCCTGGTGCGGCTCGCGCACCGGGATGCCGTGGGCGCGGGCATGCTCGCGGACGGCGGTGGCGACGGGGTCCGGCTCGGGCGTCATCCACAGCTCGCCGACGGGGATGCGGTCGAGAACGGTGAGCAGGCCGCCGGCGTGATCGGGATGGGGATGGGTCAGGACCACCAGATCGAGCCGCGAGATGCGCAGCTCGGCGAGGGCCGGCAGGACGTCGCGGGCGCCCGGATCGACGCGCACGGGCCAGCGCAGATCGCCGCCGGCGTCGATGAGGAGGGTGCGGCCGCCCGGCAGCTGGACGATGGCGCTGTCGCCCTGGCCGACGGCGAGGAAGGTCAGCCGCATCGTCTCGCCGGTGCGCGCCAACGCGGCGCTGGATCCGGCGACGAGCGCCATGGCGGCCCAGGGCAGGAGCGCGGCGCGAAACCGCCGGCGGGCGACCAACACGACACCCGCGTACCAGAGCGCGCAGCCGAGGAGCCCTGGACCGGCCAGCCGCACGGCGGCGAAGGGCAGGGCCGCGAAGCCGTGCGCGGCGGCGAGGGTGGCGCCGGCGAGGAGGTCGGCAGCCCACCAGAGCGGGACCGCGTCCACCGCCACCAGCGCCGTCGAGACTGGAATCGCCGCCAGGCCGGGCAAGAGGCCCAGCGCGTTGGCCAGCGCGGAGACCAGCGAGAGCCGGTGGAACGACGCCGCCAGCAAGGGCGCGGTGCAGAGCGCGGCGGCTGCCGTCGAGCAGGCGAGCCCGAGGAGAAGCTCCGCCAGGCGCCGCCACCGCGCGGCGCCCGGCGGCGGCCAGGAAAAAGGAAGCAGCTCGCGCAGCGGGCGGGCCAGAAGCAGCAGCCCGGCGATGCCGGCCACCGAGAGCTGCAACGCGAGATCGTGCGTCGCCGCGGGATCGATGAGCGCGCAGGTGGCGGCGCCGATCGACAAGGTGGTGAGTCCGTCGGCGCGCCGGCCGGCAGTGGCGCCGAGCAGGGCCAGCGCCGCCCCGGCTCCCGCGCGCATCGCCGGCCAGGGCGCGCCGAGGAGCATCACTTCGGCCAGGGCAAAGGGCAGGGCGACCGCGGACCCCACCGCCGTCGCCCGCACGGCGCTGGCCCAGGGCGTGCGCAGCCAGAGCCGCCGCCCCAGCTCCCGAGCCAGCAGGATGACGACGGCGAGGTGCAGCCCGGAGCTGGCGAGCAGGTGAACGAGGCCGCTCGCCGCCAGATCCTCCTCGGCCTCGGCCGGCAGCGCGCTGCGATCGCCGACGCCCAGCGCCGCCACCAGCGCGCCGCGCTCCCGCGAGCTGCAGAGGAGGAGCGCACGCCCGGTGAAGCGCGAGCGCAGGTGGTCCACCCATCGATACAAGCGGGGCCCCGGCCGCAGCACCTGGACGACCTCGGCGCTGCCCTCGACGGCGATGCCGCGCGCCAGGAGGTCGGCGCGGCGGTCGCGTCCGCCGGGGTTCAGCCGGGGCGGCGGCGCGTGGATTTTTCCCGTGAAGAGCGCGCGGTCGCCGCGGTGCACTTCGAGGCCGCGCAGGTGCAGCGCCACCAGCCCCTGCGGCACGCGGACCAGGTCCGCCGCGACGACCTCGCCTTCGAATTCTTCGGGGAGCGCGAAGGGCAAGGGGCGCGGCTGCAGCGAGCCGCGCAGGAGGCCGAGCGCGAACCCGAGCGCGATGAGCCGCGCCGGCCGAACCAGGGCGCACGCCAGCGCGGCGGCGCAGAGCGCCAGCGCAAAAGTGACTTCGCATCCGAGAAAAGCGCCCGCGAGAAACGCCGCGGTCGCCAGCAGCAGCGGCCTCCCCAACCCCACCCCCCGACCCGCCATGTGTGCGTATACGCACACCCGACACACGGCAGCCGGTCACGCTACACCCCGGCCAAGATGGGCGTCAAGGAGCACCCTTGACGCAGGGTGCCGATCCGTGCTAAAAGCTCGTGCATGCAGACTTTCAAGGTCGGTGACAAGGCCGTCTACCCGGGGCAGGGCGTCGGCGAGGTCATGGGCATCGAGCACAAGGACATCGCAGGCCAGCGGCAGTCCTTCTATGTACTCAAGATCATGGAAAACGGGATGAAAATCCTGATTCCCATCAACAAGGTCGGCTCTGTCGGCCTGCGCTCGCTCATCGACGAGAAGGCCGTCGTCAAGGTCTATACCATCCTCAAGCAGAAGGACATCTCGGTCGATTCCGCCACCTGGAACCGCCGCTACCGCGAGTACATGGAGAAGATCAAGACCGGCTCCGTGTTCGAGATCGCCGAGGTGCTGCGCGACCTGTACCTGCTCAAGTTCGACAAGGACCTGAGCTTCGGCGAGCGCAAGATGCTCGACACCGCGCGCAACCTCCTCATCAAGGAGCTGTCGCTCGCCAAGGGCGTCAACGAAGACGACATCGAGAGCGACCTGAAGAGCATCTTCAACTGCTGAGCTGAGCCCAGCAGCCGTGCGGGCGTGGGCGTGCTTGCGCGCTCGCGCCCGTTCTGCTTTCTGCCGCCTTCATGCCCCTGCGCCTCTTCAACACACTGACCAACGAGAAGCAGGACTTCGTGCCGCTGCGCCCCGGCCGCGTCGGCCTCTACGTCTGCGGCATCACCGTCTACGACCTCTCGCACCTCGGCCACGCCCGCATGCTGACCGCCTTTGACGTGGCCGTGCGGGCCCTGCGCTGGACGGGCTGGCAGGTCGCCTACGTGCGCAACTGGACCGACGTCGACGACAAGATCATCCGCCGCGCGCAGGAGCGGGGCGAGGAGCCGCGCCAGCTGGCCGAGCGGTACATCGAGGAAGCGCGGCGCGACATGCGGGCGCTCAACATCCTCCCCGCCGACGTCGAGCCCAAGGCCACCGAGCACATTCCCGAGATGCTGGGGCTGATCGGCAAGCTGATCGATCGCGGCCATGCGTACACGGCCGGCGGCGACGTCTACTTCGCGGTCCGCAGCTTTGCGCAGTACGGAAAATTATCGAAGCGGAACCTGGACGATCTCCTCAGCGGCGCCCGGGTGGAGACCGGCGACCTGAAGCGCGACCCGCTCGACTTCGCGCTCTGGAAGTCGACCAAGCCGGGCGAGCCGGAGAGCGTCTCCTGGGAGAGCCCGTGGGGACGGGGGCGGCCGGGCTGGCACATCGAGTGCTCGGCCATGTGCCAGAAATACCTCGGGACCACTTTTGATCTGCACGGCGGGGGCAAGGATCTCGTCTTCCCGCACCACGAGAACGAGATCGCGCAGAGCGAGGCGGCCAGCGGGCAGGAGCTCGCGCGCTGCTGGATGCACAACGGCTTCGTGACGCTGGACGCCGAGAAGATGAGCAAGTCGGTGGGCAACGTGAAGACCATCCGCGACCTGCTCCAGCACTGGGACGGAGAGGCGCTGCGGGCCTTCCTCCTCTCGACGCACTACCGGCATCCGATCAACTTCACCGAGACGGCCGTCGCCGACGCCGACCGGCGCGTCGAGTATTTCTACGAGACGCTGGCCAAGGCGGACGGGTACCTGGCGCAGAAGAAGCACGCCGGCGAGCCGCGGATGGTGGACGAGCACGCGCAGGCCTTTCGCGACGCGCTCGAGGACGACCTCAACACCGCCGAGGCGATGGCGCGGGTCGAGCGCGTCTTCGGGCTCCTCAACGCGCGCATCGACGCCAAGGCGCCTCCGGCCGAGGTGGCCGCGCTGCTGCACACGGCGCGCACGCTCGCGCAGGTGCTGGGCCTCGCGCCGCGGACGCCGCTGGACGCCATCCGCGAGCGGCGCACGCTGGCGGCGGCGCGCAAGGGCATCGATCCGCAGTGGGTCGAGGAGCGCATCTCTGCCCGCCTCGCGGCGCGCAAGGCCAAGGACTTCGCCCAGGCCGACCAGATCCGCGCCGAGGCGACCGCCCGCGGCGTCGAGCTGCGCGACGGTCCGCAGGGCACCGACTGGCGCGTGCTGCTCTAGAAGCACGTCGCCGTCTTCGGCAACGGCTCCTGTCCAGCGGCCAGGGCCCGGAGATGCCCGGCCGCCGGGCCAGGTTGCTCCTGCGCCCCTGTCCGCGCACAATCGGCCCATGGTCGTCCTGCTCGCCGTCCTCAAGATCGCGCTCTCCTCTCCGCTGGGCAGCGAGCAGGCGCAGAAGGACGCGGCCCGGCTCGCCGCGCTCCTCACCGAGGCGCTGCACCAGCAGGTCGAAGCGCAGGTGGTGGCGCACGACGACCTGCCGCTGCTGCTCGCGCAAGGCAGGGTCGACCTGGCCTGGCTCTCGTCGAGCCAGTACCTGCGCGCCCGGCCCGCGGTGCCGGTGGCCAAGCTGATCCGCGGCGGGCTGCCCTTCTACCGCTCGGCGGTCTTCGTCCGCCGGGACGGCCTCAAGCGGCTCACCGATCTCAAGGGGAAGCGGCTGGCCTTCGTCTCGGAACAGTCCGGGGCGGGGTATCTGCTGGCCTTGCAGGTGTTCGGCGGCGCCGGCTTCGTCGAGCAGGATCTGCGGGGCAGGAAGTTCCTCGGCGACCACGCGGCCGTGTGCAGGGCGGTGCTCGACGGAGCTGCCGACGCCGGCGCCACCTTCGCCAACGACGGCCGCGGCGGCGCGCTGGCGGGCTGCGCGGAGACGGTGGGCGCGCGGGCGAAGGAGCTGCGCGTCCTTGCCACCAGCGATCCCATCCCCAACGACGTCATCGCCGCCCGGCCCGGAGCGCCGTCCCAGCTGGTGGCGGCCTTGCGCTCGGCGCTGCTCGCGCTCTCCCGCACGCCGCAGGGCCGCGGGGAGACGGCACAGATCTTCCACGCCGACGGCTTCGCGCCCGCCGACGACGCCGACTACGCGCCGCTGCGGCATTGAGCCGGCTTTGTTACACTGACGGGTTCCCATGGCCTTCAAGCTGCGCAGCGACTACCAGCCCCGGGGCGACCAGCCCCGCGCCATCGCCGAGCTGACCGCGGGCCTCAAGCGCGGCGACCGGCACCAGACCCTGTTGGGCGTCACCGGCTCGGGCAAGACCTTCAGCATCGCCAACGTCGTCCAGCAAGTGCAGCGGCCGACGCTGGTCATCGCGCACAACAAGACGCTGGCGGGCCAGCTCTACGGCGAGTTCAAGGAGCTGTTTCCGGAGAATGCCGTCGAGTTCTTCGTCAGCTACTACGATTACTATCAACCCGAGGCCTACGTTCCTTCCTCCGATACCTATATCGAGAAGGATTCGTCGATCAACGACGAGATCGACCGCCTCCGGCACGCCGCCACCCATTCTCTGCTCACCCGCAACGACGTGCTCATCGTCGCCTCCGTCTCCTGCATCTACGGCCTCGGCACCGCGGAAGCCTATTTCGAATTGAAGGTCGCCTTGCAGGTCGGTCAGGAGTATCCGCGTCATAAGCTGCTGCGCGACCTGGTCGAGATTCAATACCAGCGCAATGACCACGACTTCTCGCGCGGCACCTTCCGGGTGAAGGGCGACACCATCGAAATTTTCCCGGCCTACGAAGAGGAGCGCGCCATCCGCGTCCAGCTCTTCGGGGATACCGTGGAGAGCATCAAGGAGATCGACCCGCTGCGCGGGAAGGTGACCTCGGTGATCGAAAAG
>JAYWAJ010000497.1:0-8471 GCA_043782525.1 Deltaproteobacteria bacterium | reverse complement strand
GCACCGAGAACCAGCGCCACTCGCCGTCCTGGTGGCGCAGGCGGTGCTCGTGCTCGAGCAGGGGCGTGCGGCCCTCGAAGTGCGCGGCCAGCGCGGTCTTGAGCAGGGCGGCGTCGTCGGGATGCACCCGATCGAGCCAGTCGGCGGGGACGCCCGACAAGGGTGCCTTCAGCCCCAGGGCCTCGCCGAAGCGGGGCGCGAGGTAGAGCTTCGCCGTCCGCAGATCCCAGTCGAAGAGGACGTCGGCCGCGCCCTGCAGCGCCAGCCGCGCGCGCTCCTCGCTCTCGCGCAGCGCCTCCTGCTTCTCCAGCGTCCCGGTCTCGTCGCGCAGGAGCACGGTCACCCGCGAGAGCGTCCCGTCCCGCCGCAGCCGCGGCAGGCAGACGAAGTCGCAGGCCAGCGCGCGGCCGTCGCGGGCCTGGCAGGCGAGGGTGCGCGCGAGGGGAATTCCGCGCCGCATCTTCTTGCGCCAGCGCGCCGCCACCACCGCCGCCTCGAGCGGCTCGAGGACGGCCAGCAGCGCCTCTCCGGCCAGCCCGGTCTTGCCGCAGAGCCGCTCGGCGGCGGCGTTGGCGCGGCGGATGGAGAGGTCCGGCCCGAGCTCGAGGACCGCGAGCCCGCTCTTGTCGAGGAGCCTGGCCAGCCGCCGCGCCGCCTGTTCGGAGCGCTCGCGCCGGGCCAGCTTGCGCGCCGCCGCACCCGCCTCCTTGACCTGCCCGCGCTGCAGGAGGGCGGTGAGCGAGGCCACCGACTCCTCGAGCAGCGCCCGGTCGACGTCGGCCGCGCGATAGGCCTCGTCCACCGCCTCGAGGATTTTCCGCCACGGCGGCGGCACCTCGCCGGGCGCGGCCTTGTCCAGCTGGCGGCGCAGGCGCGGATGCATTTCAGACCCTCGCCAGCGGAGCCTGGCTGGGCTGGCCGAGGAGGAACCCCTGCACGAAGTCGGCGCCGTGATCGCGCACCCAGCGCAGCTCTTCGGGCTGCTCGATGCCCTCGACGATGGTGCCGATGCCGAGCTCGCGGCCGATCTCGAGCAGCTTGCGGGCGATGAGCGCCTTGACCGGATCGTGGTGCACGCCGCGGATCAGCTCGCGGTCGAGCTTGATGAAGTCGGGCCGCAGCCGGTGGACGAGGTTGAGCGTCGACCAGCCGGCGCCCAGATCGTCGAGGGCCACCCGGAAGCCCGCGCTCTTGTAGCCGGCCAGCACCGCGTCGAGCAGGGCCGCGTCGGCGAAGCGGTCGGCCTCGACGACTTCGAAGACGACGCGGTCGCGGGGCAGGCCCGCCTCCTCAATGGCCTTCACCGTTCCCTCGAGGTGGGCGATGGGGTCCTCGATGGCGGCCGGCGAGAAGTTGATGAAGACGCACATGTCGGGATCGTGCCGGGCGGCCTCGCGGATGGCGGAGCGGCAGGCGGCGGAGTCCACTTCGTGGAGGAGCCCCGCCTCGCGCGCCAGATCGAGGATGGGCTGCGGGGCGATGATGCTGCCGTCGCGCTCGACGCCGCGCAGGAGTGCCTCGTGGGCGAAGACGAGGCTGGTGTCCTGCGCGTGGACGATGGGGTGGAAGAAGGAAGTGAAGCGTCCCTCGGCGAGCTGGTCGAGGAGCCAGCCCGACTGCGCCAGGACGTCGAGGGCGTGCAGCGTGGTCATGCGCGCGAAGTCGGGCAGCGCCGGCGGGGCCCCGCCCGGCATGAAGAGCGCGCGCGTCTCCTGCGCTTCGACGAGGGAGAGGGCGGCCACCAGCTGGGCGAGGCAGGTCTGCACCTCGCTCTCGCCGAGCGGGATGCGCAGGCAGGGCTCGATCAGCTCATGGGCCCGGGCGGCGTCGGCCAGCCCCCGGGCCACCCGCGCCGACGCGCGCCCTGGCCGCGGCCAGAGGTAGAGCGTGCCGGCGCCGCAGATGCGCTCGGGCAGGCGCCGGTGGAGCGCGCGTGCGATGGACTTGGAAGGTTCGGGAGGAGCGGATGGAGTGATCCGGCTCAAGTCCAGCGCTTCTACACATCGGCTGAACATCCGTCAAGCAGAGCCAGTCGAGGCCTAGAGCGCCTTGAGCCCCGCCTGCGCGCACTCCACGTCCTGCTCCGGCTTTCCGCCGCTGATCCCGATGGCGCCCAGCACCGCCTCGCCGCGGCGGATGAGGAGGGAGCCCAGCCCCGGGACGAGCGGCATCCGGGTCAGGCGGTCGGCGACGGCGAAGAAGCCCGGCCGCTCCTGGGCCAGCTGCGCCAGCGCCGCGCCGTCGCGCAGGGTGAGCGCGGCGCCGTTGGCCTTGGACTCGGCCACCTGCGCCGAGAGCGGCATGGCGGAGTCCATGCGGAGCAGGGCCTGGAGCAGCCCGCCCTCGTCGACGATGGCGACCGCGATGCGGATGCCGAGCGCCGCCGCCCGTTCGTGCGCCGCAGCGATGACTTTCTGCGCTTCTGCAGAGGAGAGAGGCATGAGCGCATTCTCCCTCCGCCGGGCGCCGATGGCGAGGGAATCCGCTCCCGCTTGCGCACTTTCCCGCCCCGGAGCACCCTGCGGCCGTGCGACGCCGCGTCTTCGTCATCGGTGGGGAGTACAGCGCCAACCCGCGTCACCTGGTGCCCGGGCGGCGGCAGCGCGAGTTCTTCCTGCAGCCGCGCCCCGAGCCCAGCCGCGAAGAGGTGGCCCGCGCCTTCTTCCGCTTCCCCAACCGCGGCGACGAGGGCCGCACCCGGCCCGCCGACTGGGAGCGCGCCTTCGGCATCTCCGAGCCGGTCGGGCTCACCGACCTCTACGCTTCGGCGGCCCACCGCGCGCTCACCTCCCTCGACGCGCTCGCCCTCGGCGACTACGGCCGTACCCGCGACTGCATCACCGACCTCTTCGTCACCTCGATGCCGGGCCTGGAGACGGCGGAGCCGATGAACATCGGCCTCTTGCCGCAGGCGCTGCGGGCGCTGCTCGGCCTCTCGCCGCGGGCGCGGGCGCAGTTCATCATCGGGACCTCGGACTCGGGCGCCTGGACCTTCGCGCAGGCGGTGCGGACGGCCCGGCAGGCGGAGCGGCCGGCGACCATCCTGGTGGTGGCGGGCCAGATCATCCCGGCGGGCTACGCCTCGCAGTACCAGATCCGCACCGTCCTGGGAGACGACGACCAGGCCAACGGCCTCGACATGCTCGCGGTCGGAGATCTCATAATGGACGTGCAGCGGCGCAACCTCGGCCTCGACCGCGCCACGCTGGAGAAGTTCCTCGAGCGGGTCGCCTCCCGCAAGCACCAGACCGGCGCGCACTATCCGGCCGGCATCGCCTCGGGAAAGCCCTTCCGCCGCGACGCGCCCCGCACGCCCTGGTTCGACGCCAGCGACATCGCCGCCCCCTGCTGCGGCGCCGCCGCCACCATCGTCACCAGCGACGAGGAGCTGGTGGGGATCCTCGCGGCCACCCGCACTCCCCGCTTCCGCACCGCGCCGGTCACCGAGGTGCTGGGCGTGGGTGAAGGCTCCTCCAACCAGAACTTCCTGCGCCGCAAGTCGCCGCTCTTCTTCGGCACCGCCGTCCGCGACGCGCTGGCCGATCTCGCCGACGACGCGCAGGTGCCGATCTCCACCTTCGGCTCCTGCGCCTTCGGCGTCGTGCACGACGCCTTCCCCAGCATCGAGCTGTCGTTCTTGCTCGGCATCGGGCTCGGCTGGGAGCGCGCCCAGGAGCGCATGCAGGAGGGCTGGTCGAACCCGGTCGGCGGCCTCTTGACCTTTGGCCACGCGCTCGGCGCCTCCGGCCTCGTGCAGGTGAACAAGGCCCACCACCTCTTCTGCGTCGATCAGCGCTACCTGGTCGAGGAGGCCGGCAAGCGGAGGCAGGGCTTCCGCGAGGACGGCGCGCTCGCCTTCACGACCTCGGTGGGCGGGCCGCTCTCGCACATCGTTGGCGTGCTCCTGCGCGGCGGATACCAGGAGCTGCGGCGGCCGGTGCGGCAGGGGCGCACCGACGAGGAGCCGGCGCCGCTCAGCGCCGGGTGGCGGGCGCGCCGCGACCAGCTGCGGCTGGTGCTGCCCTCGCACCTGCGCGCCACCCCCGCGGCCTGGCTGGTCGAAGGGACCACCGCGGTGAGCATCCGCAGCTGCTTGCGCGCGCTCGCTCCCGCGGACATCGGGCGGCTCGGCTTCGAGGGCCTGGAGGAGCTGGTGGTCCCCGAGCGCCTGCACGAGGTGCGGCACCGCCTGCGGACGGTGGTGGCGGTGGCGCAGCAGGAGAGCGAGCGCCTCTCCTCGATGTTCGACGTCTTCCGGCTGCTCACCGACGAGGTGCGCGAGATCGTCTCCGAGTGCCGCCAGCGCACGCTCCTCTTGCCCGCCGTCTCCGCCCTGGCCGACGACAAGCTCACCGAACGCTTCAAGGAGTGCCTGCGCGTCTCGCTGGTGGTCCTCTGCCGGCCGGCCGGGGACGGCATCGAGCGCGAGGTGCACTTCCTGCCCGAAGGCGCGATGACGGTGGAAGCGCTCGCCGAGGTCGACCGGGTCTCTCCGCAGCTCGAGCCCATCGCTCCCGCGCCTTCCCAGCTGCCCTTCTGGCACGTCCGCGCCACCCGGCCGCCGGCGATCCTGGGAGCGCCGCTGGCCGCGACGCCCGCAGGCATCGTCGATGCGCTGGTCCAGCGGCCAGGCGGCCCGCGCACGGCGGCGGAGCTGGAGCTCTTGCGGCTCTGGTTCGCTCCCGATCCGCCCCGCACGCTCCTCGATCGCGCCCTGCGCGGCACCGGCGCCACCGGGATGATCGAGGCGCCGTCGGTGCGCGCCGTCTTCTACGCCGGCGAGATCGCCGACCCCGGGATCCTCGTCGACCCGAGCGCCGCCCACGAGCTCTACGGGGCCGCCGCCCGCGAGGCCCGCGCCTACCTCGAGGCGTACGAATCGACGGTGGTGCAGATGGGCGGCGCGCTCCTCGCCGTCGCCTTCGAGCGGCCTCCCTTCCGCACCGCCGGGGAGGAGCCGCTGCTCTCCGCCGCGCGCTTCGCGCTGGAAGTGGCCCGGGGCGCGGCCGAGCGCGGCATCTCGGTGCGCGGCGCGGCCTGCGCGGGAGAGGGCCTCGTCTATGAAGACGTGAGTGGCCGGCCGGCGGTCGCCTCGGAGGCCGCCGCCCGCGCCGCCCTGCTGCTGGAGGCGCTGCGCCCGCTCGCGCAACGCCGCTCCGCCTTTGCGCTGGTGGGCGCGTCGGCCCTCCTGCAGACGCTGCTCGGCCAGCGCCTCGCCGGCTGGCAGTCGCTGCCCGCGCTCGACGGCGGCGCCGCCGTCTGGGTCCGGCCCCCGTGACCCCGGGAGGGGAAGCGGAAAGGTCGGCAGGCGCCCCACACCGCGGAGTTCTCTAGAGGAGAACGACCCCTTCGGGCTATGCTCGATCCGGTGAGCCCAGCGTTCCTGTTGATCCTCAGCGCCGCAGTCCCGCCGCCGCCTACTGCCTTCTTCGACGACCCGGTCAGCGTCTACGCTGAAGGCGACGAAGAAGAGGTCGACGACGACTCCGCTCCCGACGCCGCCGAGGCGGAGTCCGAGTCGGCGCAGCCGGGCTCGACCGACGGCCGCCTGCGCTACTCCGCCGATCTCAACGAGGCCGAGCTGCAGCGCCGCTGGAAGGACGACCTGTCCTCGCTGGGCACCATCTCGGTCGGCTTCGCCGATCAGGGCCGGCTCATCAACGCCGCCCGCATGCCGCAGGACGAGGCCTTCGTCTGCCAGCGTCCGGAGCTCGCCTTCGGCACCCAGGAGACGGTCGAGGCGCTGACGCTGGCCTTCCGCGCCGTCCACAAGCAGTTCCCGGCTTCGGCGCCGGCGCGGCTCAGCCACATCGGCCTCGCCGACGGCGGCTACCTGCGCCCGCACCGCTCGCACCAGTCGGGGCGCGACGCGGACATCGGCTTCTTCTACACCAACGACTCCATCCCGGGCCGGGGGGCGCGGCGCGAGAAGCTGATCGACCCGGCCCGCAACTGGGCGCTCCTGCGCGCGCTGGTCACGCAGACCGACGTGCAGGTCATCCTCGTCGACCGCGGCATCCAGAAGGTGCTGCGGACCTGGGCGCTGGGCGCGGGCGAGGAGGCCGACTTCGTCAACGGCCTCTTCGGCGGAGGGAGCCACGCGCTCGTCCAGCACGCGCGGCACCACAAGGACCACTTTCACGTCCGCTTCTACGCGCCCCGGTCGCAGGAGCTGGGACGGCGCATCCAGCCGCTCCTCGCCCAGCGCCCCGAACAGAACATCGTGCTGCACAAGGTGCGGCACGGCGAGACCCTGGGTCACCTCGCCCGCGCCAACAACACCACGGTGGTTCTGATCCAGAAGGCCAATCGGCTGCGGGGCAGCTTCCTGCGCCTCGGTCAGCAGCTGCGCATCCCGCTGCGCGGAGCCTGCACCCGCTGCCCGTTGCCGCCCGCGGTGGTGGTGCCGCCCCGCCGGGTGCCGGCGATGAGCGCGTCCGCGGTCGCAACCTCCGCCGGCTGAGGCGGCCGGCCGCGAAGCGCTTGCCTGGCCGCTGCGGGGCGCAGGCCGCGCCCGTGGCTATCTTCGAGGGCGTGGAGGCGCGCACCGCGGGGACGGATGTGAAGCATCCGGTGTTCACGACGGCGCGCACCCTGGCACGCCTCGCGACCGCCTGGCACCGCGCGCAACTGGTCGACGCGCATCACTTGCCGCCGGGCCCGGCGCTCCTGATCGGAAATCACGGCCTCCTCGGCTGGGAGGCGGTGGCCTTTTTCTCTCTCCTCGAGCGCCACACGGGGCGCGTTCCGGTGGGCCTCACCGACCGCAAGCTCTTTGGCGGCCGTGCGCTGCGCAGCCTCTTGCAGTTCGTCGGCGGAGTTCCCGGCACCCGCGCCAACGCCGTCGACGCTCTCGGCGGCGGACGGATGGTGGTCTGCTATCCGGGCGGCTCGCGGGAGACCTTCAAGTCGCCCCGCCGGCACTACCGCCTCGCCTGGGAAGACACCGACGGCTTCGCCCGCCTCGCCTGCGAGACCGGCACCCCCGTGGTCCCCTTCGCGGGCCTGGGCGTCGACGACACCTTCCTCAACCTGGGCCACCTCCCGCTCACCCGCACCCTCTTCGGGCGCTACGCGATGCCGCTCGCCCTCGGGCTCGGCCCGGTACCCCTGCCGGTGCGCCTGCGCTTCCGCTTCGGAAGGCCGATCGCGCCGGCGGTGGCGCGGCACGACCCGGCGCGCCTCAAGCGGCTGGTGCAGGATGCCGTCGAATCGATGATGGAGGGCCATGGCCAGCCTGCGCGGGCACCCGTCCCCTCCCTTCCGTGAAGCGGTCCTCCAGGCGGAGATCGAGCTGCGCGGCAAGCAGGCCCGCTCCTTCCAGTTCGAGGGCGGCAGCCGCGATCCTGCGCGCGCGCTGGTGTGCATCGCCGGGATGGGCGCCAACGGCCGGTCGTTCGCGCGACAGCGGCCGCTCGCCGCCGATCGCTTCGTGCTCATGCTGAACACGCCGGCGACGACGCCCGCCGCGGCGGATCCCGTCGTCTTCGCCGCCGAGGCCGTGGAGGATTTCCTCGACTCCGAGAAGCTGGACCGGCCGGTGCTGATCGGGTCGTCGTTCGGCGGCGCGGTGGCGGCCCTGGTGGCGATCCGGCGGGCCGCGCGGCTCAGCGGGCTGGTGCTGGTGAGCCCGGTCCTGGCCCGCTCGCAGATCCCGCTCGCCTTCCCCGGCTTTCTCGACTTCATCGACGCGCCGGAGCCGGTAGCCCGATTCGTCGCGCCGCTGGCGGTCCAGATCATGGGCGGCTTCGCCCTCGACCGGGACGGCCGCGACGAGATCGTCCGCGAGTCGCGCAACTTCGCGAGCCCGGAGCTCAAGCGGCGCCTGAAGGCCCTGCTGGCGCTCGACCTCATCCCCGCGCTGCGCGAGTCGCCGGTGCGCATCGAGTGGATCCACGGCAGCCGCGACCTCCTCGTGCCCGTGGGACGGGCGCGGCGGGCAGCGGCGGCGGTGGGTGCGGAGCGCTTCGTGCTCGTCCCTGGCGCGGGGCACCTGCCCTATCTCTCGCACCCCCGCATCTTCAACGCCGCCGTCGCCGCCTTCCTCGCGCCGGCGCCTGCTCTCGAGAGCGCGGCCGCCGCGCCTCCCTGAGCGTCGCGCCGGGAGGCAGCGGAAGGCGTATCCTCCCCTCATGACCGCGTTCCGCTGGAACATCCCGGCGCGCTTCAACATCGGCACCGACGTCGCCGACCGGCCGGCAGCGCAGGGCGCGAGGCTGGCCTTGATCGAGCTCGACCCGTCCGGCCGGACGCGGGAGTTCAGCTTCTTCGACATCGCCGCGCTCTCGAGCCGGCTCGCCAACGCCTTCGTCGCCCACGGCCTGCAGCGGGGCGATCGGGTCGCCATCCTCATGCCCCAGCGCCACGAGACCGCGGTCGCGCACGTCGCCGCCTACAAGGCGGGCCTGGTGGCGGTTCCCCTCTTCACGCTCTTCGGCGAGGAGGCGCTGGAGTTCCGCCTCGGCAACAGC
>JAYWAJ010000496.1:0-8482 GCA_043782525.1 Deltaproteobacteria bacterium | reverse complement strand
GGCACCTGCACGCGCAATGGTGACCCGGCAAACTGCAGGATCTACTTTCCGGTCACCGACGTCATCGGGAAGGCCGTGCTGATGCTGAACGCGGCCGGCCACGTCGCCGGAACCGGCGAGTATGACCCCTTCGGACACGTGAATCGGGTCTTCATCGACGCGGAGACCGCGCACCCCTACAATACCGCGGACGCGAGCGCCTTCGCAGATGTCACCCAGGCGGTCGGAAGCGGGATGAAGGTCGACATGCGGGTGTTTGTCGATTCGCTCGATCTTGATGGCGTCTCAGCATCCGACGGGTGTCCCGCCGCCTCCGGCAGCGGTGACGCGCTGCGCATCCTAGACGGAAGTTCCAGTTCAGTGCTTGCGACGCTTTCACAGCCAGGAGGTTTGCTGGCCTCCGCCTGGGTCGCGCCCACGGCAGGAAGGGTCAAGCTGGCGCTCTCCGGTCCTGGGCATTGCCAATCGAACCCCGGCTGTCCTCCTTGTGACCCGATCACCGGCATCTGTCCTGACTGCCCGCCCGGAACGTGTACAATGACGTGCGACGGCGTCTCGACCACCACGACGGCCACCGGCGTGGTCGCGGGAAGCTACGAATTCCGCCGCTACGAAACTGGCCAGGCGCCCTTCTGGACTCCGCTCCGCTTTCCGGGGCAGTACTACGACGCTGAAAGCGACCTGTTTGAGAATTGGAATCGGTACTTCACCCCTTCTTTCGGGTATCTGAGCATCGATCCTGTTCTAGTTGCCAGGAAGCCAAGCGGAGATGCGCCCGGTTATCTTTACGCAACCAACAATCCTGTTAGTAGCGTGGATCTATCCGGACAGTATTCACTTCGGGGGACGTGTCCAAATTGGGAAGGCGCAGTGGAGATTGCGCGTAAGAAAGCCGGTTGCGAGCAGGAATGTAACGACAGTGAATGCCAGAAGAAACTGCCGTGCAATATTTGTCAGTTTTTGAATAATATCGCTTGGCCACCGGCATTCCCCCAGGGGGTACCATGTAGTTCGCCATTAGATTCTCTGGTAGGCGTACCGAATGGTTGCGCGATGCACAACCAAGAGGAAGGATACTGGATAGAGTTTCTCGGCCGTGCATGTACCGGAGCTTCGAATATCGACTTCCTCGCACAAATTATATTTCACGAGTCTTTACATATGTGCCGCAGCGTTGGAGCGAAGGGATTCGGCACACTGGACATCCCTTTTACTGACAACGCCGAAACGGTAACCCAGATCTGCTGGAGAAAATAAAGTGCCAAATTTATGTTTGATTGCTTGTATTGTCGCTCTTTGTGTTCCTCGCTGCATGTCCAGCCGTACCACAGTTAGTGCCGATGCTGTTCCGGGTTACTATAATTCAGGACATACGAAGCTTGTATTGCTACAGAATAGTGAATTCGTCCTCAGCGACGGCACCAAGGTGCTGACGGGGCGATGGGTTCTCGGTGAGGCTTGGGACTATTATCTGTGCGAAGGTGATCAACTAGTGTTCTTGAAGAACCCGGAGTTCCTTACGCTGGGCCCTGGCGGTTTGAAGGCGCATTTCGAAAGAACGCACGGGAAGTTGGCGATGCGATTCGACAATGCGCCGTCAGAACTGAGTAACGAGAGACTGATTAAGGGCAACGCCGCTGACGGGGGCGAAGTCCGCCCTTAGTTCAGTACTCGCGGTAGGCTGGTGCTGCGGCTCGTGCGCGAGAATGGCTGGCTGGTGCGGCGCAAGCAGCGCAAGAAGCTCTACTTTCCGGTGCGGGACGTCATCGAACAAGCCGCGCTGATGTTGAAGCAGCTGCGCTCGTTGGAGCGGCGCGGTGTGCGCAGCCGAACGGGGCGGGGGTTCGCGTGCTTACCGCCCGCGCATATCGAGGCGCACCGGGTATTGAGCTGGTACTGCGGCCCGTCTACCTTGAGCTGGCTTGAATCGGCTTGGCGCGGGGCTGCGGCGCCCCGTAACAGCGGGAGCCCGCAGTTACTCCTGTGCTACACCAAACCCGGGCTTTTTGGCCGGTCAAGGCGCAATGGAGCGAGGCCCGAAAGCGGCTCAAGTTCGTGCGTGGTCGAGGGAATCTGGCCAGATTGTGGTCGGCGTCGTTCTTCGAAACCCCTGCATAAACGTCTCCGAAGGTACCAGTTGGGAACGACATGGGTACCGCATGGGTACCAATCCGGAACCGGATTAGGCTGATTTGCGCCGATTGGTTAGCATGTCGCAATGAAGCCGCGAGCAAAGGAAATAGCCCTGATGGCCAGGGCGCGGTTGCTGGACCCGAGCCCGGCAGCGGTGGAGCGCCTAGAGAGGGCTGCGGCCTCAGCCCTCCGGGTGGCTGACTGGAAGCGGGCCGGGATGCTGGTCGCGTACCGACAGGCATTGAGCGGTCTGCTTCGCGACTTGCCTGACCAGCTAACCTTCCTTGCAAGCTTGGCTGCCAACATCGACATTGCCCAGGAGCGCGGGTGGGGGCCTGACTTCGGAGAAGGAACTAACGAGACCCCGGTGCAGCCATGAAACTTCGCCTTGCCGCTGTGGCCGCGAGGCGTCTCGAGGAGCATCGTCTTGAGGAGCAGCGGAAGGCTGAATCTGGACCTGTTGCGACCTTGCGGAAGGCCATGTGGGACGCCCTGCAGCGCGGGGACGTGACGGAGGCCATGTCCTGTGTGCAGAAGATCCAAGCCATCCGCGGGTCGCAGCCGCCTTCGCGGCAAGCGCTGGTGCTGATAGAGCGAATTAACCGCCGTTTTGCGGCCCACGATGTTCTACGGGAGAAGGACCAAACAGGGCCTCTAGAGGCATGCCCAACTATGGCTTCTAGGTTGGTCTCCTGTTCCGCATGAAGCGGTACGTGGAGACCATCGAATTGTATTCAACCCAGCCGTCAATCTCCACAACCCACTGATCGACAGACCCGCGATAGACCGAGATGACTGCGTCAATTGGCACATGACACCGCACAGCGCCTTCGGTGCGGTGCTGCGACAGAACCACGATGTTTTCGAGTGGCAGTACGTCGATAAGTTCGAGTTGTTCGGACAAGCCCTGCGGGGGGCCCAAAAGGACCGTCCGCTTTCCACCCGCACCGACGGGGATGGATTCCAAGAGTACAACAATTCGGCGCAAACCTGGGTCCATGAGCATCGGCAACAACTCCGGCCTCAAAAACAACGTTTGCCTTCCAGATCTCATCGGAAAGACGAAAGCAGAATCTCCGAACCCGTCAGTGACGTCTCCTCGAATCCTCACTCCCACCAACTGCGAAGGCAGGGCCCATACGTTGATCGCGGTGGTCCAGCCCGATCCCTCAAGGTTTTTCAACGACAGGCAGTGGATGAAGGGTGCCGGGGAACAGCGGTCACGAACTGCCTCCTCGTAGCGGCGGCAGACCTCGGTGGACGTCGATTCATCGAGAGGTACGTAGCCGGACACTGTGTTGGTTGCTCGCTCCTCCTGGATGCCGACCAAAATTGTGCCGCCCACGGCGTTGGCAAACGACGCGACATCCTTGGCCATCTCGAAGAGGTCCCAGCGAGCGCCTCCGTTGAGGGTCGGCTCTTGGCGGGCTTTCAAATCTACGGAGTAATTTTCAGCCGTTGAACCAGCGGCCGGCAAATCTTCGGATTTAAGCACCGGCCGAAATAGAGCCATGCAACGATCCTACCATTTGCCGCAGGCGCTTGACTCTCACACCCGGAGAGCGAACGTCGCTCTCATGCCGACGAGAACCATCGCGTACCTAAGGGTGAGCACCGAGAAGCAGGCCGACCGCGGCGTGAGCCTCGACGCCCAGCGCGCCAAGGTGAAAGCCTACGCCCAACTTTACGACCTCGAGTTGGCCGAGGTGATCGTCGATGCCGGTGAGAGCGCGAAGCATCTGGACCGCCCGGGGCTGCAGCGCGCGTTGGGGATGCTGAAGGCCGGCGAGGCCGATGCGCTGCTGGTGGTGAAGCTGGACCGGCTCACCCGCAGCGTTCGCGACCTCGGGCATCTGGTCGAGAAATACTTCGCGCCCGGGAAGGCAGCCCCTCCTCAGCGTGGGTGAGCAAATCGACACCCGCAGTGCCGCGGGGCGCCTGGTGCTCAACGTCCTCGCCTCGGTGAGCCAGTGGGAGCGGGAGGCCATCGGCGAGCGGACCGCGACGGCCATGCAGCACAAGGCCAGCCAGGGGGAGTACACCGGCGGTCAGGCGCCCTATGGCCGCCGCGTGGCCGCCGATGGCGAGCGGCTGGAGCCGGACCCCACCGAGGAGGAAGCGCGCGCCGTAGCCCGGCACCTTCGCTCACAGGGACTGTCGTTGCGCCGCGTTGCGGCAGAGTTGGAGCGACGCGGGGTACGCAGCCGGACGGGCAGGGGGTTCGCGCCAGTGCAGGTGAAGAGGATGGTGGGGGTAGACGCCGGCGGACATCACCTTGAAGTGATCTCGCTGAAATAAGCGACGCCGTGACGCGAAGTGTCTCTTCATCCATGTCCACCGCCGCGCCTGCACCGGAGTCGCCGTCGACGGCCCTTTGGGGCGGTCCGGTGAACACCTATGCCCGCGTCGCCGGCGCGCTGATGCTGCTGACGATGGTCTTCGGCTACCTTGGCGAGATGCAGATTCCGTCGCACTTCATCGTCTCCACCAACGCCGCCGAGACGGCGCGGCGGATCGCGGCGGAACCCGCGCTCTTCCGCTTCGGTTTCGCCGCCTATCTGGTCGAGGCGTTGTGCGACGTCGGCCTGGCGCTGATGTTCTACGTCCTCCTCGAGCCCGTGAGCCGCACGCTTGCGCTCGGCGCCGCCTTCTTCGGCCTGATTGCGACGGCGACGTACGCCTTCGCGGAGCTGTTCTACTTCCTGCCGACGATCTGGGCGAAGGACGCATCGTTCCTCACCGGATTTTCGCGCCAGCAGATCGACGGCCTCACGCTGCTCTGCATGAAGATCTTCGGGCGGGCAGGGTGGGCATTCCTCGCGTTCTATGGCGTAACGACGTTCCTGCGCGGGTATCTGATCTATCGATCGGGCTTCCTGCCAAAGGCGATCGGCGCCGTGCTGATGGCCGGCGGGCTCGGTTTCGTTGCGAAGAACGCGACGTACGTCCTCGCGCCGGAGTATTCGTCGGACGCCCTGCTGGCGCCGCTCGCGCTCGGCGGCCTGTTGCTGATGCTGTGGCTGCTCGTCAAAGGCGTCGACGTCGTGCGATGGCGCGGCGGCACGGCTGCAGCGCCGGCTTCGCCTGGTTCGATTCGCCGCTGACGTTCCGGAGGGATTTATGCCTTGGTGCGGGTAAGGAGCCACGGCGATGCAGCACAAGGCTAGCCAGGGCGAGTACACCGGCGGTCAGGCGCCCTACGGCCGCCGTGTGGCCGGGGACGGGGAGCGGCTGGAGCCTGACCCCACCGAGGAGGAAGCGCGCGCCGTGGCCCGGCAGCTGCGCTCGCAGGGGGCTTGTCGCTGCGCGGGGTGGCGGCGGAGCTGGAGCGGCGAGGCGTGCGGAGTCGGACGGGCAGGGGGTTCGCGCCGGTGCAGGTGAAGAGGATGGTGGTCGGCTGAACTTGGACCATCAGCTCTCCCCTGTGGGAGCCCGCTCCCCGATCCTTCATGGCGCGCGCTCATCACGTCCATGCCTTTCTCCACTAGAAAGAGTGAGGCCTGCTGGCCTCGAGGAGAGCACCCCATTGCCTTACCGAGTGGCAGAATTGTCGACGCTGCAGGTGATCAGTCCGCGCCGCCGTCGTATGGACGCTGGGATCGGCCCCGCCGGGATGGCTTTCGTCACGATCCTTCGAGGGTTGAGCGGAGAAATCCTCCACTATGCGGATAAAGAGCGGCGGGTTCGCGCAGTCAGTCAGGACGGAACATGCGGTCCTTGGGCACCCGTCTTGGACGATTGAACAAGCTAGTAGGCGGCCCGCGTCCGCCAGGCCTCGGCTGCGAACTCGAAACGGGCGCTGCCGCCGCCTAGTGCTACGGATGGCGAGCGGCTGGAGCCTTAGCCCGCAAAGGGAGACTGTGCGCGCAGTAGCCCGCGAGGGTCCTCATCTGGCAGGGCCTCGGCATGACCAGTGCGCTCGGATGAGCCGAGGGCTCGGGGCTCTTCGAAGGCTCTCAGTAAACTGCGAAGAACGCTTCCTCTGAGACACCCGCTTGCTTCAGAATCGCCTTGGCGGTGCCAAGCTTCAGCGTGCCGGGGTGGACAGGGATGGTGACGGGCGTGTGGCTTGGCTTCCCGATAACGACGTGACTTCCGGTCTGGCGCAGGTTCGTCCAGCCGAGCCGGACAAAGGCTCGCAGCATCCGGTGCGGGACGATCTGTGCGAGCCGTCCCACCCCTTACCGTGCAGCGCGGGCATTCGCTGGGAATGACTGAGAAGCGTCGAGCCAAGCGGCTGCGGCGTCGCGCGCCAGCCGCCGCGCCTCAGAAAGGGTGTCGGCCTCGGTGATCACACCTGGAAGCTCTGGCACTTCGACAGTGAAGCCGCCCGCCTCGAGGTCAGGGGTGAGGACGGCGCGATACGTCTGGCCACGGAGCTTGAAAGTAGTTTCGCGCGGCGCAGAAAGCTCGGTCACGGTGTTCTTGAGCTCTTCCGCGATGGCCGCGACGGCAACGGTGATGACGACCTGCCCGTCCGCTGTTGCATCGATCATGTGCGGCCGGTCTTCCAACTTGACGAGAACTCTCTTGCCGTCCGCGACGAGCGTGAGTTGTGCGAGAGGGCGAAGGACATGGTCGAAGTGTTGCGTCAGGTAGCGCACCGCCTTCCGAACGGTGGGCAGCGACACACCCGATGCGCGCATCCTGCTGACCACACGCACCTCAACCACGTCCCGAAAGGAATACACACGACGAGAGCCCTTGCCCCGTGCCCCGCGGATCGAAGGGCGAACGAGGCCGGTCCTGTCCCAGTAGTCCAGCTGCCGGTAGGTGATGCCGGTCAGGCGCTGAACAGTGTCAGCGTTGAAGCCAGTGGTGCCCATGGGGTGAGCAAATAACACGGGTGTAATCTGGACTCAACAGATGCGGCACGCAACTCCGCGCTGCCTGTCTTGTAAACCAGCCGGTCGGGCAGACCGACCCAGAGTGGGTCGAAAAATTCCGTAACAGCGGGTCCCCGCAGTTACGCCGCCGGTGCCTGATCATCGCCCTCCTGGCGGATCAACACGCAGGGACACCGCGGATCGGGATAGCGATCAGGGTGCCGTTAGCCATGGCGGCCTTCTGGTCCTCGGTCGGAATCCAAGGTTGGGCCACTACCGGCGAGCTCGGGCTAGGTCTGACAACAGGGTTGGCTTGTGCGCCCTCACTGGCCCTCCAGCGAGTAGTCGCGAATCTCGACGACCAACCCGGGCAGCCGGACGAGCCGTAGGCCGTGCAGCCGGGCGTCCTCCACCGCCTTCGCCCATTCCTCCTGTGAAAGTATGCTCGCAAACCCATCCACAGGTTCGCGGTAAATTCCAATCATCGACAATTCATCGCGACCGACTAGATCGGGATCGCCCGGTCGGAGTTGGAGCAACAGACACTGGAACCGGATGTGCAGAGCACGTAGTGCCGAGAGGTCTAGCACCGGGAAAATGGTATGCAGGTCGAAATGACCTGCCCCCCGTTTCCGTCCACCTATTGTGCCAGTCCTCTGCAGCGGTTTGAGTACTCGATCGGCGTCGATCCGAACAGTGAGCTGTGCGGCCTCTCTTCGTTGTAGTGGCGTCTCCAGATTTCAATCTTCGTTCTTGCATCGATCAAGTTGGTGAACCAGTTCTCGTTGAGGCATTCGTCGCGGAAGCGGCCGTTGAAACTTTCAACGAAGGCGTTCTCGGTCGGCTTCCCGGGCCTAATGAAGTGCAGCTTCACGCGAGCAGCGTGCGCCCAGGCGTCGAGGGCCTTGCTGGTGAACTCCGGCCCGTTGTCCATCACGACGCGCTCTGGGAGGCCGCGCTGCGCTGCGAGCCGCGCGAGAACGCGGACTACGCGCGCCCCGCCCAGCGAGGTATCGACCTCGATGGCCACGCACTCGCGGCTGTAGTCGTCGATGATGTTGAGCGTGCGGAAGACGCGCCCGTCGGCGAGCGCGTCCGAGACAAAGTCCATGCTCCAGCGCTGGTCGGGCCCGGCAGGCGCGTCGAGGTGCAGGCGCCTTGAGGCAGCGATGCGCTTGCGGATGCGCCTGCGTACGGTCAGCCCCTCCGCTCGGTAGAGGCGGTAGACGAGCTTGTGGTTGATGGCCCAGCCCTTGCGCTTGAGCAGCCCGTGCAGCATCCGGTAGCCGTAGCGCGGCCATTCGCCGGCGAGCTGGCGCAGATCCTTGCGCAGCTGCGGATCCTCGACCATCACGCTCTGGTAGCGGCAGGTCGCGCGCGGCAGCTCGACCACGCCGCACGCGCGGCGCTCACTCACTTCGAAATCCGCCTGGAGAAAACCCGCAGCCTGGCGGCGTGCGGCGGGGGTCACCATTTTTTTGCGTTCACCGCTTTCAGCATCTGCACGTCGAGCGTGAGGTCGG